>JAAWNY010000009.1 GCA_022799175.1 Lachnospiraceae bacterium | reverse complement strand
CATTCTGCTTGTACCGTCCGCAAGGTCATTACACACAAGCATATAAAGATATTCATTGACACTTGCCCCTATTTCAGAACATATTTTCTTTATTCTGTCCTTTTCGCCTTTGGGAATAACAAAGTTTATTCTGTCGTAATGCTCTTTGATATGCCGGTTCTTATACGCTGTTCTATCCATGAAAACACCGCCCTTTTCTTA
The DNA here is from genome assembly GCA_022799175.1 of Lachnospiraceae bacterium. GTDB lineage: Bacteria > Bacillota > Clostridia > Lachnospirales > Lachnospiraceae > Brotaphodocola. The sequence continues at coordinate 65,855 of JAAWNY010000009.1, read as the reverse complement.
ATAACCGCATTATACAAAAGTCTTACGCAAGACACAAGATTTTTATGCCCTCGTTTGTGTGCTACTTGTGTGCTATGTGTGTGCTACGCTTTAAAATTCAACACTTTTTACCACAATTTTAGAAAACTTTAGATTAAAGAAAACCCTTGAAAATACTGGACTTTCAAGAGTTTCACTAAATCTCTTATTCTGCTTGTAATTATCGCTTGCTGAACTGCGGAGCGCGACGAGCCGCCTTGAGGCCGTATTTCTTTCTTTCCTTCATACGCGGATCTCTGGTCAAAAAGCCTGCTTTCTTAAGAATCGGACGATAATCGCCATCTACCTGCAACAATGCTCTGGAAATACCGTGACGGATAGCGCCTGCCTGTCCACTAAAACCACCACCGCGCACATTCACCTGCACATCATACTTATCTGTCGTCTCTGTCGCCACTAACGGCTGACGAACAATCACCTTCAAAGTCTCCAGACCCAGGTACTCATCGATATCTCTCTTATTAATCGTAATCTTACCGGTTCCCGGCATCAGATATACTCTTGCAATGGATTTTTTTCTTCTGCCTGTTCCATAATACTTGTCTGCCATGATAACTTCCTCCTTTCAGTACCTTTCGATTAAAATTTGATTTCCAGGGCTTCCGGCTTCTGCGCGGCCTGCTCATGCTCTGGTCCCGCATATACATGAAGCTTAGTCATCATGCTTCTACCTAAAGGTCCCTTCGGAAGCATACCTTTTACAGCCAGCTCCACAACCTTCTCCGGCTTCTTTGCCATCATCTCCTTGAGGGTAGTCTCTTTCATACCGCCCACATAATCGGAATGGCTATAATAAATCTTCTGATCCAGCTTTTTACCAGTTACCTTTACTTTATCCGCATTTACCACAACCACATAATCGCCACAATCCATATGAGGAGTGAAAATCGGTTTGTTTTTTCCTCTCAACACTTTCGCCACTTCTGAAGCCAAACGTCCTAAAGTACAGCCGGCAGCATCCACTACATACCACTTTCTCTCAATCGTCGCCGGACTAGCCATAAAACTCTTCATTGGTCAACCTCCTGTTAACTTACCGGTTTCATACCGCGGTTTGCACCGCAGTCAATATTCCTGCTTTTATGTCTCATATCCGCTGAGCGGGAAATGCTGATTCCGGGGCTATGGCTTCGGCATTTTCCTCAACGTCGCAGTTATTAATTATATTATAGGAAAGTACAAGTGTCAACCATTTTTTCCCGAATTTCCCGCATAAATTCATATCATTCACGCTATATGCCATTCGATTTGAAATTTATACTTTCCATTCTCCAAATCGTACCTTTCTAAGCTGCTTAACTAACCGCTATTTAGAGGAAAATAACTACCGCCATCTACTGCGCAATACCACGATGCTCCACAAGAAAGCTCTAAAATCCTCTCTTTTTCTTCTTTCTCCAGAATACCTATTGCTTCTTCCAACTGCCACGAATTCATTCCCTGTATGCGGTAATATCCATAACTGTCTCCCTCCCGCAGTCGATTCTTTTCCCAATCTACTGCCAGCACTCTTCTAGCCCCATTTTGAAATGCATGATGCACATTTCGGCGGATCAGCCCCGTCCAGTCTTCTTCACGGCACCGCTCAATCAAAAAAAATGCGGTCTCCTTTTCTTTGATATGAGATTGAAGAACGTGATAGCTCCATTCCGCATTCTCACTATGCTTCCATGGAGAAAGTACGGTCTCATACTTCATCTCCACCAAGGTCAGTCCCCTAGCAGGGGCCGTAGGCCCTGCCCGACGCCGATCACGGGCCGCCAAGATAGCGGCTACTTCCTCCGGCGGATAAGCACCAGTACCTACGCGAATCAAAGTTCCTGCGATAATGCGTACCATATTGTAGAGAAAGCCGCTGCCACTGATCCGAATCACTATGGTATTCTCTTCCTTTTCCACCTCCAGACCATCGATGGTTCTCACCGTATCCTCCACATTACTTTTCGCTGTGCAGAAACTTTTGAAATCATGCTCTCCCAGCAAAAAAGCGGCTCCCTGACGCATCTTTTCAATATCCAAAGGATAATAGCAAAAGTAGGAATACAATCGTTTGGTAGGCATGACAACCCTACGATTTTCGATTCGATATTCATAGGTCTTCGTGCAGTTAGCTTTTCTGGGATGCCAGTCAGGCGAAACCTCTTCTGAGCTCTGAACCCGGATATCTTCTGGAAGGCTCTGATTCACAGCCAGACAAATCTTGTCTGCTGCCATAGGATTCTCAGTATCAAACACCGCCACATTTCCCATGGCATGTACACCGGCATCCGTCCGGCTTGCACCAATAACAGCGATTGGCTCTTTTAAAAGCGCTGTCAGTTCCCGGTTCAGCATCTCTTCTATGGTGACTCCATTCTTTTGCAGTTGCCAGCCACAATAATTTGTTCCATCGTAAGCTACCACCAGGCGGATTCTTTTCATGCCTCTATTCCTCTCTTTTCCCAATTGCTTCCTAGGATCCCGGATATCTTGTTATCTATCCGATGCATTCTTCACTGACCAGATTGACCTTCTCTCTGTGCCTCTAGTGCTTTCCTCAGACGTGCAATCTCATTGGGGTAATAATCCGTTACGGAATATTCTCCCGCACGTTCCATCCACTCCAATGCCTTTTCCAGATTTCCTCTTCTTTCCTCCAACTTAGCCATATCCTCCAACGCCTCAAAACAGACTGGCGCATTACAGGTAAACACAGAACATTGCAGAGACATCGCTCGTGCTGCCATCTCCTCTGCCTCCTCTAACCTCCCCAGGTGAATCAGCACATCAGCCACTCCCTCATAATTGCAACAATCCGAAGGATCTTTTTCGATCTCCTGCAGATAGTTTTTCAGTGAGCGCTCATAGCAATCTTCTGCCTCCTTTTGTCTCCCTAGTTCCTCATATACTTCTCCCAACTTCATCCAGCCATAGGTACTATCTGGTTCTAATTGCACTGCCTTTTCCAAATAAGGAAGCGCCGTCTCTTGCTGTTTTCTCTCATTTGCAAAATATTTGCCAAACATTCTAAAGCTTCTGGCTTCTTTGGGATCATAATCAATCGCCCTCTGATAGGCTTCCTCTGCTTTCGTATATTCTTTCGCTTTCTCCCAGCAAAGAGCAATCTCTCGATACGCAGAAGCCGTCCGGGAGGGCTTCACCTCCATATAACGGCCCAGGCAACACACTGCCTCCTCATATTTTTTCTGCCTCCGAAGCACGATGGACTGAATCCACAGAAGACTTCCATCGTTTGGTTCTTTGGCTAGTCCCTGCCGCAGGTATTCCAGAGCCCGCTCGTTCTGATGCGTTCGTTTCATGAGACGACACAAATCCCGAATTGCCTGAAAACTGCCGTTCTCCCATCCCTTTTCATATGCCTGCGCTGCTTCCTCCCACTTCCCTTGATTCTGCAACATATCTCCCAAGCCATCCCAAGCCACGCCATTGGCCGAATGCCGTTCCAGAGATTTCCGAAAAGCAGATTCCGCCTCCTCATATCGATACAAACTTTCCAGGGCTCTCGCCAGACGATAATGGATATAATAACTATCCAGCCCAGCCCTTATCATCTCCTGGTACAGTTCCTCTTCTTCTTCATAGCGTTCCAAATCATGAAGATACTGTCCCTTCATATAGCGGCGGGCCGGTGTAATCCGTTCTGCAAGTGCCTTATTAATCCAGGAAAGCGCCTCCTCAGGGCGATTCATATCGGAACATAATCCTGCATATTCCTGACAAACAATCCCAACTTCCCCGGTTTGTTCCACCAGCTCCTTTAAAACTTTCTCTGCCTGAGCATTTTCTTCCAACCCGCGCAGAGCCCGAACATGATAATAACGAACCTGAGCGATCGAATACCCCTGATCCAAAAGATTCTCTGCAGCTTCCCGTACCTCCTGATAACGCTCCAGATCCAAAAGAATCTCCAGTCGCAGATTAAAAGCATTTCGATGGAAGCCCGACTGCAACGCCAAATTGCATAGCCTTTCTGCCTCCTCCAGCACTCCCTCATTAGACATAATTTCCGCTCGCCGGTAACTGATCTCCGGATCTCCCGGGAAATCCGCCTCTGCCTGTTCATAGATTTCCATTGCTCTCTGGGTATTACCCAATTGTCGGTATTCCTCTGCCAAATCCAAATAAAGCTGATACGGACGCTCCTCTGGATTTATGGCGTCCCACAACTCCTGACGATATTTCGCCGCCTGTTCATAATCTTCTGCTTCATGGCAGCTCCCCGCCATCATGATCAGCCAGGACATCTTCTGCTCATCCGTTGGCTTTTGCCCTTCCAAAAGCTCCCGCACTCGCTCATAGCGTTCTCCCTGCCAGCAAATCTTGGCCAATTGCCACCAGTCATCAAAATCCGGATCTTCTTCCAGTTTATCCGCCAATTCTCCCGCGGTCTCCCGAATCTGAACATCCACAAATTCCCAGTGTTCCTCTGAACAATTCTGACATTTCTGATAACATCCAAGCGCTGTCGAGAGATCTCCTTGTCGACGCATATAGTTCCCCATCAACTGCCAATAGCCGGGAAAATTCGGATCCCGATCCAGCAAAGACTTTAACAGTTCTTCCAATAACTCCTCATTCGCATCCGCCTGCTCATACTCCAATGCCGTACGGATATACCAGTAACGCGTATTAGAATTTTCCCCATCTTCCTGAAATAATGCTTTTGCCAATTCCCATGCCTGTTGTTCATGTCCTCTCTGCATGGACTCATGGCGAATCTTCAATATGGTAAGATCCGGGTGTTCCATCTCCATGGCCGCCAGCTTTTCCATAGCTGACTCCACTTTTTCCCGGTTCTTTTCCCCCAACGCTGTCCGAAAAGAGAAAAAAGCTTCACAAAAACTGTCATAATCAAATCCCTCCCGTACTTCCAAAATATCATAGCGGAAAGAATCCTCTTCCTCAATCCGATCGTATAGATAATTCACAAAACCTTCCGGAAAATGCTGGTACAGATCGTCTTCCTCTTCCCGCCATCCAAACACGTTATCAAATGTCTGAAAACAAGAATGGGGTAAATGAAAATGATCCATCAAAAAGCCCAGCAAGGCCCAGCCGGCCTCTCTCTGGCTCTCCATCTCTCTGCATACTGGCAGACATAATAACTCCTCCCATTCTTTTGGCTGTATCCGGCGCTCATAATCCTGATAAAGCTCTTCCGCCCTTTTTAGGAAACTTTGAAGTTCCTCACTTCCTAACATCTCACTGCGAAAATATCCAGAGTCTGATGCGGTTTCCTTTTCTGCTCTCAGAGCCTTGGCTTCCTTCAGCGCTTCTTCCATAGCACTGCGCAGCTGACGAAACCCTTCTGGATCTTCTTCCGGATGATGTTCTGGCAATTTTTCCAAATAGGCCCGTTTCACTTCTCCCTCATCTTTTGTCGGTTCTATTCCTAAAATCCCCCAGCAGTCCATGCTATTCCTCTCCTCCTCATTTTTGAATTTCTTAGGCAATTTTCAAAACCAAATACAAAATGTCCCAAAACAATCAATACCGCAAAAAAATCATGATTGCCAGATATACCAGATACACCAGATATCCCATATGATCCCGCCGCTCATAATGCAAAGGCTTCATCTTTGTCCGCCCCTCCCCGCCATGATAACACCGAGCTTCCATAGCCATGGCCAAATCTGTAGCCCGGCGAAAAGCTGAAATAAATAACGGCACCAATAGTGGCACCATACTCTTTGCCTTCTGAATCAGATTTCCGCTTTCAAAATCAGCTCCCCTTGCCATCTGCGCTTTCATAATCTTGTCCGTCTCTTCCACAAGGATAGGAATAAAACGCAAAGCAATAGACATCATCATGGAGATCTCATGCACTGGCACTCCCACGCGATTTAGAAATCCCATGCTTTTTTCCAGTCCGTCCGTCAACTCATTCGGCGTCGTGGTCAATGTCATCACCGATGAGCCGATCACAAGATAAATCAATCGCAGTGCCATAAATCCCGCCAACCGCAATCCTTCCCAGGTCAGCTTCAAAAAACCAATCCGAAAAATCTCCGTTCCCGGCGTCAGAAACAAGTTAAAGCTGACGCTGAGCAACAGCAAAAATAAAATTGCCCTAAGTCCCCGGACCATAAAAGAAACGGGAACCTTAGAAAGCCGAATCACCAACACCAGAAATATCGTAGCTACTCCATAAGCTTTCAAACTGTCCGCCAAGAACAAAGATACGATAAATATCATGGTCCCAAACAGCTTTGTCCGGGGATCCATCCGATGAAGTACTGAATCCACCGGATAATATTGCCCCAATGTAATCTCTCGTATCATACCTCACCGCCTGCCTTTCCCAACAATTCCAGAATCCCTGCCTTTGCCTCTTCTACTGTGGTAATATCCTCTTTTAGCGGAATCCCCTGATCTCTGAGTCTTTGGACCACATAAGTAATCTGTGGCGCTGCCAACCCCATCTGCTCCAATTCGCGATAATGCCGGAACACCTCTTTCGGCGGCGCATCAAACATTTTCTCACCATGACTCATTACCAAAATCCGATCCGCATATCGTGCAATATCTTCCATGCTGTGAGAAACCAGTATTATCGTCATTTTCTTTTCTTTATGCAATGCCGAAATCTGTTCTAAAATCTCGTCCCGTCCCCGGGGATCCAGTCCTGCTGTCGGCTCATCCAGAATCAACACTTCTGGTTGCATAGCCAAAACTCCCGCAATCGCCACTCTCCTCTTCTGTCCGCCGGATAATTCAAACGGGGATTGTCGCCAAAAACGCTCCTCCAATCCCACCTGAATCAGTGCCTCCCTCGCACGTTGTTCTATCTCTTCCTTTGAATATCCTTGATTTCTGGGCCCGAAACAAACATCAGAAAACACATCCACTTCAAATAACTGATGTTCCGGATACTGAAACACCAATCCCACATGGCTGCGCAGCAGCTTCATATTATAACCATCCTGATAGATATCTTCATCATTGTAATATATTTTTCCACTGCTAGCCCGGAGCAATCCATTTAAATGCTGAATCAATGTCGATTTTCCTGACCCGGTATGACCAATCACCCCAATGAATTGCCCATCGTGAATCTCAAAGCTGACATCTTTAAGCGCATACTGCTCAAAGGCTGTTCCCTCTCCATATAAATAATTAATATGTTCTGCCCGAATTGCCATTTTCCTCTTTTGCCCTCCTGCAAGCTTTGAGTCTATCCAAATATCTTTACTGGTAACATGTTTACCCGTTTTCTCATACCCCTGTTTTGGCCGTCTGAAGTATTGGCAATAAATGTTCTATCAACTCTTCAATGGTCAAAATTCCGTCGGGTAATTCCACCCCTTCTTGCTTCAGTTCATAAGCCAACTCTGTCACTTGTGGCACATCCAAACGATAATTTTTCAATTCCTTTACCCGCGAAAAGATTTCCTTCGGTGTCCCATCCATTACCAAACATCCATCATCCATCACAATTACCCGATCCGCCCAGATCACCTCTTCCATATAGTGTGTGATCAACAGTACGGTAATCCCTTCTTTTTGATTCAGCTCACGAACCGTACGAATGACCTCTTTTCGCCCATTGGGATCTAACATTGCTGTAGGTTCATCCAAGATAATGCACTGCGGCCTCATCGCCATCACTCCGGCGATCGCCACCCGCTGCTTCTGACCGCCAGAAAGCTTATTTGGTGATTTCAGACGATATGCCGTCATTCCCACTGCCTCAAGGCTCTCATCGACCCGACGCCAGATCTCATCCGTAGGCACCCCCAGATTCTCCGGGCCAAAACCCACATCCTCCTCCACAAGATTGCCGATAATTTGATTATCCGGATTCTGAAACACCATTCCTGCCGTCTTACGGATATCCCAAATACGGCTCTCATCCGTAGTCTTCATTCCCGAGATCCACACGGTTCCTTCCGTCGGCAACAAAATCCCATTAACCTGCTTGGCAAACGTAGATTTTCCAGAACCGTTATGTCCCAAAACCGCCACAAAATCTCCTGCTTTGATATCCAGATCCAGGCCATCAATCGCCCGGTTCACTTCTTCTACCTGATCGTTTTCATCTCTGCGGATATAATCATAAATCAACTTTGATGCTTTAATAATTCCCATTGCTTGTATCCGCTCCCTTCCTGTCTCTACTCTTGTCATCCATTCACATCTTATCCGTTTCTCAATTTTACGCGATATCCGGAGTAGCGTCAAGTATTTCCCAAAAAAAGAACCGCTGCCCCGAAAATATCTTTCGGGGCGGCGGCTCGTCAACTCTTTTCCGATGATACTTCATCCGGTCAGCGTCTCCAGATCCCGTCCGCATCCACATAAAAGGTGTCAATCCAGGTATCTGTCGCCCGGCTTCCGTCTCCAGGATAGAAGTAATACCAATTCCCATCCACCTGATTCCAGCCCTCCATCATCACTCCGTCACCATTAAAATAGTAAAGCTTTCCATTCACATCAGCCCAACTGTTTTGAAGCATCGCTCCCTCATTTGCATCCGGCGTCGGGTTGAAATAATACCAGTGGCCGGCCGACTGAATCCAGCCCACTTGCATCTCCCCGCTCTCTGCCAGAAGATACGTATGATTGCCCTTTTTCTGCCGGCCTCTGAGCATTTTGCCATCGCTCTGGAACAAATACCACCTGTCATTAACCTTCAGCCAGGAATCTTTCTGGTACGAACCATCCGGATAATAGTAATACCAGTAATCATTCCGATACTGCCATCCTGTCTGCATATTCCCGGTTGGCGAGCTGCTGACGTTATCCGTTCTTCCGGATCCGTCTGAAACATCCTCTTTTGCAATATAGAGCTCATCCGATTCCACCCAGTCACTTTTTTTCCCGTAACTCTCGTCTTTGCTGCTCTTGGCAATCGTCCGCACCCGAAAAGAATAGGTTCCTTCTGTCGTCATATAAGGATAAAAATTATAGCTGGTTCCAGTGGTCTCCACGGTGTGCACTTTCCCATTTCCCCGGCGCAACACCACCTCATATTTGCCCGTATCCCCGCTATCTGGTTTCTCCCAGCGGGCCGTTCCCTTGGCATTATCCTTCCAGTAAGCATCCTCCGGCGCCGGAAAATCTCCCTTGATCGCATTCACCCGCAACCGCACCAGAAGAGTATCTTCATCCTCTCGCTTCGCACTGACAAAGCTGCCAGACTTCACTGTCACATTGCTAGAACGGTAACTTCCCTTAAAGTAATAATCCGCCCCGGCAGTCAGCCATACTTTCATCTCCGGCTGATCCCCCACCTTCATCTCCTTGGAAGTAGAAGTCACCCACTCTGCCCGGTCAATCGTATACTTATCTGTAGAGCAGGAAATAGAGACATTCCCCTCCTCTGCCGTTCCGCTGTCATACCCAATATCCGGCAATGTTTCCCCTGGTTCCAGCTTCGAGCTGACCCGTATCGTCACACCGGACACCACATGTTCCGCTGCTGCTGCCGTCATCATCCCAGTCATCACAAACGCCACTGCCCATACACTCGTCCAAAGCCATCTTCTTCCCATCGTCATCCCTCTTTCCCTTTGGCTGATATCTTTCATTCCTCATGACTACTTTTCAAACGGTTTCCTATACTAAACTTTCCTTTTGTCTACTGAGGGTATCTATGTCTTTATTATAAACGAAGGAAATCCTATAGTCAACTTACGATATTCTTACCAAAAAAACAGAAAATTGCCACCATTTTCCAACGACAAATGGCAACAATTTTCTGTTCTTAATCTTTTACTTCAGAGTTGCACCTTTTCTGGCCGTACTGACCGTCTGTGCATACCGGCGAAGTAGTCCTTTTTCCTTTGCGCGCTCTACTGGCTTCCACTCGGATTTACGTTGTTTTAATTCCTCATCGCTGACTTCCAGAAAGATTTCTCCTTTGCTCAGATTCACGGAAATTTTGTCCCCATCTCTGACCAAGGCAATAGGGCCGCCATCCGCTGCCTCCGGGCACAAGTATCCGATACTAAGTCCTCCGCTGGCTCCGGAAAATCTTCCATCCGTGATTACTGCTGTCCGTGGTATCCCTTTGATGATCTCGGTAATTCGGTGCAATTCCTTCATGCCTGGACCGCCCTTTGGACCTTCATAACGGACAATGATGGCATCTCCTTCATGAATCTGTTTTTCCCGAAACGCCACATAACACGCATCCTCACTGTCAAATACTTTTGCCGTCCCTGTAAACACGCGAACATCTTCTGGTACCGCCGAAGTTTTCACCAATGCCCCATCAGGAGCCAGATTTCCATAAAGTACTTGAATCCCATCTGCCTTTGACACAGGCTCCTCCATGGTCCGTATGGTTTTTCTGTCACCGTCCGGTATTTCATCCAGGATTTCTCCCAAGCTCCTGCCAGTCACTGTCATCACATCCCGATGTAACACCGATCTCAATTCCTTCATTACGGCCGGAATTCCACCGGCATAATGCAAATCTACCACCGTTTCGTTCCCATTAGGTACAATCGCCGCCAACACAGGAGTCTTCGTGGTAATCTCAGAAAAATCATCCCAGTCCAGTTCAATTCCCAATTCAGCAGCCAATGCCGGAAGATGTATCAGAGCATTCAGAGAACCCCCAATAGCACTGAGAAGTGTAATCGTGTTCTCCAGAGCTTCCCTTGTCATAATCTGCGATGGTGTAATCTGCCTCTCTACTAACTTCATCACTGCCCGCCCCGACTCTCTGGCTGAAAAGCGACGCATACTGGTGCTGGAAGGAATCAGACTTCCTCCCGGAAGCATCATACCTAGAGACTCGCACAACGCACCCATCGTATTAGCCGTGCCTAGAAACGGACAAATTCCCGGTCCTGTATAATATTGTAAAGTTCCTTCAATCACATCCCGTTCCGTAATTTCCCCTCGCAAAAAACGCTGGCGAAGTTCCTTCGACTCATTGGGTTTTATCTTGGCAAAACAGGGTCCGGCCGTCACAATGATAGATGGCAAGTCAATCCTCGCCGCCGCATTGAGCATTCCTGGCACAATCTTGTCACAAGATCCCATGTAAACCACACCATCAAATACGCCTTCCCCAAGAATCATAGCCTCCGCCGAATCCGTGATAATCTCACGATGGGGCAAGCAGTAACGCATACCCGAATGCCCCTGGGCAATCCCGTCACACATGGCAATTGTATTAAATTCCACCGGCTCACCACCAGCTTCTAGGATTCCCTTTTTTACCTCTTTTGCCAGCTGCTTAAGCGGCTCATGGCCAGGACAAATCTCATTCCAACTATTAGCAATAGCAATTAATGGTTTTGTGTCCAGGGCATCCATAGATACGCCTGCTGAAGCAAGATGGGCTTTGGAAATCGCTCTCTGAAAGGGCTCCAATTTATCAATCGCTCTCATCATCATTTCCTTCTTTATTCTTTTTTGAGTTTATGTTTTTCCATAACCATTTTAATGCCAAAATCTTTTTCTTTACGCTTCTGCCACGCTCTGACGTCCTTTGCGGGCCATCATAAACCACACGCCCGCGATCACAAGAACCATAACCGGAATCGAAATCAGAAGATTTCCTGTAAAGGCCGTATAAATCAGATAGCTCACCGTAAGGCTAGGACCGGCAAAGGAGGTTATCATATTGCTTCCCAAATCCAGTCCGACTTCCGTAGCCAGCGCTGTCAAAATCGGAGAAGTCACTGTACCAGCCAGCAAAATTGCCGCCGTACAAAACAGACCAATGATAATATTCTTAAACAGATTTCCCTTGGTCATAGCCACTGGCAATGCCACACGGAAAGTCACAACTGCCAAATCAGCAAAAGGCAGCACCCGGTTTCCAGGCAATATAGCAGCCATCAAGATAGTCAACGGAATGACAATCAGAGAAGTCGTGATAACATCCGGATTTCCCACCACAATTGCTGCATCCAAACCAATGAGCAGATTTCTGCCCTTAAATTTTTCCTGACAGAATTTCTTTGCCGCATCCGAGATTGGCATCAAACCTTCCATAAAAAGAGACGTCATTTTAGGAATCAGCACCATAACAGCCGCCATATTTACCCCAAGAGTGAGTATTTCGGATACCGAATAGCGCGCCAATACTCCGATTACACAACCAAAAATTAATCCCAGCATCATTGGCTCACCAAAAATCCCCAGATACTTTTTAGCATCTTTCACACTAAAATCCAACTTATCCACACCTGGTATCCGATCCAGAACCCAATTGAGTGGCGCGGCAATGATCACACTAGACAAAGCTGACATAGTGGGAAGTGACACGCCAGGAATGCCAAAAAAATCTTCTACCAGCGGCGCTGTCCAATCCGACAGTTTAAAAGAAATTACTGCCATAACTACAGAAGCAGAAACTCCCAGAAACACATTTTTTGTCACATAGTATACCAAAATTCCCACGATTGCCATGTGGTGATAATTCCAGATATCTACATCCAGTGTATCTGTAATTTTTAGTACTAGCATGATGATATTGGTTGCCAAAATCGCAAAGATCAACAAAGCAATAATCGGAGATGCCCAGGTCACTGCCGCAATAGAACCCCATCCCACATCAAGAATATCCAGATGAATCCCGAAATTTTCAACCATTGCCTGCGCCGCTGGGCCGATACTGCTTTTCATCATATTGATTACCAAGTTAATACCGGCAAAACCGATCCCCAACATCAGACCCGATCGGAATGCCTTTCCCAGTCTGACGCCAAAGATAAGGCCCACAATAGTGATGATAATAGGAAGCATGACTGTTGCCCCGGCATCCAGGATCACGTTAAAAATACTGTAAAATATTTGCATATTGCCTTCCTCCACTCATATTACTGCATTTTCTTTTTCTTTGTATCCTGTTCTTTTATTTTTTTAACTCCTCCACAATCTGTTCCAGAGTTGCATCCTCACCAATTCCCGTCAACAGAGAAATTGCCGTGATTACTGGAATCGTCACCGTACCGCCAGTAAATTTCCCAGTGGTTACCAAAAGATCATAATCATCCGCTTTCGATTCCACCTCCAACAGCTTGCACTGATTAACCGTAACCGCAACGCCGTTCTCTTCACATTTCTCCCGAATCTTGGTCGCCACAACCGTAGAAGTTGCAATCCCGTTTCCACATGCCACTAATACTCTCTTCATAATTATTTTCCTTTCCTTTTTTATTTTTTTCTAAAATTTTTACTGCATCATCCAGATAAATTCCCGACGTTTTACTTTCAACCTTTATGTCTCCAGCAAATGTCTTCGAATTACCATCTCAATATCTCTTTTATCCTCCGCCGCTATAATCTGCTTGACATCCTCCTGATTCTGAATCAATCCAACAATCTTTTGAAGCATTTCCAGATGTCCATGAGGTTCTGTGAGCACCAGCATAATCACCAGACTCACCGCTACCGCATCCTCTGGTTCATCCATAGCGTGAAAATCCACAGTCGGCTCCAATACTGCCACACACAGCGATGCTTTATTCACATGACATACATCCGCATGAGGAATCGCCACATTAATTCCATGAGTATTTAATCCTGTGGGGAAATTCCTCTCCCGCTCCAGAATTGCCTCACAATAAGTATCTTTGACAATCTCTTTCTCGCAGAGATGTTCACACATCCGCGTCAGAACCTCCGTATTCGTTTTCGCATTTTCAATCCTCAAAATCAGAGATTGATCAAATGCAATACTCATACCATCACTCTCCTTCCAGCTCGCGCAATTTATTCTCCATCTCACAGATGGATTTCCAAATCCCCTCTTCGTTCTGATTGAGGATATCCTCCTTGTTAAAAATTCCGGAAGCGATCCCCGCAAAAGACGCACCTGCCTGAAAATATTCTGCAACATTGGCAGTCCCGATTCCTCCCACTACCATTAACGGCATTTTTCCCAAAGGCGCTGCTATATCCGACAGATATCTGCTCCCCAATCTAGCTGCCGGAAATACCTTCACAATGTCCGCACCATCCTCAAAACTCTTTTTGATTTCTGTGGGAGAAAATGCACCTGGTACGCTAAGCACATGCTTCTCTCTGCACAGATCCAGAATCTTCTTATTCAGCATGGTGGGAGACAAAAGAAAGGCCGCACCTGCCCCGATCGATGCTTGCGCCTCCTCATAGGTAAGCACTGTACCTGCGCCGACCATGACAGAATCCCCGAACTCTTGGCTGATTTTCTCAATTGCCTCCAGAGCCCCTGGCGTATTCATGGTAATCTCGACGGAGCACAGTTTACTTCCCACAAGATTTTTCACAACCGTTCGAATCTGCGGATAGGTGTAGCCCCTTAAAATGACCGTTACTTTTGGAAAATTCTGAATTTCCATATCATCCTCACTCCTTTCACTATCTATAATGGAGCAAGAACAATGCCATTATTTGTCTGATTTTGTACTTTTACATAAAATTCGATAGATTTCTTCCGTTCTCATACATTCACGTAGTGCAGAAACCATGGATTCATCTGATATAATCTGATATAATTGCTCAAAATATTTTTTTGATTTTTCATCCAATGCCAGGACAAAAATTAGATCCACTGTGTTGATCCCATCCCAAACTACCGGTGTGTCCAATTTTGTTACTGCAATGACTGGTTTTCGGACATGCTCAGGATTTCCATGCGGAATCGCAATTCCCCCGTTGAGCACCGTGGTCATCATACCTTCCCGCTTATACACACTGAGTAAAAATCCTGGTTCCACGTATCCATCTTCCGCCAACCGGCCAATCATCTCATCCAAAAGCTCATCTTTATATCTCCTGCCAGAAGATAGGGAAATATAATGGGAATGAATTACTTCTTTGAGATCGTTTTCTTCCATTAACTGTCTGCGCTTTAAAATCTTTCGAAGTATACTCAGACCATTTCCCGAATAAACCTTTTGCAGAGATAAAAAAGGATATACCTCCTGTTCTGGATCAATTGTTCCTACAATCGCCAAAATCTCATAACTCTCTTCCACTTTGCGAATGATCTGGCTGACATCTGCCGCCTCAATATATCCCCGAACCAGAACTTCGACTCCTCCCAGACTGCTCTTTAAACGTTCTTCCACAAAATCCCGCAACATCTTTGCCGAGCCTTCTCCGGTAATGCACAAGCATAGCACGGCCTTTTTATTTGACCTCTTTCCGGTCTCCCTCGCCGCCGCAAATCTCTTCACATCCAGAGCCTCCACGATTTGCTCCAGGCTGTCATCTGTCCAGAGCGTCCTGCGCACTGCCTCAATCACCATCATGGTATCGGTTCGCCCCACGATCCCCACGGAAATTCCCAGCCGCTCTCGAATCTTATCTCCCACTAGCATCAGAGATCCCATATCAGCCAAAATAATGATTCCCTTTCCCTGGTTCAATACTAAAGCTGCCTGAATCACCTTTTCTGTCATCTCTGCCGGAGAATCCATCAGATTCATCTCCAGCCCCTTGGCATGATCGGTTCCCAAAACCGCATTCGCCACCTCTGCCATTCCACAAGCCACAGCTCCATGAGAAACCACCAACACACGAATTCGGTTTTTTCCGATCTCCTCATGTTCCCGAAACCGGTACAAGTACATCGCCAAAAATCCGATCTCTTCTTCTGGCATACTGAGATAATATTTCCGGCTAATTTCCTGCCAAATCATCGCCGCCGCTTCATATTCTTTCCGGTAACGCTCTTTCAAACCTTGCACTCTGGTTGCCACCCGGCTTTTGCCCTCATTTCTCTGAAGTGCCATTTTCATATGTACTGCCAGCGGACATAAAAGTGCCTCTCGCAAATCGGGAAAATATTGCCTTGCCATTTGATAGATATCTCGGGTCACTTTCATAATTTCCCCGCCTACAATGGTTTCCATCTCATCTCCACTAAAACGGGAACGTTCAATTTGGCGAATTCCCTGAGAAAATTGCGTCTCAATCTCCGCTGTCAGCCTGCTATTGATCTCTCCCTCACTGACTCCCGCGCGAACAAGCCGATCATAGGTCCGCTCCAAAATCCGATAAATGTCCCAATTTTTCAGTTCTTCTCCCTGTCTCTGTTCTCCTGGTCTGCCCTCCGGATAAAAATGCATGTCCTCCTGTGTTAGACGCGGATTGCGATTGGCATAATCCAACAAATGAGCGCTCTTCAAATCCCCAGTCAAACAAGCAAAATCTACCACAATCGTTTCCCGTCTTCTGCGTTTACTCTCCAGAAATGCCTTTGCACAACATACCTTAATGTCAGACTTGACCTGACCAACATTTCCCACATAATCAACGCTCATTAGATACTGCAAAACTTCCTTTTTTACAACGATATATTTTCCCAATAAACTGGCTTCCTGCCAGAAAAAATTGCTGATAAATTCCAGGCATTCCTCCTGTGGACGCTCTCGTAAAGAGGGGATCTCAATAATCATGGGAATTCTTCTGCGAAAAGTCGCCAGCAACGAGCTCTGAGGATTTTCCGTTGTGGCGGCGATAATCATCAGATGACTTTCTCGCTGAGTATCCACTTCCCCCAGCCTGCGAAATTTTCCTTTATCCATCAAATAGAACAGTATCTCCTGCCCCTCTGGCGAAAGACGGTGAACTTCATCCAGAAATAATATTCCTCCGTTACACAGCTCCACCACGCCCTTGCGATCTCTGTCCGCTCCTGTAAAGCTGCCTTTATTGTAGCCAAACAATTGCGCTAAAAGCAATTGTGGATTGTCGGCGTAGTCCGCGCAATTAAAAGCAAAATATGGCGGGTTTTTACCAAAATTTTCTGTCCCACAAGCAAAGCTGTGCATCAACTCCGCCAGATAACTTTTCCCCACTCCTGATGGTCCATAAATCAGGCAATGAAGCCCTTTGGGCGGATAGAGAACCGCAGCCTGTGCCTGGGAAATCTGATTCATCAGACTCCCTCTGTAGCCAATAAAATTCCGGAACACACTGGCATCCGGCTTTTCTGCCACGACAGCGACAGATACCTTTGTGCCAGGTTCTTTTGCACCTTCATCTTCTGTCACATCTTCTTTTGTTCTTCTCATCATCCACGGATACTCCTTGCGAATCTCCTCTGCCAGCCTGCCAACCACATACTTTCCTACAACAAATCCTTCTTCCTCCAGGCGCCTGGTTAGCTCACGTTCAGACATAGAAGGAATTGCCTTCATCAACTCCCGAATCCTAGCCTTCAATAACGGCCTTTTCCTCTCCCTGGAATCCGCAATCCCTGCCTCCTGCCGGTTCATCGTGACAGTTTTGCGATTGACTCCCAGGCGGACAGCTATTTCATCATCAGTCAACGGGTTTTTTCTGTCTTCTCCCTCAATCAATTTTAGAATCCGTTCTCTCATAACTGACCCTTCCCTGTATGCCTTCTTCATGAAGCCTTCATCTACCTACAAGCAGCTTGTTGTTATCCTATGAAGGCATCCTACGGTATCTCATTCTTGTTGATATAACGTTATTTTATATCAATCTATAGGATATTACAAGCGGTCTATTGGTATATGTTTTGAAGGGTCCAACGATTCGTTATCCCATTTCCTCTCCCGGAGAAAATCTCCCGAGCTTTTCATAAAATTCAGGCGAATCTTTCAGATCTCATGGAAACAAAGATCTAAAAAATCCGCCTGTTATCAATTGTCATTCCTTTGAGTCAAACCATTCTTTCATACACTGAAGAACCTGTACCAATTCTTCTTCCTCGATCACATAAGGAACCATAGCATACAGATATTTCAGGAATGGTCTGGAAAAAATCCCTCGCTCAAAAGCGAATTGTTGATATCCCTTAAGAGCGGCAGCATCCTTCACCTCCACACAAACACATCCGCCCAAAATCCGCACTTCTTTCACCTGTGGAGCACAAAATCCGGCCATTTCCCGTCGAGTAATGGTCTCAATCTTGTGAATCTTGGACATATAGTCTTCTTTTTCAAAAATCTCAATCGATTTCAGCGCTACCGAACATGCCAATGCATTTCCCATAAAGGTAGGGCCATGCATCAAAGCATGATCCGGATTGTCATCATAAAATCCCTCAAAAACTTTGCGGTTTGCCACTGTAACTGCGTGACCGATATATCCGCCAGTCAGAGCCTTCCCCAAAACCAGAATATCCGGCAACACCAGATCTGCTACAAACCGGTTACCTGTGCGGCCAAACCCCGTTGCCACTTCATCAAAAATCAACAATACTCCATACTCATCACACAATTCCCTGGCCCTTTTTAAAAACGGCACCTCATACATCCGCATTCCGCCAGCCCCCTGTAAAAGGGGTTCCACCAGAAGACAGTTCAATTGGTCGTGATATTGTAAAAACGCTTCCTCCAAAGCCTTCGTTGTTGTGGGAATATGCCTCACATGGGAACTGGCGCCGTAAGCTTTGAGAACAAAATGGTAATCTTCATCATCTCCGACTTCCATAGTCTTGAATGTGTCTCCATGATAGGCATGTTCCAAAGCCAGAACCATAGTTCGCTGTTCCTCTCCCTGGTTCATATAATACTGCAACGCCATTTTCAGCGCCACCTCCACCGCCACGCTTCCGGAATCGGAAAAAAAGCAATAATCCAGATCCCCTGGCAGCCAGCTTTGAAGTTTCTCGGAAAGCCTTTGCACCGGTTCGTGAGTCAATCCGCCCAGCATCACGTGGGAAAACTTCTCCGTCTGAGATAATATTGCCTGATTAAGCTCTGGATGTTTGTAACCATGGATCACACTCCACCAAGAAGAAACAGAATCAATCAGCTTTTTCTCCCCTGTGTCCAGATAAATGCCCTCAGCGTCCACGATCTTCCAGGGCTCCTTCATGGTTTTCATTTGCGCATAGGGATACCAGATCATACTTCCTCCTCATATAAGGATTTTAAAGTTTCTAAAGAGATATTCAATTCTTCCTCACCGGTCCTGACACAAGCTACTACCTTTATGCCAGTCAGATATTCACACATTCTTCGATTATCCTCATGAAGCACACTCCCCGGCTCATAATGATTAAAGATAATCCCTTTTACAGGGATTCCTCTCTCCTTCATATAAAACACGGTCAATCCCACATTGTTGATCGTGCCAAGTCCTGCATCTGCTACAACCACACAGCCCAGATCACAGGCTTTGATAATATCTTCCAGCCAAAGCTCCTTTTCATCACGACAAATCGGACATAAGATTCCACCAGATCCTTCCATGGTGACATAAGAATATTCCTTACAGACCGCCTCAAATCCTTTTTTTACCTGCTCCATCACCACCGGATTCCCTTCCATCCGCGAAGCCAAATGAGGAGAAACCGCATTTTCATAGACATAAGGACACATTTCCTCTAAAGGCTGACAAATGCCTGACATCTCCTTCACCATAACCGCATCTCCGGGGATTAAACTCCCGTCTGCCCGGCGTTCATTTCCGCTCATGGCTGCCTTATAATAGGCAGCAGACAGTCCACTCTGATGCAATTTTTTCAAGATCAGGCCAGCCACATAAGTCTTTCCCATATCGGTTCCGGTTCCCGTGATAAACAAACTCTTCCTGGATTCTTTCTGCTTTTTTCCGCAGCCATCTTTTTGCTCGTTTCTCAACCTCTCACACATCTTGCCGCTTCACCTCATATCCCAATTCTTTCAGAAGTTTTAAATCTGTCTCCACCGTAATTCCCGCCGTCGTCAACATATCCCCGGAAATGGCGGCATTAGCACCAGAACGAAAACAACCGCTTCCTTTATCCGGCATCAATCCCCGGCCTCCCGCCAGACGGATATCCGCATCCGGCAAAACAAAACGGTAGACCGCCACGATTCGTTGCATATCCCCAGGAGTAAGCCTTTCGTTCGCCTCAAATGGAGTGCCAGGAATCGGATTGAGCATATTGACCGGGACACTCTTTATCCCCAGCTCCCTCAGAGTAAACGCCATATCAATCCGATCCTCCACGGTCTCCCCTAGTCCCATGATCCCTCCGCTACACACAAAAAGCCCAGCAGCCTGAGCAGCATGAATGGCATGAAGCTTGTCCTCAAAGGTATGAGTGGTACATATATTAGGGAAATTCCTTCGCGAAGTCTCCAGATTATTATGAGCCCGAGTCACCCCAGCCTCTTTCAACCGACGATACTGCTCTTCATTTAAAAGGCCAAAAGACACACACACCGCAATCCCAGTCTCTGCTCGGATCTGCTGCACCACCTCGCACATTCGGTCAACTTCCCGATCCGACAACTGCTTTCCTGAAGTAACGATGGAATATCGCAACACCCCCTGCCGGTCATTTGTCCTTGCCTGCTCTAGAATTTCCTCCGCTCCTAGAAGCGGATATTCGCAAGCACCAGTATGATTATGAGCCGACTGGGCACAAAAACGACAATCCTCCGAACAACGTCCGCTTTTTCCATTTATGATTGTACACATATCAAACCGACTAGAACAAAAATGCTCCCGAATCTCATCTGCTTTCTCACATAGTTCCTTCAAAGGCTGCTGATATAGCCACAGAGCCTCTTCAAAAGAAATCTTTTTCCCATCTAAAATCTCATTGCCTAATGTCTTAACATCCATCCCTATATCCTCTCTGCCCTGATAACAGGAATCATTCTTTTTCCAAGAATTGCCCCTACAATACAAAGAACAATATCTCCCGGCACCGCCAGAAGAAAGCAATACAAAAACAATGGCCACAATCCAATAGGCGTGCCAAGATAGAAATTACTCATTAAATAATAATAGACCATTCCGAAAAAATATACAATCCCTAACCCGATAAAATTGGCTGTTAGCAAACGTGGATAACCGGGATTTCCCTTTCCATTGGCAATCACCCCCGTTACATAGGCGCCTGCTGCAAAACCAATGATATAGCCAAAACTAGGTTGAAATATGTATCCGATCCCTCCTCCCTGAGCAAATACCGGAAGCCCAAGAAGCCCAAGAAGAATATATACACAAACAGAAAGGCACCCTAATTTTCCCCCTAACAACAAGCCCGCCAACATGGTAAACAAATATTGTAGGGTAAAAGGTACTACCGGAATCGGAATTTTAATAAAAGCCCCTGCTGCAATTAATGTCACAAACATGGCGCATAAAATCATATTTTTCGTCTCGTCTCTTCTTATCCCCTGTCCACTTACTTTTTGATTGTTTTGAATCATTCTTCCTTGCCTCCTTTTGAACCGCTTCTTATTAACATATCGTAATCCATAATAACCGAAAGCCGTTCAATTGTCAACTATTTTATGTTTACTAGTTAACAATTAAATAATTCTCCTTATCCTCCGTGAACAAGGGGCGAGAATGCCAATTTTTTATATATCTGTAAAATGCATCCGCGGCCAGACCTCTTCCCCGCCCTTTGTCCGTAGCAATCTGTATGGAACGTCTAGGAATCCGAAAATCTACTGGTATTTGCACCAGTCTCCTCTCTTCTAGCAAAGGCAATACCTGCTTTTTCGGTACAAACCCGACTCCCAGATTATTTTCGATCAGCGGCAACATCAAATCCGCACTTGCCACCTCCATATCCGGCTCCCTGTCAATCTTATTCTCGATCAGAAAATTCCTATACAACTCATACGTTGCGCTTCCCCGGCCTAATCCAATCCAGGAATACCGAATGAAATCCGCCAATTTCAGGAATCCCTCGCACAGATGCCGGTATTGCATACCTCCTACCAAGATATCCTCAAAATCCAGAACCTTTGCACAGGAAATGGTTTTCGGCATATCAAAAGGGGTCGTAACTACTGCAAAATCCAGTTTTCCGCTGACCAAATGTTTCACCGTCTCTGGTGTCGTATGATTGTGAATTTTGATTCTTACTCCTGGATATTCCTTTTTAAAATCATGCAGCACCTCTAATAGGAAAAGATGAATCGCTGTTTCCGTTGCCCCTATTTCCACAGTACCACATCCTAACGAATCCCGTCTGCTGATCTCTTTTTGTGCATTTAACAAATGTTGATAGGCAATCTCCACATGCGAGTAGAGACGTTCACCCTCTTGTGTGAGGCTGATTCCCCTTGCCTCACGGATAAATAATTTGCAGTTGAGCTGCGTTTCTAACAGCTTCATGATACGCGTTACGTTCGGCTGATTGCTTCCTAAGGCGGCGGCTGCCTTTGTCATATTGCCGTATTTTGCCACATAATAAAAGATTTTGTAATATTCAAAATTAATATCCATATATTTTTCATATTCCTATAATATATTATATATATTTTTCATATCTTTCGGACTGTATTATAATACGATTCGGATATTGTGTAAAGGTTGTTTTCTTTTGCTGATGTCTAAACAATAACAGAAAGGCAATGTTATTTAGATAAGCAGTGACAAAAGGTACGCCAAGGAAGAGGGGAGAGAAGTAACGGGAAATCATCGGTTCCTTTTTCCGGTTTCGAGATTAAGAATTCCTAAAACTCCTGACTTTTGCTAAAAACGAAACGAAAATATACAAACTCACTCCATTCAAACAATGTATATTTTCGTTTCAACGCCAAATTCAGGGATTTAAGGATTTCTAAATCTCTGCAAAGTCAAAATATCACAGATGATTTCCCGTTACTTTTCTCCCCTCTTCCTTGACTTTATTTCTCGTTTCTTTAACTGAATGACATTGACCAGAAAGGACCTCATTTTATGAACAAAGATCTGACAACAGGAAAACCTGAGACTGTATTATGGCAATTTTGTCTGCCACTGTTTGGCAGCATCATCTTCCAGCAACTTTATAATATCGCAGATAGTTTAGTAGCAGGCAAATTTATTGGTGAAAATGCACTGGCAGCCGTTGGAAACAGCTACGAAATTACCTTGATTTTTATTGCCTTTGCCTTCGGCTGCAATATGGGTTGTTCCGTCATTGTCTCCCAATTATTCGGTGCTAAAGAGTATGAACAACTAAAAACTGCCGTGACCACCGCCTGTATTTTCAGCGCTGTCCTCTGCGTGGCGTTGATGCTGATAGGTATTCTTGGCTGCACCCCGCTGTTGCATGGGATCCGAACCCCACAGATAGTATTTGCCGACTCCCGCCTCTATCTGGATATTTATGTATGGGGATTACCCTTCGTATTCTTTTATAACATTGCAACCGGAATTTTTTCTGCGTTAGGAGATTCCAAAACTCCTTTTTACTTCCTGGCTGTATCCTCCACATCCAATATTATTGTGGATATCTTATTCGTAAAAGTATTCCATATGGGAGTGGCAGGCGTTGCATGGGCGACTTTTCTCTGTCAGGGTGTCAGCTGTATTCTAGCTGTCTTTACCGTATGGACAAGACTTGAAAAAATCCCTGTGCAGAAAAAACCACCAATATTTGACCTGAAGCTTTTGAAAAAAATCCTGATCATCGCCATTCCCAGCATTCTACAGCAAAGTTTTATCTCAGCAGGAAATATCCTGATTCAAAGTGTGATCAATGGCTTTGGTGCCTCTGTCATGGCAGGCTATTCTGCCGCTGTAAAGCTAAATAACCTGGTTATCACTTCTTTCACTACCATTGGCAATGGAATTTCCAATTTCTCTGCCCAGAATCTTGGCGCCCACCAATATGGACGCATTCGGGAATGCTTTCGTGCCGGACTGAAAATGGTATGGTATTTATGCGTTCCTTTCTGTATTCTCTATGTTGTGTTTGGCAAATATTTATTGCTCCTGTTTATGGAAACGGAATCTGCCGGAGCTCTGTTGACAGGTAGACAGTTTTTATGGATTGTCGCCCCGTTCTATTTCGTCGTCTCCACCAAATTGGTGGCTGACGGCATTCTTCGCGGAGTCAGCGCTATGGGCTCCTTCATGGTTGCCACTTTTACCGATCTGATCTTGCGGGTGGTTTTAGCCTTTTTCCTTTCTGGCTGGACAAATTCTGCGATCGGCATTTGGGTCGCCTGGCCTATCGGTTGGAGCATTGCCATGATAATGTCGGTCCTTTTCTATCGGAAAAAATGCCCTTCATACAGCTCATAATTATGGATTTTCTTCTCTTGATATACAAGAGACAATATCATGATGTTGAGACCAAAATGTATTGGAATCCCTCCAATGTCATTTAGATAAGGAAACGAGAGGGCGGTCTGCTAGTCAGCAGGCTGCCCTCTCGCTTCTTCTTTCAAGGCGTATCTTCTAACAATACATTAACTCTTCCTTTGGGTTCTCACCCAACATATTTCTCCAGAACTTTCCGTACTGCCCCCGGTCCGGCCATCATTTCTTCAAAATACCCAATAACTTTCTCTGCCAAACCACATGCATACAGATCAACACCAAAAATGGTTGTATCTGACAGAATCGGTCGAAGCTGTTCTTTATTCACTGGCTTTCCTAACTCCATCCCTGCCAACCGCTCCTTCATAGCTGAAAGTAATGGATCTGGGCTAATCTCAAATGCCTCGCCGGCATCATTCACCCCCATAAGATAGCGTAGCCATCCCGCCTGTACCAATGGAATCAGCTTTAATTCTGAAGCCTCTCTATCCGTCGAATCCATATATGCTTTGATGGTCTCACCAAAGCGAATCGATAGCTTCTGAGACGTATCTGTGGCAATTCGCTGTGGGGTGTCTGGCATGAATGGGTTCGGAAAACGCTCCTTTAACACCTCGTCTAAAAACTTCTCCGGATCGATAACGCCGGGATCTACCACAAAAGGCATCCCTTCCTCATGGCTCATCCGATCAATAAAACGACTCAGCTGTGGATCCTTCATCTCTTCTGCAATCGAGGTATATCCCAGAATACATCCATAAATTGCTAAGCAGGTATGAAGCGGATTCAGACAGGTACATACTTTCATCTTCTCCACTTTATTGACAATATCCCGGCTGGTAATGATCACACCCGCATGCTCTAACGGCGGCCTGCCATTGGGGAACTGATCCTCAATCACCAGATATTGCGGCTTCTCTGCGTTGACAAAAGGCGCCACATAAGTATGCTTAGAAGTGACAAAAGGACTGATGCCTTCCACACCGTCTGCAATCAGCTGCTCTTCCACCACGGGATGTGGACGCGGCGTGATCTTATCGATCATACTCCATGGAAAAGCAATCTCTTTCTCCAGATATCCATAATCTTTCTCAGAAATTTTCCCGTTGTCTAACCATGCCTTCGCAATCTCCATCACTGCTGCCTGCAGCTTCTCACCATTGTGAGAACAATTATCCATGCTGACCAGAGACAATGGTTTTCCACAAGCCCGTCCCCGCTCAATACACATAGCCGTCAGCTGCGCCATAAAAGTCTTGCAGTTTTCCGGTCCTGCCTCCATATCTGTCAGCACTGCCTCAACCAGCTCATGCTTTGCATTTCTCAAAGAATATCCCTTCTCTGTGATGGTGAAAGAAACCAACTGCAGAGAGGGCTCTTTCATCACGCCAGCAATCTGCTCACTGTCATAAAGCATGGTCAAACTATCCGACATAGATGCCACAATCTCCTTATCCAGCTTTCCATCTGGATTCAATGTCACACCGATAGTCAGATTATCATAGGGGCGAAAACATTTGGTAATAATCTCATCATCATATCCTTCACAGCAAACAATACCGGTATCCATCTCTCCCTGCTCGATCAGCCTCTGACAGATCACAGCCGGAAAGATACGAAAAATATTTCCGGAACCAAAATGGATCCATTGAGGTTTTTTCGCCGTATTCTCCGCAATCTTTACCGGATCATATTCCGGAAGATGATAACCTTTCCAATTTTCCTTATTTTGAATTGACTTTAATGAAAGTTCCAAAATCTTGTCTCCTTTCGCTCACCACACTCTACTTCTCTAGCTTCTCCAACATATCCCAGCAACCCCACAAATACATGATTCCCAGCGCACGGTCATATAATCCATAACCCGGACGGCACTTCTCCCCCCAGATATGTCTTCCATGATCTGGTCTGATATATCCCTCGTAACCACAGTCATGATATGCTTTCATGATTTCCAAGATTCTCACATCACCATCACAATCTCGATGAGAAGCCTCTGTAAAATCTCCATTATCAAAATGCTTCACATTGCGCACATGAGCAAAAGCGATCCGATCGCAATAGGTACGAATGATATCAGGCACATTATTCTCAGGATTCGCTCCCAGAGAACCCGAACACAAACACAGACAATTACAATCATCATCCACCATGGACAAAAAGTGCCCAATAGACTCTTTATCTACCAGAAGTCTTGGCAACCCGAAAATATCCCACGGCGGATCATCCTGATGAATCGCCAACTTAATTCCTGTCTCATGGCAGGTAGGCATCAGCGCTTCCAGAAAATATTTCAGATTCTCCCACAACTTTTCTTTCGTAACTGGGCGATACTTTTCAAAAAGCTCGTCCAACTGTGCCATACGCTCCGGTTCCCAACCAGGAAATGTCATGCCATGCAAATTCTCCAAAATATACTTGGCCATCTCTTTATAATCATCTTGAATTTTCGACTTCTCATAAAACAGTGCCGTGGAACCATCCTCCATCGGATGAAACAGATCTGTCCGTGTCCAGTCAAAAATTGGCATAAAATTATAAGTGACTACCTTTACCCCAAATTTCGCTAAATTGCGCAGAGTTTCTTTATAGTTCTCAATATACTGATCTCTGGTGGGTAGCCCAATTTTGATATCATCATGGACATTCACACTCTCCACCACATCCATATTAAAACCAGCTCCCTCAATCTGCTTGCGGGCTTCCTCGATCTCCTCCACTGTCCACACTTCACCTGCCTGTTTGTGGTGCAGTGCCCACACTAACCCAGTCACACCTGGAATCTGTTTAATGTCCTGCGGTGTGATACTATCATTCCCTTCGCCGTACCAACGAAATGTCATTTGCATAACACGTTCTCCTTTCTTGGTCGTCTTTTATGTTTTTATAATTATAGTATATCATCTTTTCATCAATTTTGCATGGTACATTTTTATTGAAATATGGTAAATCTTGCTGTATAATTCAAATATTGACAAAAATAGAGGAGATTTTTATAAAACATGTATACAGATGAATTCACTCACCGCCAGATCATGATGGAACGCTTTTATGAATACCACCATTATCGCAGCGATTCCCCCCTTTCCGTCGATTTTCATCAACATGCTTTTTATGAAATTTATATTTTTATCTCCGGAGATGTCAGTTATATCATTGAAGGACGAACCTACAATCTTCGGCCTGGCGATATTTTGTTGACCAACAACAGCGATATCCACCGTCCAGAGATTCATCCGTCTCGCTCCCCCTACGAACGAATCGTAATATGGTTAGACGACAGTTTTTTCAACTGGCTGCGCGATGTAGGCGACGATCTGACTGCCTGCTTTCACGATGCTTCCAATCGCAATTATCGCCTTTTCCGCCCCACGGAAACACAACTTCTGCAAATCCAGTCCGTCTGCCATACCATTGAAAAAGAACGGACCAACAAACGATTAGGGAACCGCGTGATGATCTATTCCTCCATTATAGAGATCCTCGTTCTTCTCAGTCGGGCCTATTATGAAATCGCAGATTCTGCCCATCATAGTGTAACCGAAAATCAACAAATCAACCAGATTGTCAGCTATATCAATAATCATTATAATGAAGATCTCAATTTGGAACACTTAGCCGATCAATTTTATCTGAGCAAATATTACTTAAGCCATCAATTCAAACAATTCACCGGACTTTCTCTTTATCAGTTCATCATGAAAAAACGGCTGACCATCGCCCGAAACATGCTAATGCAAGGAAAAACAGTAACCGAAGCATATACAGAGTGTGGATTTAACGATTATTCTAACTTTTTAAAAGTATTCAAACGAGAATTTGGAGAAAAGCCAAGTGTATTTATCAGAAAATAATTGCAACATAAATCCTCCGCCATTTTCCACATCCCGTGTCTGTTCATGAACACAAAATATGAAAATGACGGAGGAGTCATTATACACTATTCTCTTTATACTGTATGCTATACAATTATATATTACTCTACCTAATTCACAACCGCTTTTATACTAACTCCAGCAATACTTCCATTGCACCGTCGCCCTTACGCTGTCCAATCTTCACAATACGAGTATAACCACCATTGCGAGACACATATTTCGGTGCAATCTCATCAAACAACTTTGCAGGAAGATCCACAGACTTAGTATTTTTCTTCTTTCCAGCCGGAGTAGTCGGAACTTCCGTCACATCATACAAAACTCTCAGCATCTGGCGTCTGGCATGCAGCCTGGAAGGATTATCTTTTTTGATCTCCTTCTGAACTTCATCATAAACCGTCACTTTTCTGCCATTCTTTTCCTCTTTGACTCTCTTGCCATCCTTGTCCTTACGCGGAACCTTGGCAGTGACCGTAACCATCTCAAAATTATCCTTCTCTTTTACTGCCATGGCAATCAGTCCCTCAGCAACTTTGCGAATCTCTTTCGCTCTTGCCTCTGTGGTACGGATCTTTCCATGATATAACAGAGAAGTAACCTGACTGCGAATCAGTGCTTTTCTCTGACTGGATGTTCTTCCTAACTTTCTATAACCTGCCATTTTATTTTCCTCCATCTATCCGGAGTGCAGTTCGCGCCAATCGGTCTTATCAAACCGCATCTTCCATTTTATTCGTACCCGGCACTGCATCATTGGTCTTACATGCCCGGCACACGGGGAAGGAAGCTTAGGCTCCGCTTCATTCCTCACTGGGATTTAACTGTAATCCCAACTCTTTTAATTTTGCTAAAACTTCTTCTAAAGATTTTCTGCCCAAATTACGAACCTTCATCATGTCTTCGGGTGTGCGGTTACACAGCTCCTCTACCGTATTGATGCCAGCACGCTTTAAACAATTATAAGAACGAACAGAAAGCTCGAGTTCATCAATATTCATCTCCAGAACTTTCTCTTTCTCATTGTCCTCTTTCTCCACCATGATCTCGGCAGTCCGGGCATTCTCAGATAGGTCAATAAACAGATTCAGATGCTCGCTAAGCACCTTTGCTGCTAGACTAACCGCTTCATCCGGCGCCAGAGTCCCATTGGTGTACACATCCAAAGTCAGCTTATCATAATCGATAATCTGTCCTACACGACTGTTCTCAATCGTCATATTAACCCGCTCTACCGGAGTATAGATAGAATCAATAGCTATTACACCGATAGGTAAATCTTCATTTTTATTCTTGTCTGCACTCACATATCCGCGACCCTTGGAAATTGTCAGCTCCATATAGAACTTACTGTCCGTGCCGCCGCTGAGCGTGGCAATCACCTGTTCCGGATTCATGATCTCAATATCCGAATCTGCCCGAATATCAGCAGCTGTGATTACGCCTTCCCCCTCAAACTCAATATAGGCAGTCTTTACCTCATTGCTGTCGCTGTTATTCTTAATAGATAAGTTCTTGATGTTCATGATGATCTCAGTCACATCTTCCTTCACTCCGGCGATGGAACTGAATTCATGCAAAACGCCTTCGATTTTTACCTGGCTGACCGCCGCACCCGGAAGAGAAGAAAGCATGATTCTTCTCAAGGAGTTACCCAGCGTAGTGCCATAGCCCCTCTCCAGCGGTTCCACAACAAACTTGCCATACTTCTTATCATCTGAAATTTCAACAATCTCAATGTTTGGTTTTTCAAAATCGAACACGATTATAGCCCCTCCTTCTGGGTTCGTCTATCGAGGCTTCCATCATTCTAAACTTACTTAGAATACAACTCGACGATAAGCATCTCTTCAACCGGAACATCAATCTCTTCTCTGGTCGGCAACTCTTTCACAACGCCGCGCAGATTCTCCTGATCCACATCCAACCATGCCGGGATCAGACGGCCGCCAGTCACTTCCAGAACAGCTTTATATCTCTGAGAAGATTTCGCCTTCTCTTTTACTTCGATCACATCCCCGGCTTTTACCAGATAAGACGGGATGTTGACACACTTACCATTTACCAAAATATGCTTATGATCAACAATCTGACGGGTTTCCCGTCTGGTGCGTCCAAAGCCCATGCGGAATACGACATTATCCAGTCTTCTCTCCAGCAGAATCAAAAGATTCTCACCTGCCTGACCTTCCATCTTTTCCGCTTTTGCATAATAATTGCGGAACGGTTTCTCCAACACGCCATAGATAAATTTGGCTTTCTGCTTTTCCCGCAGCTGCATACCGTACTCGCTTACCTTTTTGTTCGCTCTCTTCAGCTGTCTGGTAGATGTCTTACTGATTCCCAGACATGCCGGATCCAAACCAAGGGATCTGCATCTTTTAAGAACAGGAACTCTATCTACTGCCACTTTTCGTACCTCCTATTAAACTCTTCTACGTTTTGGCGGACGGCAACCATTATGGGGAACCGGGGTTACGTCCTTGATACTGGTTACTTCAATACCGCATGCGGAAAGCGCACGGATTGCTGCTTCACGACCCGAGCCAGGGCCTTTTACCATAACGTCGACAGACTTCAAACCATGTACGATAGCTGCCTTGGCAGCAGTCTCTGCAGCCATCTGAGCTGCATATGGAGTAGATTTCCTTGAACCTCTAAATCCCAGACCTCCAGCACTCGCCCAAGACAGGGCATTGCCCTGTGCATCTGTCAACGTTACAATCGTGTTGTTGAAGGATGACTGGATGTGTGCCTGTCCGCGTTCAACGTTTTTCTTTACGCGCTTTTTTGTCACTTTCTTTCCAGTGGACTTATTTTTAGCCATTTTAAACTAACCTACTTTCCTTTCGTCTTGATTCGCTGCTCTTTCGGGAAGACCTGTCCCGAAAGCTGTGAATACCTGAATCTTGTTCCTGTTTTTAAAACATACAACTTGATTCGCGTTAATGGGGTTATCTGTTAAAGTCAGTACCCAGTGCTTATTTCTTCTTGTTCGCCACGGTTTTACGCGGTCCTTTGCGGGTTCTCGCGTTGGTCTTTGTCTTCTGTCCGCGAACCGGCAATCCTCTTCTGTGACGGATTCCACGATAGCATCCGATCTCCTGCAACCGCTTAATATTCATAGCGATCTCTCTGCGCAGGTCACCCTCTACTATCTGGCTGTCTGCGATCACCGCCGCAATCTTTCTTACCTCATCATCAGTCAGATCCTTGACACGGGTATCCGGATTCACGCCAGCCTCCGCCAGAATACGGTTGGAACTGGTTCTTCCGATCCCGTAAATGTAAGTCAGGCCGATCTCAACACGTTTCTCTCTTGGTAAATCAACTCCTGCAATACGAGCCATTTGCGTCGTACACCTCCTTTTTCTCTTACTTAACCTTGTCTCTGCTTGTGCTTAGGATTTTCACAGATTACTCTGATGCTGCCTTTGCGCTTGATGATTTTGCATTTCTCGCAAATCGGTTTCACTGATGATCTCACCTTCACGGCAATTTCTCCTTTCCTTCGTGCTGCCCTGCCTTTACAGGGCACCCAGGTTATACTCCTGAGAGCTTCCTCTATTCTGCCCTGTCTTTACGGGTCTAGTACACCCGTCGGGGTGTGTCCTCTAAAAACCCGCTCTCCGCTCCTAAAAATCTCGCTCCTATCCTCTTTTCCAGATATTCCGCTTCATCCAGATCCGGTTTTGGGCAAACTTCACCCGGCATTTTAACAAAGTTGCCATAGTATTATATCACCGCAATATTTGTAATGCAAGCACTTTTTTACTATTTTTCCCTGTTTTATACGATTTTAATTTGCTTTCCATGGCCTTATCTTCCATAGATTACTAAAAAAGAGGTCCGATGGCGATCCGTCCTTCAAAAGCCTTTAACAGACCGATCGCCATACCATCTCTTACTTATCTCTCCAGATAATCCTCCCCTTCGAAAGATCATACGGCGACAACTCGATTGTCACCCGATCGCCCGGAAGAATCCGGATATAATTCATCCGCAACTTCCCACTGATATGAGCCAACACCTGATGTCCATTCTCTAGTTCTACCTGAAACATGGCGTTTGGCAGCTTCTCTACTACAGTTCCTTCAATCTCAATCACATCTGCTTTTGACATCTCTTACCTCCTGAATGCGTAAATCTCTCACTCTTCCCGGACCACCGATCCACAGGATTTTAAACCGTGCTCTCAACTCAAAAAGGTCCTTCATTCCTTCTCTCTATTAGCAGCACACTTCACAAAACTTCTCAGCCGGGCATAAATTTCCTCATCCGACACCGGAAACTCCTCAACCAGGCAGCGATTTACTACCTGGATATGCCTCTTATTCTTCCGCTTGGGATGTTTCTGGGTCCGGGTTCTTCCATCTGCTAACACTACCCGTTCCCCTTCCACCGATAATATCACATAATACTGATCTTTATCATGCCCGACAAGAGATCTTGCCAGACAACCTGGTTGATAATCCATCCTGTTCACCGTCCTCACAGCAGAGACAAAATCTCCGGTTCCCCCTCTGTAATCAAAATGGTGTTCTCATAATGAGCAGAAAGCGAACCATCGTCTGTTACCACCGTCCAGTCGTCGTTTAGCCATACTACATCCGCACGCCCCATGTTGATCATGGGCTCAATGGCAAGCGTCATACCAGGACATAAACGAATCCCCTTTCTTTTCTGGGAAAAATTGGGCACTTCTGGATCCTCATGAAGCGCTTTCCCAACCCCATGTCCCACTAGATCCCGAACCACTCCATAACCAAAATGCTCCGCATATGCCTGGATTGCCGAAGAGATATCATTGAGATGATTGCCGGCTTTTGCATACTTGATACCTTCAAAAAAACTCTCTTTGGTCACTCGGATTAATTGCTCCGCTTCTGGGGAAATATTACCGATCGCATGAGTTCGGGCAGCATCCGAATGATATCCGTGATAAATCACTCCAGCATCCAAACTGACGATATCCCCCTCCTTCAAAATTCTGTGCTTATTGGGAATCCCATGTACCACTTCATCATTAACCGATACACAGATGGAAGCAGGATAACCATTATAATTCTTAAAAGAAGGAACACAGCCAAAACTGCGAATCAGCTTTTCCCCGGTCCGGTCAATATCCATAGTAGATATCCCTGGCTTTAAGATCTTTCCCAGTTCTTCATGTACCTGAGCAAGTATCCTTCCGGCCTCACGCATCAGCTCTATTTCCCGCTCTGATTTAATTGACACTGACATAACTTACGCCCCCAGGACAGCAACAATATCCTTGAACACTTCATTCAACTCTTTGGTTCCGTCCACTGTCACCAGAATTCCCTGTTCTTTGTAGTATTCAATCAAAGGTTGTGTTTGATCGTGATATATTGTCAGGCGTTTCTGAACCGTCTCCGGCTTATCATCATCACGCAATACCAACGCCTCCTGGCAACTGTCACATACGCCTTCTGCTTTTGGCGGATTGAATACCACATGATAGGTGGCGCCGCACTTTAAGCAAGCTCTTCTTCCTCCCATGCGAGTGACGATCGACTCATCTGGTACATCCACATCCACCGCATAATCCATCTTCTCTCCCCGCTCTTTCAAAGCTGCTGTCAAACTTTCTGCCTGGGGAATCGTCCGCGGAAAACCGTCCAACACGTAACCTTTCTCACAATCTGCTTCGCTAATCCGATCCAGCAGCATGCCAATCGTCACATCATCTGGTACCAGCTGCCCTTGATCCATATACGATTTGGCTTTCATTCCCAACTCCGTACCGCCTTTAATGTTTGCCCGAAAAATATCGCCGGTGGAGATATGGGGAATTTCGTACTTCTTGGCAATCTTTTTTGCCTGAGTACCTTTTCCTGCGCCCGGAGCACCTAACATAATAATTTTCATTTTTATCCTCCTTTATTATTTATGTTTTATTGACAGCAGAAACCTCTCCGATTTGTAGCAGAAAAAGCTGCCGCCCATTTTCCTGCGCAGCAGCTCTTCCCATTTATCCTAATCGTTTAAAAATCCTTTATAATTCCGCACAATCACCTGAGACTCAATGGCCTTAATGGTCTCTAGAATGACACTGACAATGATGATCAGCGACGTTCCCAAAAATGACAAGCGGCTCACACCAAACACACCGGAAATCATGATCGGAATCACACTGATAATAATCAGGCCCACAGCACCAACAAAAATGATATAGTTTAATATCTTTTCCAGATATTCCGAAGTTGGCTTACCCGGACGAATACCTGGGATAAATCCACCGGACTTTTTCATGTTGTTAGCTACTTCCAAGGGATTAAAAGTGATCGATGTGTAGAAATAGGCAAACAATACAATTAATACAATATAAATCACCAAACCCACAGAATACCATGGCATTTCCGGACGGAACCAATATGACTGATTTAACAGCATCAAAATCTTCCCTGGAATGGTACTGTAATCCGGACTGAAAAATTGTGCAATCACTACCGGAAACGATAAGATCGAAGAAGCAAAAATCACCGGAATCACGCCAGCAGTATTTACCTTCAACGGAATATGGGAAGACTGGCCTCCCACCATCTTTCTCCCTACCATCTTCTTAGAATACTGTACTGGAATCCTACGCTCACCATCTTGTAGATATACAACAAACACTACCATCGCCACAATAACTGCCAGAATCATTAAAAATGCCACTACCTGCACGGCAATAATTCTACCATTCATGAAAGTATTATACAGACTGCTGACATCCTGAGGCAAGGAGGATACGATGTTGAAAAGCAGGACAATTGAAATTCCGTTTCCTACGCCTTTTTCTGTTATTCGCTCGCCAATCCACATCAAAAACGCACTTCCTGCCGTCATGGTAACAACTGCAATAATTACGCTCCATACATTATAATTGATAAGCAGCCCCTGTCCGCCAAATCCAACTGCCATAGCTGTAGACTCAATCAGAGCTAATGCCACAGTCAAATAACGGGTATACTCCGCAATTTTCTTTCTGCCATCCTCGCCTTCCCGCTGCATTTCCTCCAATTTGGGAATTGCAATTGTCAAAAGCTGCATAATAATGGAAGATGTGATATACGGAGTAATACTTAAAGCCAGCACGGACATCGAGGTAAAGGAACCACCTGTCATCGCGTCAAAAAAATTGAACGCATCTCCGCTCTGCCTGGCGAAAAAGTCCGCAAAATAGGAGGTGTTCACTCCCGGAATCGGAAGTTCCGATCCAAAGCGAATCACCACCAGCATCATGAAAGTATAGAGGAGCTTCTTGCGGATCTCCTTATCCTTCCATGCATTTCGGAGTGTCTTTAACATAATTAGATCACCTCGCAGGTTCCACCTAAAGCCTCAATCTTTGTTTTTGCACCCTCACTGAATGCATCTACTTTTACGGTCAGCTTTTTGGTTAATTCTCCATCACCAAGAATCTTGACACCGTCTCTGGGATTCTTAATGATTCCGCACTCCATCAGGGTCTCCACAGTAACCACTGCGCCATTATCAAAGCGCTCTAAAGCGCTCACATTAATTGCAATGATTTCTTTTGTATTGCGATTGGTAAAACCTCTCTTTGGAATACGACGGTACAAGGGCATCTGACCGCCCTCAAACCCCGGTCTCGGAGCACCGGAACGAGCCTTCTGGCCCTTATGTCCCTTACCGGCTGTTTTGCCATTGCCGGAACCGTGACCGCGTCCTCTTCTGAAATTATCGCTGTGCTTGGAGCCGGCAGCCGGTTGTAAATTCGATAAATCCATCACATTGCACCTCCTTACTTCGGTATTTAGACTTCTTCTACTTTCACCAAATGCTTCACATGCCAGATCATTCCTCTGACAGCATCATTATCTGGCAGCTCAACAGTCTTGTTCAGCTTCCTAAGGCCCAGGGCCTCCACCGTCGCTTTCTGCTTCGGAATCGCCCCGATTGGGGATTTGACTAATGTCACTTTTAACTTCTCAGCCATCTCATTCTCCTCCTTAGCCTAAAATCTCATCTACGGATTTGCCACGCAATCTCGCATACTCTTCCGGAGTCTTAAGCTTGGTCAGCCCATCAATCACAGCCAATACTACATTGGTCTTGTTGTTGGAGCCCAAGGATTTCGCACGAACGTTCTTGATCCCTGCAAGCTCCAGCACGGCACGGGCCGGACCACCAGCGATAATACCAGTACCTTCAGGTGCCTTCTTCATCAGCACGCTGGAACTGCCAAACTGTGCCAGAATATCATGGGGAATACTCTGATTTTCATCCACCGGGATTTCCACCAAGTTCTTGGCAGCCGCCTCTTTTCCCTTACGGATGGCTTCCGGAACCTCTCCTGCCTTACCCAGGCCAGCACCCACGTGACCTTTGCCGTCGCCAACCACTACCAGAGCAGAGAATCTCATGGTACGGCCGCCCTTTACCGTCTTTGATACACGCTTGATTGCTACTACATTGTCATTTAACTCTAACTGACTTGCGTCAATAATTGTACGCTTCATGCCGTTCTCCTCTCTACTAGAATTTCAGACCGGCTTCGCGGGCCGCATCTGCAAGTGCCTGAATCTTACCCTGGTAAATGAAACCGCCACGGTCAAACACGACCTCTTCGATTCCCTTCTCCAGCGCTCTCTTAGCGATCAGAGTTCCAACATAGCTGGCGGCAGCCACATCATTGGTATGCTCCAGTTCCTCTTTTGCCGCTTTTTCCAAGGTAGATGCCGCTACCAGAGTATTGCCGACGGAATCGTCAATAATCTGTGCATACATATGATTATTGCTTCTGAACACAGCCAGACGCGGTCTCTCTGCAGTCCCTGCAAAGCGGTTGCGTAATCTGGTATGTTTTTTAACGCGAACTTCTTTTCTTGATTTCTTGCTAACCATTTTCGCACTCCCTCCTACTTCTTACCAGTCTTACCAACTTTACGTCTGATCGTCTCATCGGCGTACTTGATGCCCTTACCCTTATACGGCTCAGGTCTTCTCTTATCTCTGATCTCTGCAGCATACTGGCCAACTTTTTCTTTATCGATACCCTTCACCGTGATCTTATTCTGTCCTTCCAGAACTGTCTCCAGACCTTCCGGATCCTCCATCTCTACCGGATGGGAATAGCCCAGGTTCAGAGTTAATTTCTTGCCCTGTTTGGATGCGCGGTAACCAACACCATTTACCTCTAAAACCTTCTCATAGCCGTTGGTCACACCAACTACCATGTTGTTAATCAGGGTTCTGGTAAGACCGTGAAGAGATTTCATTCTCTTTAAGTCATTCGGTCTGGCTACTACAATATGTCCATCCTCTTCCTTGATAGACATCTCGATTGGCAACTCTCTCTCAAGAGTTCCCTTCGGACCTTTTACAGTCACTTTATTATTCTCCGCAATCGTTACGGTCACACCTGCCGGGATCGCGATTGGCATTCTTCCGATACGTGACATGCCATCTTACCTCCTACTTAAATTTTCGGAAAGGAATTTGCTTCCTTTCTGTTTTCAGTTCTTGCTTTTACAGGTTCTTCCTGCAGCTACACGTCACTCAACTAAGTTCAGCTTTCGCCTTCGGCTCGGCTTCACTAAGGTTCGTGACGGACTTCGCACTAAATTTGCACTCTGTACACTCATTCAGTTGCTTTCGGTCACCACACAAATGCCAGTACTTCGCCACCTACACCTAACTGACGTGCTTCCTTGTCGGTCACTACGCCCTGGTTTGTAGAAATGATAGCGGTTCCCAAACCGCCCAACACCTTCGGCAGGTCCTCTTTGTTCGCATATACGCGCAGACCTGGCTTGGAAATCCTCTTGATGCCGCTGATAATCTTCTCATTCTTGTCAGCGCCATATTTGAGAGTAATGCGAATTGTCTTGAACGCACCGTCCTCTACAATGTCATATTTCTGAACATAACCCTCTTTTACCAGGATATCGGCAATCGCCAGCTTCATCTTGGATGAGGGAACGTCTACAGTATCATGCTTGGCAGTATTTGCGTTACGAATTCTTGTAAGCATATCTGCAATGGGATCACTCATTGTCATGATAGATATTTTCCTCCTTGTTTATTGTGCTGATTTTCACGCGGTTTTCCGCGATAGTCCGCTCTGTCTGAACATTTCCTTCTGTGGAAATGATAACAAACCACACGAACGACCCTGCTTTTGGCCTCTGTCAGCTCTCAGTTTCGACAACCAGACCTGCTAAGCCGCAGACGGTCACCAGCTTGCTTTCTTAACGCCAGGAATCTGTCCCTTGTATGCCAGTTCACGGAAGCATATACGGCAAATCCCATACTTTCTCAAATATGCATGCGGACGTCCGCAGATTCTGCAGCGATTATACTCTCTGCTGGAGAATTTCGCCGGACGCTGCTGTTTAATCTTCATTGAAGTTTTCGCCATGGATCTTTCCTCCTGTTATTTAGCAAATGGCATATTGAATAATGTCAAAAGTTCACGAGCTTCTTCATCTGTCTTGGCAGTGGTAACGAAAATGATATCCATTCCTCTTACCTTGTCAACTTTATCGTATTCAATCTCTGGGAAGATCAGCTGCTCTTTGATACCCAGCGCATAATTTCCTCTGCCATCAAAAGCATTGGGATTCACGCCGCGGAAGTCACGGACGCGCGGCAGCGCCAGGTTAATCAGGCGATCCGCAAATTCATACATTTTCTCGCCACGCAGGGTAACTTTACAGCCGATAGCCATTCCCTCTCTCAGCTTGAAGTTTGCTACCGACTTTTTCGCCTTGGTGGTCACGGCCTTCTGACCAGTGATCAGCTCCAAATCCCGAACTGCAGAATCCAGAATTTTGGCATTCTCCTTTGCCTCGCCAACACCCATGTTGATCACGATCTTATCCAGCTTCGGGACCTGCATGACGTTTTTATAACCAAATTTTTTCATCAGAGCGTCAACCATCTCGTTCTGATACATTTCTTTTAATCTAGCCACTCTTACGTTCCTCCTCTCTGCAATCAGTCAATGACTTTGCCGGTTGCCTTGGCAACGCGGACCTTCTTGCCATCTTTTACCTGGAATCCGACTCTGGTGGCTTTCCCGTCAACAACCAGCATGACATTCGAAATGTCCATGGGAGCTTCCTGGCGGACAATTCCTCCCTGCGGATTACCCGCACCGGGTTTGGAATGCTTGGTCACCATATTACAGCCCTCGACAATCACTTTGCCCTCATGAACGTGCAACACCTTGCCGGTCTTATCTTTATCTTTTCCTGCGATCACCTTTACCAGGTCATCTCTCTTAATTTTATGCACGGTCCATACCTCCTTACAGTACTTCTGGCGCTAAGGAAACAATCTTCATAAACTGTTTCTCACGCAACTCTCTGGCAACCGGCCCAAAGATACGAGTTCCTCTCGGGGTCTTGTCATCTTTGATAATCACTGCCGCATTTTCATCAAAACGGATATAGGAACCGTCTTTCCGGCGGGCACCCTTAACGGTACGCACTACGACCGCTTTCACAACATCACCCTTCTTTACAACGCCACCTGGTGTTGCATCTTTAACAGAAGCGACGATAATATCACCAATATTCGCATATCTTCTTGTAGATCCACCCATAACCCGGATACAAAGCAG
The DNA here is from genome assembly GCA_022799175.1 of Lachnospiraceae bacterium. GTDB lineage: Bacteria > Bacillota > Clostridia > Lachnospirales > Lachnospiraceae > Brotaphodocola. The sequence continues at coordinate 26,432 of JAAWNY010000009.1, read as the reverse complement.
TTCTTTTGCACCAGTATTATCAGCGACCCTCAGTCTGGTCTCCTGCTGAATCATGCCTGCTAACTCCTTTCAATAACTGTCCTTTTATCTTGCTTTCTCGATTATCTCCATCAGTCTCCATCTCTTATCCTTAGACAGCGGCCGGGTCTCCATCACTTTTACGGTATCACCGATACCACACTCGTTCTTCTCATCGTGGGCTTTCAACTTAACAGTCTTTTTTACGATCTTACCATACAGCGGATGCTTTACATGGTCCTCAATCGCAACCACGATCGTCTTATCCATCTTATCGCTGACGACTTTACCGACACGGGTCTTTCTCAGATTTCTTTCCATGTCTTAGTTCTCCTCTCTTTCACTACGTTGACGGGTTTGTTCACTTAGCTAATTTTACACTTGATTCTTTTTAGAAGATACATCCTCGTTTTACTCGGCGTATCTGCTTTCGCACTCAACTCGGCAACCCCTCGTTAAGCGCTCCATGCATCGTGAACGACCTCGCACTAAGCTCATCTGTCGCCTCCGGCTCCAATTCGCTAAGTTGCTTTCGGTCAGGCCAGTTTTGACTTTTCTGTGATAACAGTCTGAATTCTGGCAATATTCTTGCGGACTTCTTTAATTCTGCTGGTGTTGTCCAGCTGATTGGTCGCATTCTGGAATCTCAAGTTAAACAGTTCTTTCTTTGCAGCAACCAGTTCTTCCTGCAGCTCTGCAGCCGTCTTCCCTTTTAATCCTTCTACGAATTTATTAGTCTTCACTGTTATTCACCGCCTTCTAAATCTGCTTTAGCAGCAATCTTACATTTGCAGGGCAACTTATGCATGGCAAGACGCAATGCCTCACGGGCAATCTCCTCGGGAACGCCTGCGATCTCAAACATCACTCTGCCCGGCTTTACAACGGCTACCCAGTACTCCAGAGCGCCTTTACCGGAACCCATACGGGTCTCAGCGGGCTTCGCTGTCACTGGCTTATCCGGAAAAATCTTAATCCATACTTTACCGCCACGCTTGATATAACGGGTCATGGCCACACGGGCTGCCTCGATCTGATTGGACTTGATCCAACAGGGCTCAGTCGCCACCAAACCATACTCACCATAGCTGATGGTATTCCCTCTCATCGCCTTGCCCGCCATGCTTCCGCGGAACTGTTTGCGGCGTTTCACTCTCTTCGGCATTAACATTATTTATCGCTCCCTTCCTTGTTTCCTTTAGCAGGAAGTACTTCGCCTTTGTAGATCCACACCTTAACGCCAAGCTTGCCATAGGTGGTGTCTGCTTCAGCGAAACCATAGTCAATATCTGCTCTTAAGGTCTGCAGCGGAATGGTGCCCTCGCTGTAAAACTCGGTACGGGCAATATCAGCGCCACCCAGACGACCGCCGACAGCAGCCTTGATCCCCTTTACGCCGGCCTTCATAGAGCGGCCCATCGTGGACTTCATGGCGCGACGGAAGGATACACGGTTCTCCAACTGCTGAGCAATATTTTCAGCAACCAACTGTGCGTCACGCTCCGGTCTTTTGATCTCCTTGATATCAATCAAAAGCTTCTTATCTGTCAGCTTCTGCACTTCGCTTTTCAACTTTTCGATCGCAGCTCCGCCTTTACCGATGACCACACCCGGTTTTGCAGTGTAAATGATAACTTTTACTCTCTCAGAAGCTCTCTCGATCTCTATCTTGGAAATACCTGCATCATACAGTCTTTTCTTCAGAAATTTACGGATATTGTAATCTTCTACCAGACAGTCGGCGAAGTCGCCCTCTGCGTACCATTTGGAATCCCAGTCCTTGATAACACCGACTCTCAAGCCATGTGGATTAACTTTCTGTCCCATATTTGCCTCCTATCTTTCATTCAGCACAACGGTAATGTGGCTCATTCTCTTCTCAATTCTGTAAGCTCTGCCCTGTGCCCTCGGTTTTACTCTTTTCATGGTCGGTCCCTTGTTGGCGTAGCACTCTTCCACATACAACTTGGAACGGTCCATACCATTGTTATTCTCGGCGTTGGCAACCGCTGATTCCAGCAATTTCTTAATCAAAGCGGAAGCATATCTGGGATTATAGGTTACGATACCGATTGCGGTCTCCACATCCTTACCGCGGATGGCGTCCAAAACGAAACACGCTTTCTGAACGGATACGCGGGCGTAGGATAATTTTGCGGACGGCCGAGTGTCTTTTTTCGCATTTCTTTCTCTCTTAATCTGACTTCTATGTCCTTTAGCCATTGCTAATAACCTCCTTTCAATGCGGGTTTACCGTTTGGATTTCTTCTCGTCTTTTCCGTGACCTCTGTAGGTTCTGGTGGCTACGAATTCACCCAGTTTATGTCCAACCATATCCTCAGTCACATATACCGGCACGTGCTTTCTGCCATCATGAACCGCGATGGTATGTCCAACCATCTGCGGAAAGATGGTCGAACGGCGGGACCAGGTCTTAATCACCTGATGCTGGCCTGACGCGTTCAATGCATCAATCTTTTTTAACAGATGTGCGTCTGCAAATGGTCCTTTTTTTAACGAACGTCCCATAGGGTTTGATCCTCCTTCAATTATTTGATCGTCTTGCCATCACGTCTTCTGATGATGAGCTTATTGGACTGTTTGTTCTTCTTCCTGGTCTTGAGGCCAAGCGCTGGCTTACCCCATGGAGTGCTCGGACCCGGACGACCGATACCGGTCTTACCCTCACCACCGCCGTGCGGATGGTCATTGGGGTTCATAACGGAACCGCGAACCGTAGGACGGATACCCATATGACGTTTTCTTCCTGCTTTACCTACATTAATCAGATTGTGTTCACCATTGCCCACAACACCAATAGTCGCGCGGCAAATGATCGGAACCATTCTCATCTCTCCGGAAGGAAGTCTCAAAGTAGCATATTTGCCTTCTTTTGCCATCAACTGCGCAGCATTTCCAGCAGAACGAACCAGCTGTCCGCCCTTGCCCGGATGCAGCTCAATATTGTGAATCTGTGCACCAACCGGAATGTTGGCTAACGGCAAACAGTTGCCAGTCTTGGCCTCTGCTGTCTCACCGCTCATCACCTTCATACCGTCGGTCAGTCCGGCCGGAGCCAGGATATAGGACTTTGTTCCGTCTGCATAACAAATCAGCGCAATGTTGGCGCTTCTGTTCGGATCATACTCAATCCCGATTACAGTTGCCGGAATACCATCCTTGGAGTTTCTCTTAAAGTCGATGATTCTGTATTTTCTTCTGCTGCCGCCTCCGCGGTGCCTTACGGTAATCTTACCCTGATTGTTACGTCCCGCATTCTTCTTCAAGGAAGTAACCAAAGACTTTTCCGGTGTGGACTTGGTGATTTCACCAAAATCGGAACCAGTCATATGTCTTCTGGAAGGTGTATATGGGTTATATGTTTTAATTCCCATGACATTGAACTCCTTTCATTTCACTGTTCCCACCCTGTTTTCACAGGCATCGTATTTACCCGACAGGGATGTTTCACTGTTCCTGTCCTATTTTTCTTTTACAGGCCAGCAAAAATCTCGATCTCCTTGCTGTCCTCAGTCAGCTGTACAATCGCTTTTTTTGTCTTTGCCGTCTTGCCAAAGGTCATACCCCGTCTCTTGGTTTTGCCCTCGCTGTTCATCGTATTGACACGGGAAACCTTGGTTCCCGGAAACATCTTCTCAACAGCTTCTTTGATCATGCTCTTATTCGCCTCCGGGTGTACCAGGAACGTATACTTTCTTTCGGCCATTGCATTCATGCTCTTTTCGGTTACTACCGGTTTGAGAATGACATCATAATACTGAATGTTTGCCATTATGCGTACACCTCCTCAATGTTCTCCACAGCAGCCTTCGTAGCCACAACGGTATTGTATTTCAAAATGTCATATACATTAATCGTATTGACATATGCAGTTTTCACAGTCGGAATATTTCTGGCAGAAAGCACTACGTTATCGCTGTCAGCGCCAACGACTACCAGAGCTCCGGTTACTTTTAAATTGTTGAGTACGTTCTGGAACTTCTTAGTCTTGATCTCATCCAGCTTTAACTCATCGACTACGATAAATTTATTTTCCTGTACCCGGCTGGTCAGAGCGGACTTTAACGCAGCTCTCTTCTCCTTCTTATTCAGACGGATCGTATAATCTCTTGGGGTCGGGGCAAATACCACACCGCCGCCGGTCCACTGGGGAGATCTTGTGGAACCCTGTCTTGCATGACCAGTTCCTTTTTGACGCCATGGCTTTCTGCCACCTCCGGATACCTCAGCACGTGTCTTCGCCTTCTGGGTACCCTGGCGCTTGTTGGCAAGCTGAGCGACAACTGCCATGTGTACCAGGTGTTCATTCACTTTCACACCAAACACAGCATCATTGAGCTCCATGGTGCCTACTTCTTTGCCTTCCATATTGTAAACAGATACGTTTGCCATTTCTGTGTGTTCCTCCTTTCCTCAGTTCAGGGCCTAACGGCTGGCCTTCACAGTTTCTTTCAATGTCACCAGCGACTTCTTCGGTCCTGGTACGGCGCCTTTGACCAGAATCAGATTGTTCTCGGCATCTACCCGTACTACCTCCAGATTCTGAACCGTCACCTGTACATGACCCATGTGTCCCGGCATCCCCTTGCCCTTGAACACACGTCCAGGGGTAGTGGCAGAACCATTGGAACCCTGATGACGATGGAACTTGGAACCATGGGTCATCGGACCTCTGTGCTGACCATATCTCTTAACCGCACCCTGGAACCCTTTACCTTTGGAAACTGCAGTAGCATCTATCTTATCGCCCGCCGCAAAAATATCAACCTTAATTTCATCCTTTACGGAATACTCCTCAGCATTCTCCAGACGGAATTCTCTTACAAATCTTTTGTAAGCCACGCCCGCCTTATCAAAATGTCCTTTTACCGGCTTATTGATCAGTTTCTCTCTCTTATCCACGAAACCAACCTGAACCGCTTTATAACCGTCGTTCTCTTCCGTCTTGACCTGAGTTACCACACAGGGACCTGCCTGGAGAACCGTCACCGGTACCAGAACACCCTGGTCATTGAAGATCTGGGTCATTCCGACCTTAGTAGCTAAGATAGCTTTCTTCATTTCTTTTCCTCCTTACAGCGGATTGCTCGCAAAAGCAATCATACTAAAGCTTATTTTTGTTTCATTTTGATGTCGATATGCACACCAGCCGGCATTTCCAGTTTAGACAGCGCGTCTACTGTCTTCTGGCTTGGGGTAATGATATCGATCAGTCTCTTGTGAGTTCTCTGCTCAAACTGCTCACGAGAATCTTTGTACTTGTGTACTGCCCGCAGAATCGTAACTACTTCTTTTTTGGTGGGCAGCGGCACCGGTCCGCTCACCTGAGCTCCTGTTTTCTTTACCGTCTCGATGATCTTTCCGGCAGACTGGTCAACCAGCTGATGATCATAGGCTTTCAATGTGATTCTCATTACTTGACTTGCCATAAAAAAAGTCGCCTCCTTTTCGCACTTTTGGATTAAGTACGACAAGCGGTGACTGTACACTTCTCCGTGTGTGTCGCATGGACTTCACACTGCGTTACTGCATATCTTCTTTATACAGCTGTTCAATTGGTACAGTGACTTGTCGTCAGTTTCCTAACTTGACATTCGCTCCACGGAAAACCTGCCTCATCATGGGCAGCAACCTCACGCTTCATCGCTATCATGTCACAGCTCTCCTATATTATCACGGATTTTTGGGAAATGCAAGTACTTTTTGGTGTTTTTTTGGAAAGAGATGTTTGGGAAAAAGGGACGCTGGGGAGGGGGCATGAGAGAGCCGCAAAAGCAGATGGGCCAGACTGCGGTTTCGGAATGAAGAAGTCTGAAAGCTTCCGAATTTTGCTAAGTGCGAAACAAAAATGCCCAAACTCGCTGCGCTCAGACAATGTGCATTTTTGTTTCAACGCACAATCCGGAAACTGAAAGACTTCTAACATCCCTGCAAACGCAGCCTGGCCCATCTGCTTTTGCGGCTCTCTCATGCCTCCTTCCCAGCTGTTTCTTGCCTCCACTACAATATAAAACCATCCTCTCAGCAAACCATATAATCCCTTATCCATTGAAAACATCTTTAATATATTATAGGTAGAAATCATAACTATAGAAAATATCAGCTCCGGAACTACAAACCGCCGGGAATTCTTTCCGGAGCGTCCCTTCCAAAACAACAAAATCCCATCTAATTATTAAAGTCCCAGTCCGGCTCCTCCGGAGTACGGTAGGTTTTCCCCTCCACGTCCTCGTCGTCTTCCTTCAAAAGTACACCACCGCTGTTAGTCTTATATTTTACTCCGTCCCGATCTTTCACCGTCGTGTTTTTTGCAATCTTGCCGGAAGAGTTGACCACATAGTTCTTTACATTATTATTGCCGCTCCAAATGGTAAACACCTCATAGCGGCTGCCGGAATCCGCCTGTTGAAGCTTTCCCATATAATAAAGATGATTTTCATACACCCCTGTATATCCTTTGCCCGTAGATGTAAAATAATATGGACAGGTATTGCTCCCTTCATCCACGTTAATCTTTCCCTTTAACAGGGAGCTTTGATCACGGGTCCCAAAATAATATGCCGTATAGTCGGTTTCCTCTTTATCCAGATAAATCTTCTGCAATCCATATACCGGCACCCCATATTCATTAAAAAGATAGGTATTGCCATTGATCTTTACCAGATCTTTTGTGGTGGCGCTGCCTCTTTCGGGTCCTACTTTGGGAACACCTTTGTTCGAAAAATAGAACCACTCTACATCATATTCATAATTATTCTGCAAGTTCTCTGGCGGCTCCACGGAATACCAGCCCACCCGTACCTGACCATTGGAGTCTACATAGCGGTAATCTTCGATATTATCCGATTCATCTCCAGTTGTACAACTCCATCCGGTCTGCATGGCTCCGTCTTCTGCCAGACTATAATAGGCGCCATTAATCTTTTTTAACTTTACCTCATCGCCGTCACTCTTGGGAACTACTTTCTTGCCACTGCTTGTAAAATAATACCAGTGTTTACCGTCATTTTCGTCCTCAACATACGGTCCATAATCATAATAGTCTTCTTCCTGATTATCCGGAGAAAAGAGCCGCTGCCAACCAGTTACCATCACGCCATTATCATCGCAATAATACATATTGTCTAAAATCCAGCCGGTATCCATGGCTCCGGTATCTCCAAAATGATACCAGTTATTATTGATCTTCTCCCACTTTTCCTTTACGCACTTACCGCTCTGGTTAAAATAATACCAGTCGCTCTCCCTTTCCGAATAGTCGTCGCGTTGTACCTCCAGCCAACGCCCCGCATACATTATACCATCAGGCCCTACAAAATAATCATCATTATCCACCCAGGAGTTGACCGCCATAATACCATTACTGTTTACATATCTCCAGAGTCCGTCTCCTCCCTTTCTCCATCCATTATATAAACGACTGCCAGATGCATTATAATATACCCAGTTTCCTCCCTCCTGGGCCCAGCCCTCTGCCATCGCCGGTGTACCAACAATTCCCAATGCCATTACCGCAGACAGGGCCAATATTGCCAAACCACGTCTTCTCATCATGTCTCTCCTTTTATCTCATAAATTACATTCCCTGTATATTCGGACTGATTTCCATTTTAGCAATTTACTGGCAATTATTCAACTAAATTTTCCAAACTCTCCTTACGATTCTCTTACGATACTCCTCTGAAATCTCCCTGCTTTCGTAACTGCTTGACGTTTCTCCCCAGCTCCCCTTATAATAGAACAAATAAAGTTATTACAATGAAAAGAAAGGCTGGTTTCCAATCATGTGGATTGCAGATAACTGGAGCGATTACCAGGTCATCGACTGTTCTAAAGGAGAAAAGCTAGAGCGATGGGGAGACTATCTTCTTGTCCGTCCGGACCCTCAGGTCATCTGGAACACGCCTCAAAATCATCAAGGCTGGCAGCATCCCAATGCCCGCTATCATCGAAGCGCCAGAGGCGGCGGGGAATGGGAATTTCTAAAGCTTCCTCAGCAATGGACCATCCATTATCATGAGCTAATTTTTAATCTGAAGCCCTTCAGCTTCAAACACACCGGGTTGTTTCCCGAGCAAGCCGTCAACTGGGACTGGTGTCAGGCTAAAATCCGCAATGCCGGACATCCAGTCAAGGTTCTAAATTTGTTTGCCTACACAGGTGGCGCCACTTTGGCGGCGGCTCAGGCTGGCGCCGCAGTCACTCATGTCGATGCCTCAAAAGGCATGGTGGGATGGGCCAAAGAAAATGCCGTTTCCTCTGGCTTGGGCAAAGCACCGATCCGCTGGCTTGTTGATGACTGTGTGAAATTTGCCGAGCGGGAGATTCGTCGGGGAAATCATTATGATGCCATCATCATGGATCCTCCTTCCTACGGACGTGGTCCCAAAGGCGAAATCTGGAAAATCGAGGATTCCATTCATCCTCTGATTCATCTGTGTGTACAACTGCTGTCAGAAAAACCCTTGTTTTTCCTCATCAATTCTTATACTACTGGTCTGGCGCCAGCCGTCCTCGCCTATCTGCTTTCTACCGAAATATATCCTCGTTTCGGCGGAAAAGTCCAGGCTGACGAGATTGGTCTCCCGGTACGCGAATCTGGACTGATTCTGCCTTGCGGCGCCTCCGGCCGTTGGGAAATATAACATGCAACTTATGTGATTCACATCAAAGAAAGGATTTTTGTTCATGAAAATAACAGAAGAATCCCTGCAACAGCCAAACGAGCCTTCCTCTCCTGTCCCTAAGCAAGAAACGAAACGTAGCGAACTGGAAAAACTGAAGACTATGAGCTGGAAAGATCGGGCCTGGTATATTTGGGCATATTATAAAGTTCATATGGCCCTGATCATTCTTGCCCTCTTGATCCTTCAGGTTGTCATCACCTCAATCTATCATAGCACTTTTGACACTGCGCTTTATACAATTGTCGTCAACAGCTATTCAGAAGAAGAGATCCATTTTGCCACTCTGCAAGAAGATTTTGCTGTTTATCAAAATCTGGGTAAAAAGGAACTCGTCAATGCCGAATCCGTCTACATCACATATGGGGATAACGCCTCTGAATTAAGCTATGCTACCATGGCAAAAATCTCCGCTTTGGTATTTTCTAATGAGCTGGATATTATCATTGGCGACGAGGAAACCATTGAACATTTTGCTTCTTTAAACGGTTATCTGGATCTGGAAAACAGTCTTTCCCCAGAGCTACTGGCATTTGTACAAGATCGTCTTTTCTATGCTGCCGGCGAAGATGGCGTCGAACGTGCCTATGCCGTTGATATCAGTGATACCGCTTTTGTCGCCAACGCCCATCTAGGACAGGACCCCCCACTGTTGGGAATCATCAGTAACACAGTCCGCCGAGACAATACCGATGCCTTTCTCCGCTACATTCTGAACCCTGAAACGTAAATCCTAATTTTTTTAAAAGTCCTGCAGAGGCATCGTTGGATGCCTCTATGACGGCGTAAACCCCTTGTGGACTGTATTCTTTCTTCACATAATTCAACACGATCCTACATGCTTCCTTTCCATATCCCTGCCGCCGATATGGCAGGAAAATATGATAAGCAAGTTCAAAATCCCCTGACGTATCACAATCCGTTATCCCCGCTTTTCCCAAAATTTTACCATCCTCTTTGCGTTCGACCGCCCACAATCCATATTCCAGAAACCCATATTGACTGCGGATATAAGCCGCTAACTTTTCCGGATCATAAAACACTTGATCACCCGGTTCATCGCCCGGTTCCATGGGAATCTGTGCTATGTCCTCCATCACAAACTCCCGCAACCGAAGGCGCCCGCTTTCCCCGATCCTCCAGGGCAATCCTTTTTCCCGCCGTATCACCCGTTCCAGATAGTGCTCATCTGCTACGTCTACTGTTTCCACCAAGTAACGCGCCATCGGAAACTGCCCTTTTCCATCCTTACCCAGACAACCAACAACGACCCTCCCCGCCGCTTTCGCAGCAAGAAGGGTCTCCGCTTCATCCGAGATCACAACACGGTAGCTTATATTTTCCACAACCACGTCACGCTCCCAAATCATATCGCACTCATTCGCCTCATACTTTCTCTGGCTCTCCATACTCTTCGCCAAAAGTATCCACCGTCATACTCTTCATCTTCTGTGTCTTTAACGGCCGATCATTATAATCCACCTGCACCCCGGCAATCCGATCCACCACATCCATACCATCGACTACTTTGCCAAAAGCCGCATAACCGCCGTCGAGATGCGGAGAATCCGCGTGCATAATAAAGAACTGAGAACCGGCAGAATCCGGCATCATCGAACGCGCCATAGAAAGCACTCCTCTAATATGCTTCAAATCATTGGCATATCCATTCTGAAGAAATTCCCCTTTGATCGAATATCCGGGGCCGCCCATTCCGCTCCCCTCCGGGCATCCGCCCTGAATCATAAATCCCTCAATCACTCGATGAAAAATCAGACCATTATAATACCCCTTACTTACCAGACTGATAAAATTTTTCACCGTGTTCGGAGCAATATCCGGGTACAACTCTGCCCGTATCACGCCTCCATCCTCCATAATGATAGTTACTTCCGGATTTTTCATTGTTTTCTCCTCTCCTGCAGAAATTTGTTGTGCTATGTCGGACCATTAGCAAAGCGGTTTTATTACTTCCTGCACTCTAAAATTTTCTTATAAAATCCTTCCAGCTCTTTCTTTGTATCAAACACTGCCACAAACATCTGATTGCCCATCGCTTTGGATAACACATCTGGAAGCCTCTCTGCCATCTTCATAAAGCCACCATAGCGTTCCATCACATCCCAATCACTCATCATAAAGTCCTTGCCATCCCGACGACCGGCAAAAGCACAGTACGCATGTTTTCCTACTGGCACAGTCGATTTGTTATATGCAATCATATCTGCCCAAATTTTATAGACATTCGTACTGTGGGCAAAATTAATCATATCTGGAGTAAATCCTCCACATGGGCGCATATTCACTTCCAGGGCCACTAGGTCTCCCTTTTTCCCCATTCCCTTCTGATTTTTCGTCAAACGGAAAAATTCAAAGTGGACAAAACGGCTTCTCACCCCAAAACTCTTCACGGTCGCTCTTCCCGCCTTACGAGTATCTTCTGGCAGAGTTTTTAAAATATAGTAAATAGAATTATCGTCATTGTTGACAATATCCATAATTGACATTGGGGTCACATTCCCGGTCTCAAACATCGGCTCGCCATCCGCATCAATAATCGCATCATAAGAGTTAACTTCCGCATAAATGAACTCTTCCATGATGTAGGACACCCCATTCATTCTCTTTTCCAGGAAATTCTCCAATTGCTGCTCGTTCTCAATCTTCCAGGTATCAGAAGCGCCTACCCCATTATCCGGCTTTGCCACCACCGGATAACCCACCTCGTCAATAAACTTTTTACACCCTTCCAGATTCTCCACCATATGATAACGTGCCACGGGAATGCCCGCCTTCATATAATATTCTTTCATCTGAGATTTATACTTTACCCGTGGCATATCTTCTACTTGAAAACCACTGCGGATATTAAAATCTGTGCGCAGTTTTGCATCCCGTTCCAGCCAATACTCATTATTGGATTCCAGCCAATCAATACGACCATGCTTAAAGGTCAAAAATGCCACAGCCCGATATACTTCATCCTCATTCTCCAAACTGCTGACCTTATAATATTCATTCAAGCTATCCTTCAGTTCCTGTGTCAGCTCATCATAAGACTGATCCCCAATTCCCAATACATTCATTCCATTGTTTTTCAACTCCCGGCAAAATTGCCAATAGTTTGTAGGAAAATTGGGCGAGATAAAAATAAAGTTTTTCATATACTTTTCCTTCCTTTTTCTGCAGTGTTTTTTCATAGATGCCACCGCACTTGTTTTCACTATAGATTGCCGTTGCGCTTTATTTTCCCTGATTTCTTTCTACTTTTTCTATATTTTATCTACTCCAAAAGATACGGAAGGAAATATACTACTTGCTTATACCACCAAGGCCAGTCATGTGCACAATCATACCCCCAGTAATCCACCCAGGCATGGATTCTCCGATCATTTAAAATTCTTTGCAACTCTCTTGTAGAATCCGGAATCTCCCAAGGTCCCTGCCCCACGCAGATCACTGCTTTATTTCGGTTGTACAACTCAATATATTCATGATTTCGGGGCATATTCGGCAAATAATGCACAGGCGAATTCAAATATACCCGTTCATCCATATATCCGTGAAACCCATAATCTGCCGTATAAATGCCACTCAACGCCAACAACCGATCAAAAATGCCTGGAAAACGAAAATACAAATTTGCCGCATGGGTTGCTCCCAGACTGCTGCCAAATGCCAACACGCCTGAATCACCGTCCCAGCCATTGCGCTCATTGGCCATCCAGCGCATAAATGGCACCATCTCATCTACAATATAATGAATCCACTGTTCATGACGCCAGCTTCTCCATCCGGGATCTCCGTACGGATTCGACCAGGTTTCTCTATCCATCGTATCAATAGCAAACACCATCACCTGTCCCGATTCTATCCACGGCGACCATACTTCTGCCATTTTATAATTTTCAAAATCAAAAAAACGACCATCCTGACAGGGAATAAACAATACCGGACGTCCGGCATGTCCATATACTTTACACTCCATGTCCCGTTCTAAGGACTCACTGTACTGTCTAAAATATTGTACTTCCATTTTGTCTCCATTTCCGGATACGACTTTTGGTATCCCGCTTTTACTCCTGTTCCCAATGCCAATCTTCATTTCTGTCTTGGCCATCTTTCTCGCTGTCTTCCAAGGATTCCACCTTACTGTCATACAACAAAGTATTCATAAAAAAGGGAATCTGCCGCTCCCAGCTGGCTTCACAATGTTGCCCGCCTGGAACAATCCTGCTTTCCACAAGAATTTGCCGATCTATCAGCAGCGAAGTGACTTTCGCATATTGATGTCTCATATTGACATGATTTCCGAATTCTTCCGAACCGTAATCCATATAAACCACCGTGTTGGGAGCCAATTTAGCGTCTTTGATCATCTGCTCGATCTTACGCCTTGCCAGCCAAACCGACGGGGAAAGCGCTGCCGCTCGCGAAAATATATGATTAAATTCCAGCACCGCATACAAACTCATCAATCCTCCCATAGAGCTTCCGGCAATAAAGGTATGTTCCCGATCTGGCAGTGTTCGAAACTCCTGGTCAATCTCTGCTTTAAAAGTATGAATCATCCACTCCATCGTCGTCCTTCCCCGCCCGCGAATCTCCCCAAAACCTTTTTCCCGAAAATCAAATGGAGAGTATTCCTTCAGCCGTCCATGATCCGGACTGTGATTGCACTCCACGGCGACAATGATCAGCGGAGTTTTTGTCTCATCCATATATTCTTTCATTCCCCAGCACTTTCCATAAGTGGCATCTTCATCAAAGAACACATTATGTCCATCAAACATATAAAGTACAGGATAGCGTTTTTTTGTCTCTGTAAAATAAGCTTCTGGGAGATAAATATAAGCCAGCCTTTCTTCCTCCCCTGTCAGCTCCGGAATTGTAATATTCCATTTATCTACCATAATAAATATCCTTCTTTCACTTTTTCACATTAATATATCATAGTATCTGACAAAATTCAATCACAATCCGGCATTCCCCGTTCATTTTCTGTTCACAAATCATTCAAAAACCTTTTACACAAACATCATGATTTCTTCACGATTCTTTTTTATACTATCTCTTGTAAGCAACCATCAATGCCGTATATGTGATATGCTTATAAGATTTTTTTCATAATACTCGAGCTGATATCGGATATCAGCTCTCCTCCCTTTTTAACCTCTTATAAAAACTGTAGTAAGAAAAATCCCTCTGGACAGAGGGATTTTTCATGTTATAAAATGCGGTCTCTGATCGGTTTTACCGAAGGCAGATATACACCAAATACCCGGTATATATGCCCAGCATAGTCAGTCCTTCCGGCCGGCTTAGCCGTTCCCGGCTCTTACATAAAAGCCATGTAATCAAGCTGAACACCACCAGACAAGCTGCGTCAATCACGGCAAAACGACTAACTGCAATCGGCTTAACCGCCGCCGACATGGCCAAAACCATTACAATATTAAAAATATTAGAACCAATTACATTTCCCAGAGCCAGTCCATTTTCTCCTTTCCGAGAAGCTACCACGGATGTTACTAGTTCCGGCAAAGAAGTTCCCAGCGCCACCACCGTCAAGCCCACCAGAGTCTGACTCAGACCAAAATTTAACGCTATCTCACTAGCAGAATCTACCACCAAATCTCCCCCCCATACAATAGCTGCCAGACCACCGACAATATAAATGACACATCGAAGCGGAGATAAAACAGTCTGATTCTCCTCCACCTCCACCCGGTTAATCAGAGCATCTCGCACTGTAAGAAGCAAAAAGCCAATAAACAATCCCAATAAAACAAATGCTTCCAGGCGACTCAGATACAAATCGCTAACAATCATCAGCAATAAAATCATCCCCGCCACCACCGATGCAATAAAATCCCATCGCAAACGAACCTTCATGGCATGAATCGCTCCACAAGCTCCCAACACCACCAACAGATTAAAAATATTTGAGCCGATCACATTTCCTACCGCAATCTCATTATTCCCCGCCAAAGACGCCGTAGTGCTGACTGCCAGCTCCGGGGCGCTTGTGCCAAAAGCCACAATTGTCAGACCAATAATGATACTTGGCACCCGCAACATTCTCGCCACAGATGAGCTGGCTTCTACAAAAAAATCTGCTCCTTTAATTAACAATACAAATCCCAGAACCAACAAGACGTACACCATAATACTTCCTCTCTTTCTGTTTTTTTCCACGAATTTTCTTCCCTGTATCGGCCACCACAATGCGATCCCCGCGGAGCGTTTTTGTTTCATAGGATGCACTTTCTATGAAATAACAAAAAAGCAAGGCTTTTGCCGTATCACAAGGACACAACAAAAGTCTTGCTTATTATATGCGTACCGGACTGCACCTACTCGGCCACAGGCTCAACACCTCTGACGGCAATCGTGATGACGATATCGCACAACATCCTAATGGATGCAAGCTACTCCCTCTTATTACTTTCAGTATATTCACTTTTCTGCCTCTTGTCAAGCCCAAACCTGTCTGGAAAAGAAATCTGATGTGACAACCATATCAACGCCAACAAATTCGGATACGCCATCAGTCCATTCCAAAGATCGGAAAGCAGCCAAACTGTCTCCAACCTGCAGATACATCCACAAAACACTGCCAAAAGATATAGCGCCAAATATCCCCGCTCCGCCATTTTTCTGCTTCTCCATCCCTTAAGATAGCAAAAAGTCTGTTTTCCCAGATAATACCAGGCAATAATTGTTCCAAAGGCAAATACTACCATCGCACCAGATACCAATATTTCTCCCATGACTCCTAGACGGGCCGAAAAACATCCGGCTGTCAGAGCCGCTCCATCACTGCCAGCCATACGACTTTTGTATCCTCCATACTGCACACATAATATTACCAGTGCTGTCAATGTGCAGATGACAATCGTATCAAAAAACACTTCAAACATCGCCCACATTCCCTGCTGCTCAGGTGTAGTATCTTCCGCTGCCCCGTGAAGCACTGCCAAACTACCCAGCCCGGCCTCATTGGAAAAAACTCCTCGGGACATTCCATATCGCACGCTTCGACTCAGCAAAAATCCCGAAATGCCTCCCCCAACCGATTCCAGACAAAATGCGTCCCGAAAAATATCTGCAAAAATCTGTGGTAGCAATTGCCATCCAGAAAGAATCACGATCAAAGAAAAGAACACATAGATCCCTGCTGAAATCGGCATCAAACGCTCAGCCACCCGGGAAATACGCTGGATTCCTCCCAAAATCACCAATCCAGTCAACATGGTAATCAAAATCCCGCTTCCCATTGGAGGAATTCCCACACCAAATTTTAACGTTCCACTCATCGAATTTGACTGAACCATGCTCCCCATTCCCAAAGAAGCCAGAACCGCAAATAAAGCATACAATCTTCCCAACATCGAACAACCCATTCCCCGTTCCATATATACCATCGGGCCACACATCCATTCCCCGTTTTTTTGACGGTAGCGATATCGTTGACCCAAATAGGTTTCCGCATAAGCAGTCATCATACCAATGCCAGCCGACACCCACATCCAAAACAAAGCCCCCGGACCTCCCGCCGTCAAAGCTGTGGCCACGCCAACAATATTACCGGTTCCAATTGTAGCCGCCAACGCTGTACATGCCGATTGAAAACGAGAAATCTGTCCCTTCTTCCCTTGTTCCTGTCTCGTCTCCCACAAACTTCCAACCGTATTTCCCCACCAGTAACCAATCCCTCGAAACTGAAAAAAACCCGATTTCACCGTGAACCACAACCCCGTTCCCAAAAGCAATACTAAAGTCCACGGTCCCCATACCAAAAAATGCAAGGTTTCTGCAATTCCACCCATTTTGTTCCTGCCTTGTTTTTTCTCAATCCTATCCTATGTACCCGCTCTTCCTTTCTATGCTCACTCCTAAAAATCCCTGCTCGCAATTTTCTTCCATATGTGTTATGATAAATGTATTATATGCAAAATTCAAAAAGAAAAGAGGCGCTGCCATGCCAGGTTTTACCACTCACTATATTCTGGGCATGAAAGCTTTCAATGATCTGCCCAACAATCAGCTCAAATATATCATTGCCAAATATCGCTGGCTCTACCAGCTCGGCCTCCAAGGACCTGATATTTTCTTTTATAACATCCCGATTCTTCGACATCGGGATTACCGGAATGTGGGTTCCTATATGCATGAGCATCACATTAAGGATTTCTTTATCTGCTATCTACGCAATCTTCAGGAAATTTCTTCCCGTCAGCAACGCGCCGAGGCCCTATCTTATTTCTGTGGCTATCTCTGTCATTATATTGGAGATTCCATTTGCCATCCCTATGTTTACGGAAGGATCGGCTACGATGCCAAGGCTCCCACCACACAGGCACACGGTCGTCATGCTGCCCTGGAAAATGATATCGATGCTCTCCTATTGTTAAAATACAAAAAGAAAAAGCCGTCCCAGTTTAACCAGGCAGCCACCATCTGTCTAAATGGTATGGAAGTTCAGTTTATTTCCCGCTTCCTATCCAAATGTATTAATGATACTTACTATCCTATCACCTACCAAAACAATTTTCAGGTATCACCCCGGATGGTTCATCGTTCTATCCTTGCCATGCGTTTTGGCTGTCGCACTCTTGCAGATCCTTCCGGTCGCAAACGAAATGGCATCGCTTTTGTGGAAAATATTTTCCTGAAAAATCCAGTGGCATCCACAAAACTAGTCACAGACCACGTGTCAAATCCACGGGCCTGTTTGAATCTCGACCATGAGATCTGGTGCAATCCCTGGGATCGTCGCCTTGCCTCCAAAGCCTCCTTTCCAGAGCTGTTCCGTCAATCTCTGTTAAAATGCTGCAATGTCTATGCCATACTCAATACTGCGATTGACCATGCCCATATTTCGCCAGAATCGGATCTAACCCGGCTGCTGAATGAGTTGGGAAGTTATTCCTATCACAGCGGACTGAACGTCTCTGACGAAGAAAGAATCCGGTAAACCGGATTCTTTCTTCTGCCGATAATAAAGCAAAAGAAACAAAAACCTATCCTCTTTAGAGATATTGTTTTAATTCTGCCAGCACCTGCCAAAGCCGCTGTCTCTTTGCATAATCCATCCTTTCCAGATTATCCATAACTGCCACAATAACTTCGCTGGCCGCTGCTTGCATTTTTAATGCGGTTTCCATCGGATTCTCTTCCTCTCCATCCGCACAATATCCAAGTATACAATCCGTTGATACGTGAAAATAATCTGCCAAATTAATCAGTACATCTACTTGAATCTTACTTCTGTCTCGTTCCATTCGACTGATTACCTGTTGAGAAAGACCAATCTCTTCACCCAACATTTTCTGCGAAATATTCCGTTGTTTTCGCAACTGTCTGATATTACTTTTCATAGCCGTAAATCCCCTCCGTTTATCTTCATTTTAACAAACGAAATAGGGGTATTAACTTATATATGAAGTAAACTCACTCAAGCTAATTGTTTTTATTCAGACAGCTGCATCCTCTATATCCGATAGATATTTTATCGACCGTTATTCTTCCTCAAACACCTTCTAAACATCTATTAATAGATTACCTGATCGCCATCTTTCGTACAGTAATGCTTCTGTACATTCAAATGTGTCATCCAACTCTTCGTCTCAGATGTTCGATACCGGCTACCTACACTGTTCCACAACCACTGAGGCGTAGGCCACAGGCAAATACTGGGATTCACTGCTTTGTAAAATTCCTCATCCACTCCATTTTGTCCATGATGGGCCATCTGAACGATATCCGATCTCAGCGCTTCTGGACCGGACTCTGCCAACAGACGACGTCCTCCTTCTTCTGCCATGTCGCCTAGAAATAAAATCGATTTCCCATTCACCCATAGCTTGTACACAATCCCCGCATTATTTCCCTTGTCGCTACTGGCTTCGTAGCGATCATTCATCACTTGGATCGTCACATCATCTACCTGAATCGTCTGCCCGCGACCTACCGTATGCAGCATAGTCTCTGGCAAACCAGAAAAACTTCCGATAATCGCGTGAGCCATGGTCTGTTCCTCGGTATCGTTTATTGTATACCACTCCGGTGATGCAAACGAATAATAAATACCATCAATCTGGATTCCAGACTGAACGCCTGCCGCTTCATCCTGCAAAATCCGGTAGAGTGCCCCTGCATGGTCTCCATGTGGATGGGTGATCAACCATGCCGCCACATGACTGCCTCTAGCCTGAATCTGACTGCGCAGATAATCTCCGTCAGCTCCTAGCCCGCCGTCAACCACGATCAGCTTGCCCTGGCTTGTCTGCAAAATTGCTGAAAGCATCTGACTGTCACTTTGAGAGCGCAACAATGTCAAGGTTGCTCCGCCCAAAATGGCATCTTGAGGATGTACCTCTTTTTCTCCTTCTGTTACAATATTCCCATACATAGAAGGGCCTGGCGTATTCTGAGAGCTTCCTGCCCCTGCAACTACCGTATTACTCCCCTGGTTCTGGGAAGATGAACTAGGAGGCGCCTGTCCCTGTGCCGGACTGCCGGTGTCTGTTCCTGACTGATTGGGTGACTGAAGACGTGCTACTTCTGCCGCCACAAATTCGGTCATTCCAAAACCACTCTTTTTTACCAGAAGTCCCTCTCCTGCTGTCAAATCCGTTCCTGGTCCACTCATCACTGCTGCTGCAAAAAGCCCGGTTACCAATATCCCGCCAAACCAGCGCCTTTGTCCTTTCTGTCTCATAGCGATCTGCCTCTCTCTCCATATTAGTACAACCGTTATTTTACCAAAGACCGGTATTTTTGGATAGCACTTTCATAGAATTGTCAGAAAATCGTCACAATTAGTTTTCCCTATATTTTTTATTTTCCTCTTGCAATTTTTATCCATTCATGCTATTATTTGTTCAATATTTTATTTTTTTAATGTTTTTTGAACATTATTTCTTTCAATCAACGGCATTTCCTATAACTGGAGGATCGTATTATGAGCAATCAACCATTATCCAAGAGCTCCCTGCTCGCACAACTGGACCTTTTCACTACCTTAATTCCTTTTGTTTGTATTGCTGCGCTCTGCCTGTCGTTTATTATGTCGCCAGACGGCTCTTCTCAAGTTCTGGAAACTATCCGGACCTTCCTCGGCGATGAGCTAGGCAGTTACTATCTGATTATCGGGTTGGGCGTATTTCTCTGTTCTTTATATCTTGCCTTCTCCCGATATGGCAATATCCGCCTCGGAGACGACAAAAAGCCCCAATACTCTTCGTTCCGTTGGGGCTCCATGATGTTTACTGCCGGACTCGCTGCCGACATTTTATTTTATTCCTGCTGTGAGTGGCTGATCTATGCTTCCGATCCCCATGTGGCTGAGATGGGGACCATCCACGAATGGGCCGCCACTTATCCCCTTTTCCATTGGGGACCGATTCCCTGGGGCTTTTATCTGGTGCTGGCTGTAGCGTTCGGCTTCATGCTTCATGTCCGCAAACGGCAAAAGCAAAAATATTCCGAAGCCTGCCGAGCTCTACTTGGCAATCGGGTAGATGGCTGGACCGGACGACTGATTGACTTAATTGCCGTATTCGCGTTGCTTGCCGGCACTGCTACCACGTTCTCCCTGGCCACCCCTCTTCTGGCCATGGCGATCAGTCGCGTGACAGGGATTGCTGCCACCACTACCCTGACCATTACTATTTTAGTTGTGGTATGCTGTATCTATACCTGTTCCGTCTATTTTGGCATGAAAGGAATTCAGCGCTCCGCTGCCTGCTGCAGCTATCTCTTTTTCCTGCTGCTGGCTTATGTGTTTTTCTTTGGTGGAGAAAGCCGCTTTATTGTGGAAACCGGTATCACTTCTCTGGGTCTTCTGGCTCAGAACTTTATCGAGCTCTCCACTTGGACGGACTCTTTGCGCACCTCTTCCTTTCCCCAAACAATGACCATTTTCTATTGGGCCTACTGGATGGTATGGTGTGTGGCAGCACCGTTTTTCATTGGAGCTATCAGCAAAGGACGAACCATCCGTCAAACGATCCTGGGCGGTTATTTCTGGGGTCTAGCTGGCACTTGTACTTCTTTTATTATTTTAGGAAACTATGGGCTGGGACTTCAGATGCATGGGCGTCTCGATTCTCTGAGTGGCTATCTTTCTGCCGGAGGTTCTAACTATGCATTGTATACCGCCATTATCTCCATCTTAGAACAGCTGCCTTTATCTGGTTTGGTATTGATTTTGCTTGTGCTTTGCATGATCACCTTTTATTCCACCTCATTTGATTCCATTACCTTGGTTGCCGCTTCTTACTCTTACCGGGAACTTCGGTATGATCAAGATCCCGATCGGCGTATCAAGTTATTCTGGGCTGTTTTTCTGATTTTGCTGCCCATCGCCCTGATTTTCTCCGAAAAATCTATGGCGAATCTACAATCGGTTTCGATTATTGCCGCCTTTCCGGTAGGGATAATTATGCTTTTGATTATTATCAGCTTTTTTAAAGACGCCAACAAATATCTCACAGAAAAACCAAAATAATTTTTTCAACTACTTGCGCTTTCCTTCTAGGGTCTGGGAGATGATGCTCTCCATCATCTCCATCGTCAATTGACCACTGATATAACCGAACACATTGCCGTCCCGATCAATCATAAAAGTAGTAGGGAATGCCTGGATTCCATAACTATAGAACAACTCGCCGGTTGTATCCATCAAAACGGGATAGGTATATCCGTTTTCTTCCAAAAATGCTTGAATCCCCTCCTCGTCTTTTTCCTGCCCCAGTTCCGGAGCTGCTACGCCAAGAACGATCAAAGCATTCTCCCCTTCCTGGCTGTAGGTTTCATATAATTTCTGAATATCCGGCATTTCCGCTCGGCAGGGTGGACACCAGGTTGCCCAGAAATTCAAAAAAATGGTTTTGCCTTTATAGTCTTCCAACGTATGTGTATTCCCATATTGATCCAAAAGCTCAAAATCTGCAGCGGGCGGAAATGTATTTTCTGAATCGTTCTCTGATCCCTTTGTTCCTTCGGTTTCCTCTTTGCTATCCTTTGGATTCTCCTGCGAGGCTCCTTTGACTCCGGAAGGGTCCTGACTCGTTTCCTTTTCCGGATTCTCGTTTTCTGTCTTTTTTGATATCTCGTCACTTTCTGGCGGCACCGTCTGCTCTTGCCCCGCTGGATCTGGGGCGATTCCTGACAGATATCCGCTTAAGTCGTTCATCTTGCCAGTAAACATCAAAAGCCCCATCACGATCATCAACACGCCTCCCGCTTTCACGGTATACTGCACTACATTTCGATATTTTCGGAACAGTTCCAACAAAGATGTGGTAAAAAATCCTACTGCCAAAAATGGTAACACAAAACCAAGCGTATATACTCCAATTAGCAAAAATCCTGCCATCTTTGTTCCTGCAGAGGCCGCCATTAACAATACACTCGTCAATGCTGGCCCGACACAAGGCGTCCAGGCAAAACTAAAAGTAAATCCCATCAGCAATGCGGTAAGCGGCGACATCGCCAGCTGATCGATGCGAAAAGGCAACCGATGTTCTTTTCCCAAAATTCCGGAAATTCCAAAAATCCCCAGCTGATGTAGTCCAAACAGGATTACTAGCACTCCCCCAACCCGGGAAAATATTTCTTGTCCGGAATGAAAAAAGGTTCCTGCCGCTGTCATGCCAAGCCCTAACAAAAAGAATGCAAAACTGACTCCTGCCACAAAGCAAAAAGTATGGATAATCACCTTTCTCTGCTGATAATGGATCCGTCCATCCTCTCCTTTTTGTCCCGTTCCCCCTGACAAATATCCAATATATAAAGGTAGCAAAGGCAACACACAAGGGGAAAAGAAGCTAAGCAACCCCTGAAAAAACACGGTAAATACTGAAACACCAACACTCACTGAAAATCCCATTTTCTATTGTTCCTCCTTGATCCGATTACCATCCTCTTGCCTAAAATCGCTTTCCTTTGCCGTTCTCTCATCCACCACAAAACTCCCGCCCTTTGCCAAGCTTTCTTCCCGTACATAAATATCCATACTTCCGGAGCGAAAACCTTTTAAATCCAATGTCACATAAGAAAATCCGCTCCTCTCCAGATGTTCCAGAATCTCTCGACGCCTTTTTATTACTTCCCAGATCCTTGATTCATCCACCTCCATCCGTATCACATCTCTATGCAAACGTAGACGCACATTGCCGGAAATTCGGGTTCTCAGATATGCCTCCCCCTCTGCCAGCTTTGCCAGAATCTCATAGTCCAGATTCTGTCCATAAGGAATCCTGGTTGCCATACAGGGAGTGGACGGCCGTGAAGCCACAGAAATCCCACAGACAGCGGCCATTTCTTTTACCTGTTTCTTTGTAATATGCAATTCTGCCAGAGGGCTTACTATCCCCAATTCCTTCAAAGCCTGAATTCCTGGGCGGTATTCCTGTCTGTCATCTTCATTCGTTCCCTCCACAATCATTGGTATCTTTCTGTCAGCAGCAAATTTCTTCAGGCTTTGAAACAAATGTCGTTTGCATAAATAGCAACGGTTTACCGGATTACTGCGAATCTCCTCCTGCTCGAGCTCATTCACAGTAATTACCTCATGGATTCCTCCCAGCTCTCCTGCCACCCGTTTTGCAATCTCCAGATCGCAGGAGGGATGGAGACGGCTGTCAAAAGTCACCGCATATACCTTGCCGTTTCTTTTTCCAAGGGCATCGACGGCTATTTTAAGCAGCAGGCTAGAATCCACACCTCCAGAAAATGCCAGACATAGATCTTGACTGGCTGACTGCAAAAAATATTGTTCCAGCTCTTGCCGCTTTTGATAAATTTTATCTGAATCCATCCAGGTTCCTCCCTACTCTTTTTTGTCATGATCGAATATAATCTCGATACCAGTACGCTGAATCCTTCCATATCCGTTCTCCCGTGCGGTAATCCACATAAACCAGTCCGAACCGCTCGCTATATCCGCTATGCCACTCAAAATTGTCCATCAGCGACCAATGGAAATATCCCCGTACATCTACTCCTTGTGCTACCGCCTGCCGCAGGCATTCCAGATATCTCTGGATAAAATCGATCCGATTTGGATCATGTACCTTTCCATCCAGAGACACAACATCATGGCAAGAAAGCCCGTTTTCCGTAATATAGATTGGCTTTTTGTAACGCTCATATAAAAATTTCGGTCCCCAGTAGAGACACTCCGGTGTCACCGGCCAGCCAATTGCTGTTCTGGGAAACCCCTCATACCGCTCAACAATCTCGGGCTTTCCCTCTGCTCCCTGACGTACCCGGTTCCCATTATAGATATTCTGCCCATAAAAATCAATAGGTTCTCCAATCAGTGCTTCCTCCGCTGCCGATATCTTTGGCAGATATTTTCCGAACCGCTTCAACACCTCTTCCGGATAATTTCCAAATATCACAGGGTCGCTCCAGAAATTCACCGTCCATGCCCATTTTCTGTCATCTTCCGGCAGGGCAAACAGATGACTCCTGGCGGCTTCTATGTCCTCAGGGCTCTCACTCGCCGGATAGCTCATAGAACCGGTAGGTGCATAACCCACTTGAATTTCCTGCTTTGCATGTTGCCGCAACATCTGCACTGCCAGTCCATGTGCCTTCAATTCCCGTATGGCCGCCAAATACCCTTCCTTTTTCTTGGCAGAACACATCCCAGATATGCAGTCCTTTTCCTTCCTCTCTAGCCGCTCCTTCGATCTGATAGGATGCGGTAGCCGCTCCCCATACAAAATCCTTACCGAATCCCTGTTCCATAAATTACTCCTTTCTCACCCATATATAATATTATCAAAAAACATTATCCAAATATGGATATTATCAATTTATTGGTCAGATAGTGACAACAACGACTGAATATAGTAAAATATAACAAATAAAATTAATTCTGTAAATAAATTGCAAGATTGCTGAATAAACCGTTGTGATAAAAACGACAGAAAGGGACAATTTTATGGTTGACAACGAATTATTATCCGCATTATCTGATCTGTTAGACCAAAAGCTTAAGTCTGAATTACAACCGATACAAGAGGATATTCGGGATATCAAGCTGAACATAGAAAATATCATTTGTCCCCAGATCAATCTTCTGGCGGAAAATTATGTCCCTGCTGCCCAAAAATACGAAAAAGCAGTGGCAGAACTAGAATCCATAGAGTCCGATATTGACGTAATCAAAAAGGTCCTTATGAAACACAGCGATAAACTTCAAAAATTAGCGTAGAAAAAATGTTGCAAAATCAATATCCTTTGTAAAGAAACGAGAAACGCTGCTAAGGTGAATTGGTTACAAAATAAGTCCTCCGCAATTTCCATATCCTATGTGTACGGAAACCGTTCGAACATAGGATATGGAAATTGCGGAGGACTTATTTTACAACCAATGTCATTAAGATAAACTTTTCACTGCGCTCGTCAACCTTTCTAGCTTCCCGGCAGCATCCTCGCGGTTTATTCCCTTCACCCCCATATAATATTTGACCTTTGGTTCTGTACCTGACGGACGGACACAACACCAGGCATCCTCTTCTAAATCAAAATAAAGTACATTGGATTTTGGTAATTTAATCTCAGACCACTTACCAGTAGTACAATCAAGCATGCTTCCTTTTTCATAATCCCGGAAAGCACAAACCTGGTATTCGCCAATCCTCTTTGGAGGATTCTGACGGATTTTCTCCAGAAGATCCCGTATCTTCTTGGCGCCTTCCACGCCTTTCATCGTAACAGTACAAAGACCTTCGCTAAAATATCCATATTTTTTAAATAACCGTTCCCTCTGATCGCATAGTGTCAGTCCCTGAGAGCGGTAATAGGCAGCCGCCTCGCACAGTTTCATCACTGCCACCACCGCATCCTTATCCCGGGCATGCGTTCCCACTAGACAACCATAGCTCTCCTCATATCCAAACAAAAACTCATGGTCCTTCTTTTGCTCAAAGAATTTAATCTGTTCCCCAATATATTTAAATCCAGTTAATGTCTCAATCCTTTCTACCCCATACCGTTGGGCAATCTCCCTGGACATTTTTCCGGACACAATAGTAGTCACCACCGCTCCATGCTCCGGAAGCTGTCCCAATTTTTGTTTTTGAGAAAGAATATATTCCAGAATAATCATACCCGACATATTTCCGGTAAATGCTTCATATTCTCCAGTCACAGGATTTTTTACATAAATTCCCAGACGATCGGCATCTGGGTCGGTGGCTAAAACCAGCTCCGCATCTGTCTGTTCTGCCAACTTCAGTGCCAGAGCAAAGGCATTTTTATCCTCCGGATTCGGATAACTAACTGTGGGAAAATCCCCGTTCGGCAACTCTTGTTCCGGCACCACCATGACCTTCTCAAATCCCAACTCGCTTAAGATTCGCCGTACCGGAAGATTTCCCGTTCCATGAAGAGGGGTATAGACGATCTTCATGTCCTGGCCTTGTTTATGGACTATCTCTGGATGAATCACCAGCTTTTTCAGCTCTTCCATATAGCGATCATCAATCTCCGTTCCTATAGTCTGATATAATCCCTGGCTTAAGGCATCCTTCTGTTCCATGGTTTTCGCCATACCATAATCCACAATAGCATTCACTTCACGGATAATTTCTTTATCTCTGGGAGCCGTAATTTGTGCCCCATCTTCCCAATATACTTTGTAACCATTATATTCCGGAGGATTATGACTGGCTGTCACCACGA
>JAAWNY010000060.1 GCA_022799175.1 Lachnospiraceae bacterium | reverse complement strand
CTGCTGCAAAAGATACTGAAAAGCCCTTGCATATCCGGCACATACGGTCCGCCCGTTTACCAGCGCACTGTATGCGCTTTGGTTCATTTCCGCGCCTGAATCATAAGAAACCCGTTCTGCCAGTTTGTCATGGACAAATTTCTCTTTTTCATAATCGCCGGACAAATTCTGGGCTTCTGAAAGAATTTGGCTGGCATTCTCCTGAAAAATAGTCCTTGCATCATCTATGTTCTGTGCCGTGCGGTTAAATTCCAGATGAATCTCCACACACCTTCCATCTCTTAAGTATTTGCAGGAATACGCCGTTTCCAGCCAAAACAGTTCCGGGTGGTCATTATAAACTGCCAAAAACACATTCTTCAGCTGGTCTGACGTGATTGGCTCCGCCGGCATAAACACGGCGTATTGTTCATTAGCATTGGCATAAATCTGACGGTAAATATGTTTTCCTCTGTCATCCAGCATGGCATAATAAGGATACTGGACACTGTCAAAATCCAATCCATCGCCCGTGTATCCCGTATCAATCTGATCTTGGAGTTCCTCTGCCGCCTCATCATCAATCGGTTCCCTGTTTTCCTGTATCTGCTGATATCCGTTTCTGCCCGATACGTTCTCTGGCACGACTATTTCAGACTGGTTTGGCAAAATATAATCGGACACGACCGATTCCGCTATGACATCATTTTCCAGAGGCCCCTTTTCATCCGTCTCATATTCCTCTGCCTCCCATCCGGTTTCTTCCCTCTCTGCACTTTCATCCGTATGACTGGCTGTTTCCTCCTGCCGGCCATGGTTCCCTATTACGGTTTCATCGTTTTTCTTCCCCGAATCTAAAAATGTTTCTATCTGATCTATAATATCCGGTCTGAATATGTATACCCCGCTTAATATACTGGAAATGGCAAACACCACGACCGTCAAGCTTATCAGCCTTTTTAAAAATCTCATTCCTTTTCATCCATTCCTTCACAGTTTTAACACTTTGTTATTATGACATAAACAAATAACATAAACCTAACAAAAGGATTAAAAGTTTCTTAAAATCAATTTCCCTATAAACCAGACTATCCTTATGAAAATTTATCTAGGGCTTGACAAACCAATTTATTTCTGTTAGCTTATACAATAGTTATCGGAGGACTTATAAGCGTAAGTATAAGACCGGATAAGATAGCGGGCATACGGTTCGTCGGAGGGTTACTCTTACGTATGAGAGTGCCGGATAAGAAAACCGTTCCTGTTCGTTTTTCTTATCCGGTTTTTTATTTGCAAAAAAGGAGGAAAAGGCAATGAATTTGCTAAATGGAAGCATCAAACCAATCTATTTCAAGTATTTGTCTGCTGCCTTTGGAAGTGCAATGATTACTTCAATATATTCACTTGTGGATATGGCAATGGTCGGACAATATCAAGGCCCAGATGGAACGGCGGCATTAGCTGTTGTTGCCCCTGTATGGAATATTATTTACAGTCTGGGGCTGCTCATGGGAATTGGCGGTTCTGTAATTTTTAGTACAGTCAGAGGACAGGAAACACAGAAAAGCGGAAACGAAAATGAGTATTTTACTGTTGCGGTTATAGGCTCTGTCATTCTTGCTTTCGTGTCATGGGCGGCAATTATATTTTTTGACAAGCCAATCCTATTGTTTTTTGGCGCGGACAGCAGCTTACTTTCATTGGCTGAATCTTATTTAACGCCAGTAAAAGCAGTCATTCCGCTGTTTTTGTTCAATCAAATGCTGGCGGCGTTTCTACGCAATGACAATCACCCCGAACTTGCAACTGTCGGCGTATTAGCTGGGGGATTGTTCAATGTTGTTGGCGATTACATTTTTGTATTTACTTTTGATATGGGGATTTTGGGCGCGGGACTTGCGACAGCAGCTGGCGCCGGGGTTTCGTTTGCGGTTATGCTTTCCCATTTCTGGTCTAAGAAAAATACGCTAGTTCTCCGAAAACCGACTGGAATTGTGGGAAAATTGAGGGAAATATCAGTTACCGGCTTCCCCACATTTTTTATTGATATCGCAATGGGGATTTTGACAGTGCTTTTCAACCGTCAGATTATGAAATATTTAAGCAGTAATGCACTTGCTGTTTATGGCCCGATTATCAATGTAAGCACGATTGTTCAGTGTTGCGCTTATAGTGTGGGGCAGGCTGCGCAGCCAATTATTTCTATCAATTTTGGCGCAAAGAAATGGCGGCGTATTAAAGAAACTCTGCGGTATGCCCTTTATACTGTTGGAGTGTTCAGTATATTTTGGACTGCCCTCAGTTTGATTTGCCCTAATTTGTACATTTACATTTTTATGAAGCCAACAAAAACAATATTGGATATTGCGCCCGCAATAATCCGTTGTTATAGCATTTCGTTTATCTTGCTGCCGCTGAATATTTTCTCCACTTATTATTTTCAAGTGGTGATGAAACCAAGAGCCGCTTTTTGTGTATCTGTTTTCAGAGGCTGCATTGTCAGTGGCATTTTAATTATGCTGTTACCGATTGTGGCAGGGGCAAATTCCATATGGTTTGCAATGCCAATCACAGAATTATTAGTTGCCATATATGCCGTATTTATGATGAGTAAATATACAAAAGCGTTATCAAAGGAGGTTTCTTTATAAACAAAATTATTACAGTAAGTCGGGAATTTGGCAATGGTGGGATTATAAGAGGAGGGGCAGTGACCTTCACACGTCACCGTCCCTCCTTTGATTTTGTTGGACTATTTATTTCCCGATAGCCCCAGATAAAATAATCAGCCCAAGCAGGGCCATTCATGTTCAAAACTCTTTTTGCTGCCCATAGTAGGCATTTTCCCCGTGCTTACGGAAATAGTGTTTATCCTGCAACTCCTGAGGCGCCGGGGAAGCCTGGGGGGACAGCGCCTCGCACCGGGCCGCCATTTTCGCCACCTCTTCTAAAACCACCGCATTGTGAACCGCCTCTTTTGCGTCCTTTCCCCAGGCAAATGGGCCATGATTTTTGCACAAAACACAAGGCACAGCTACCACATTCCTATCCTTAAAATGTTCCACGATCAATCTGCCAGTATTGGCTTCATAATCCTCCAGTTCCTCTTTCGTCAAATTCCGCACACAGGGCACCGGACCGTATATGTAGTCCGCATGGGTGGTTCCGTAGCAGGGAATCTCCCGTCCGGCCTGAGCCCAGCTGGTAGCCCAGGGAGAATGCGTATGGACGATGCCGCCGATCTCCGGAAACGCCTTATACAGTTCACAGTGAGTGGCTGTGTCTGAGGAAGGATTTAATTCCCCTTCGACCCGGTTTCCCTGAAGATCCATCACCACCATATCCTCCGGCTTTAAAAACTCATAAGGCACCCCGCTGGGTTTGATCACAAAATATCCGCTTTCCCGATCAATGGCGCTTACATTTCCCCAGGTGAAGGTTACCAGGCCATATTGGGGAAGTTCCATGTTGGCCTCGTAAACAAGTTGTTTCAATTTCTCTAACATTTCCTCTGTTACTCCCTCCTGTTTTGTAAATCCCGCGATTATGCCCTGGCCTACAGCAGTTTTCCTGCCAGACGTTCCACATCCAGCCCGGCAATAAAACGCTTCATATATTCTTCAAATCCCCTCACATCTTCCTCCACCGGCTCCATCCGGCTTCCGGCGCTTCCGGCAAATACTTCTTTTTCCAGATACTCGCCCAGGCTCTGTCCCTCTTTCTTCTCCAGCAGATAAGCTGCCAAAAGGGCAATCCCCCAAGGGCCACCTTCTCCCGCTGTTTCCATAACCGTGACAGGCGTGGACATGGCTGCCGCCATGATCCGCTGTCCCACCACCGGCGTCTTGAAGAAACCGCCATGCCCGTAGATCTGGGACACCTGTACCCTCTCTTCCCGGATTAAGATATCCATTCCTGATTTCATCGTCCCCAGGGCTGCATACAGGTGAGACCGCATAAAGTTTGCCAGATGAAACCGGCTCTCAGGAGTGCGCACGGTCATGGGACGCCCTTCGTTCACCTGGACGATATTCTCCCCCGACAAAAATCCATAAGACAACAAGCCTCCGCAGTCGCTCTCTCCCTCCAACGCCTTATTATACAAGGTGGCGTACAGCTGGCTCACATCCGTCTTTAGCCCGAAGCTTCCAAGCACCTCCTGAAACAGTCCCACCCAGGCGTTTAAGTCCGAGGTACAGTTATTGGCATGAACCATGCCCACCAGGCTGCCATCGGGTGTTGTCACAAGATCAATCTCCGGGTGAACCTTCTCAATCTGCTTATCCAGCACCACCATAACGAAGGCGGAAGTCCCGGCAGACACATTGCCGGTTCCCACGGCCACGCTGTTGGTGGCGGCCATGCCGGTCCCTGCGTCCCCCTCCGGCGGGCATAAGAAAACCCCTGCCTCCAACTCCCCGCTGGCATCGATCATCCTGGCTCCTTCCTCTGTCAGCACGCCGGCCGCCTCTCCTGCCAGACGAATCCCAGGAAGAATCTGGCCAAGCTTCCAGCTAAAGTGTTTTTCCTCTGTGAGACGGTCAAATTTCTCCATCATCACCGGATCATAGGCTTTCGTCTCCGTATCAATGGGAAACATGCCGGAAGCATCCCCGATGCCAAGGACCTTTTCCCCGCTCACCTTCCAATGAATATAGCCTGCCAGAGTCGTCAGGAAATGAATCTGAGGCACATGCTCCTCCCCATTTAAAATCGCCTGATACAGATGGGAAATGCTCCATCTTTGGGGAATATTATACTGAAATAGTTCCGTCAGGGCCGCGGCGGCTTCTCCTGTGGTGCCGTTGCGCCAGGTACGGAAAGGCACCAGCAGCTGCCCTTTTTCGTCAAAGGCCATATAGCCGTGCATCATGGCAGAAAATCCCATGGCCCCCAGCTTTTTAATGCCGATCCCGTATTTATCGCGGACATCTTTTAAAAGGTCACTGTAGCACTTCTGAAGCCCACCCCAAATATCTTCCAGGGAATAAGTCCAAAAGCCATTCTCCAGCCGGTTCTCCCACTCGTGGCTTCCTGAGGCGATAGGCGTGTGCGTCTCATCAATCAGGACGGCCTTGATCCGCGTGGAACCAAATTCGATCCCCAAAACGGCCTTACCGCTCTCAATCCATTCTTTTGCTGTTCCCATATCTTTCCTCCCCGTCTCTACTCTTCCACAAAAGCCTTTACCTGATCATAGATTCCCTGGCCGTCCAGAGCATACTTATGAATCAGTTCCGCAGCCGGTCCCGACTCGCCGAACACATCTTGAATGCCTATTTTTCTGACCTTCCCGATTCCCTGGCCGCAGAGCACGTCACATACCGCACTGCCAAGACCGCCGATCACCGAATGCTCCTCCACCGTCACCACTTTTCCGGTCTCCTTAGCTGCCTGAAGCACCAGTTCATCGTCCAGCGGCTTGATGGTATGAATGTTGATCACCTTTGCCTGAATGCCGTCTCCTGCCAGCCTCTCTACCGCCTCCATGGCATAGCTGACGCAGAGCCCGGTGGCAATCACGGTCACATCCGTCCCTTCACGGAGCACGATCCCTTTCCCGATTTCAAAGGAATAGTCCGGCCTGTCGTTGATCACCGGTACAGCCAGACGGCCAAACCGCAGATACACTGGACCGTCATGGAGATAGGCGGCCTTCACGGCTGCCCGGGTCTCCACATCATCTGACGGATTGATCACCACCATCCCCGGTATGGCACGCATCAAGGCCATGTCCTCGTTGCACTGATGGGTAGCGCCGTCCTCCCCCACGGAGATGCCCGCATGGGTGGCGCCAATCTTTACATTCAGATGAGGATAGCCTATGGAATTGCGGACCTGTTCAAAAGCCCGCCCCGCAGCAAACATGGCAAAAGTACTGGCAAAGGGCACCTTGCCGGTGGTGGAAAGCCCTGCCGCAATCCCCATCATATTGGCCTCCGCGATTCCGCAGTCAATGTGTCTTTCCGGAAATGCCTTCTTAAATTTGTCGGTTTTGGTGGCATTGGCCAGATCCGCATCCAGCACTACCACATTGCCATACTTTTCCCCCAACTCTACCAAGGCGTTTCCATAGCTTTCCCTGGTAGCAATCTTCTTTACCTCTGACATAATGCCTCACCTGCCTTCTCCAGTTCTTCCATGGCAACCGTATACTCTGCGTCGTTGGGAGCCTTGCCGTGCCAGCCTGCATTGTTTTCCATATAGGAAACGCCTCTGCCTTTGACGGTCTTCATCACAATCGCCGCAGGCATTCCTTTTGTTTCCCTCGCCTCAGTAAAAGCGGCCTTTAACTGGTCAAAATCATTGCCATCCTCCACAACAATCACATGGAAATTAAATGCCGCGAACTTGGCGTCAATCGGGTAAGGCGAGCACACATCCTCCAGCCTGCCGTCAATCTGCAGGCCGTTGTTATCTACGATTACCACCAGATTGTCCAGCTTCCTGTGCCCGGCGAACATGGCCGCCTCCCACACCTGGCCTTCCTCCAATTCCCCGTCTCCCAAAAGGGTATAAACCCGGTAATCCTTTCCGTCCATCTTAGCCGACAAAGCCATCCCCACTGCCGCCGAGATTCCCTGCCCTAAAGAACCGCTGGACATATCCACTCCTGGAATATGCTTCATGTCCGGATGTCCCTGAAGATAGGAACCTGTATGGCGCAGAGTCTTTAGATCCTTTGCCGGAAAGAAGCCCCGCTGCGCCAGCACCGAGTAAAGTCCCGGCGCATTGTGGCCTTTCGACAAGACAAAACGGTCCCTCTCCTCCATCCGGGGATTTTCAGGATCCACATTCATCTCCTCAAAATAGAGATAAGTAAACACATCAGCCGCCGAGAGAGAACCGCCCGGATGTCCGGCCTTCGCCGAATGAACCCCTTCGATAATACCCTTTCGCACCTCATTGGCAATCTGCTGCAACTTAAGCTTATCCAAGATCAACGCCTCCTTATTTGCCAAATACCGCTTCATAGTCCTTCTGAAATTTAGCGATTCCTATGTCTGTCAGGGGATGCATGGTCATCTGCTCAATCACCCCATAGGGAACCGTGGCAATATCCGCCCCCGCCAGGGCACAGTCCGTCACATGAACCGGATTACGCACGCTGGCGGCGATAATCTGTGTCTCTACATCAGAAACGGCAAAAATCTCTGCAATTTCTCGGATTAAATCCACGCCTCTGACGCTGATGTCATCCAGCCTTCCCAGGAAAGGAGACACATAAGTCGCCCCGGCTCTAGCTGCCAAAAGAGCCTGATTCGCTGAAAACACCAGTGTCACATTGGTCTTGATCCCCTCTGCTGCCAGCACCTTGACTGCCTTTAAACCTTCCACAGTCATAGGAATCTTAACTACCATATTTTTGTGGATGGCCGCGATCTCCCGGCCTTCGGCGATCATGTCCTCGGCTTCCGTGGTGGTAGCCTTTACCTCTCCGCTGATGGGTCCGTCCACAATCTCTGTGATTTCCCGGATAACCTCGTTAAAGTCCCGGCCTTCCTTGGCAATCAGAGACGGATTGGTCGTCACGCCGCAGATCACGCCCATCTCGTTGGCCTTTTTGATGTCCTCGATTTTGGCTGTATCAACAAAAAACCGCATTTTCATTTCCTCCTCGTTTTTGTTTGTGAAAGTGACATTTTTTATTTATAGGCCACCTGATTCCACCTAAGTTCGTTTTTCAGGCCATGAATGGTAGTATCCCCGTCAATATACACCGCCTCGATTCCCATAGCCTCAGCCCAGTCTCCCATCTGTTCGGCAGTCAGGTCATAGGAAAACGCTGTATGGTGAGCGCCGCCTGCCAGAATCCAGCTTTCCGCCCCCACAGTCAGATTCGGTCTAGGAGTCCAGAATGCCGTGGCTACCGGCAACTTGGGCATGGATTTTTCCACCTTCTTACAGTCCACCTCATTGATAATCAGGCGGAACCGGGTCCCCAGATCAATCAGGGAAGTGGCCACTGCCGGGCCAGTCTTGGAAGTAAATACCAGCCTTGCCGGGTCCTCCCTGTCTCCCATGGACAGAGGGCACACCTTGATTCCAATGGGGCCTTCCGCAATCGTCGGGCATACTTCAAGCATATGGGCCTGCAGGATTCCTTCCTTTCCGGGAACCAGATTATATGTATAATCTTCCATAAAGGAAGTCCCTTTGGCATCCTTGATTCCCTGGGTCATGACCTTCATCAGACGCACCATGGCCGCTGTCTTCCAGTCTCCCTCCGCACCGAAACCATACCCCTTTTCCATCAGACGCTGAATCGCCAGCCCCGGAAGCTGCTTTAAGGCTCCCAGATCGCCAAAATGAGTCACGATGGCCTGATAATCCTTTTCCTGTAAAAATCTCTCGAATCCGATCTCAATTCCTGCCTGGACTTCTACATGCTGCCGGAATTCTTTCTCGTCCCTGCCTTCTGTCAGAATCTCGTATTTGTCATAATATTCTTCCACCAGCGTGTTGATCTCACCAGCAGACACTTCTTTTACATAATCCGCGATCTCATTGACCGGATAGGCGTCTACTTCCCAGCCGAATCTGACCTGGGCCTCTACCTTATCCCCCTCTGTGACTGCCACATTACGCATATTGTCCGCCACCCGGACTACCCGCACATGGCTGCTCTCCATAATGCCCACAGCCGTCCGCATCCAGCCCGCAATCCTTTTCAACACCCGCTCGTCACTCCAGTGGCCCATGACCACCTTTCGGGGAATCTCCATGCGGGTCACCATATGTCCGTATTCCCGGTCTCCATGAGCCGACTGGTTTTCGTTCATAAAATCCATGTCGATGGTGTCATAAGGAATCTCCTGATTGAACTGGGTATGGAAATGCATCAGAGGCTTACGGTACTCCTTCAGCCCCAGAATCCAGGACTTGGCCGGTGAAAAGGTGTGCATCCAGGTAATCACGCCAGCACAGTCCTTATCATCATTGGCCTCATTGAACAGACGGCGGATGGAAGCGCTGTCAATCAGCGTCGGTTTCCACACCAACTCAAAGGGCAAAAGCCCCGACTGGTTCATAGCATCCACCATAATATGAGAATGCTCCGCCACCTTCGCCAGACACTCATCCCCGTACAGATCTTGGGAACCGGTTGCAAACCAAAACTGATACTGTTTTTCTTTCATCACATAAATCTCCTTTCCATTCTACTTCTTCCTTGCCAGAATCACGCTCTGCACTACCAAAAAAACACACAGCATACCGGCCACAGTGATCCCGGTCCACCACGCCTGATCCAGACCGATCGAGGACACGATATTCTGAATGGTGCTCAGGGAAAGCACTCCTACAAAGGTTCCGAAAATATTGCCCACACCGCCGGTCAGCAGCGTGCCGCCGATGATGGAAGAGGCAATCGCATTCATCTCCATACCGGTCGCATGGGAAGCCGAGCCGGACCCCACATGGAGAAAATACACATAACCACCGATTCCGGCCAGCAGGCCGCAGAGAAGATGCGCCAGAAAGCGTGTCTGCTTCACATTGATGCCCAGCATCAGGGCGCTCTGCCGGTTTCCTCCCACGGCATAAAAGCTGCGGCCCAGTTTCGTCCAGCGAAGCACACAAAACAACACGATCACCGTCAGCACGGCCACCACCACTCCAATTTCCACGTAGGCATTGACATAATTTCCCATCTTATTCACCGTTCCCATGCCCGGTACGTTGATGCGGGTGTCTTTCAAGGCCACAAACGCCTCGTTGGCCACATTGAAGGGAGCTGTATGGACGATGGTGGTCATGCCTCTGGCAAAGAACATCCCTGCCAGGGACACGATAAAGGGCTGGATATCCAGGTAAGCCACCAGATATCCCTGAACCACTCCGAAGAGAAGTCCGATACCTAGGGCAATCAACAACGATACGAATACATTGCCACCCTGATAATCCAGATACACGGCGCAGCTCATGCTGACCAGAGCCACCACGCCGCCGACAGAAATATCGATGCCTCCGGTGATCATAACGATGCTCATGCCGCAGGAAGCGATAATCAGGGCCGCGTTGGCATTTAAAATATTAAAAAATGTCTGCGGCTTCAAAAACCCCTTTTTCAGAAAGATCATAGCCCCCGCATACATCACCACGAACACCACCACCGTGATCAGAAGCAGCAGATTCGTGTCTGTCAGCCTTGCCTTTTTCGTCAAAGCTTTACTGCCTTCCAGAGCAGCGCCGTCTTTCTTTTTTGTCATTGACATATCACCCTACCCCCTTCTGTTTTTTGACCATGCCCATCAGCTTATCCTTGATGGCCGGCGCGCTGAGCACTACCAGCAGGATGACCACCACAGCCTTGTAGGCCGGAAGGGCGTCTGAAGAAACATTGAATTTATAAAGGGTTGTTGTCAGAAACTGAATCACATAAGCACCAACGATGGATGCCATAATGTTGAACTTTCCGCCGCTTAAAACATTGCCGCCCAAAGCCACCGCCAGAATGGCGTCCATCTCAATATCTTTGGCAATCACCGAATAGTTGATGGTGGAGAGACGGCTGGTCTTAATGAGGCCTACCACTGCCACGCACAACCCTAGGATCACAAAACTGAGCCATTTGATAAATACCGGGTTTAAACCGTTAAGACGGGAGGAACTGGCGTTGATGCCCACCGCCTGGGTATACAGTCCAAGAGTAGTAAACCGCAGGGCCAGCAGCGTGATGGCAATGCAGATCACTGCCAGGAAAAACGGGGTAGGGATCGGAATCCCTGGTATAAAACCGCCGAAATAGGTAAAGGTCTTATCTGTGACGATTGGCAGTTCATTGTTGTTAATCCAGGCGGCGATGGAACGCCCTGCCGTGTACAGGATCAAAGTCGCCACCATAGGCTGAATGTTAAAAATCGCCACCAGCACTCCGTTGAAGGCGCCGAACAGCATTGCCACCACACAGGCTGCCAAAAATCCCACGATAATCGGAGCCTGTAAAGTCCCGTCTCCGCCGATGCCTACCAGCACCCGCAGGATCACCGAACCCGCGATAGCCACAGCGGCTCCCACACTGATATCCTGTCCGCCGCAGGCTGCGGTCACCAGCGTCATGCCGATGGCCAGAATAGCCACCTCTGAACCATAGTCTAAAATAGTCATCAGATAACCGGTCAGCACCGGATCCCCGGCGCTGTTACGTCCCAGAGTAATCTTGAAAAACGACGGATCAACAGCCAGGTTAAACAAGGCCAGCAACAACAAAGCCGCTATGGGGATAAATATCTGTCTAGATGCAAATACCATTTTTTTCTTTGTCATGACGCTTCACCTCCGGCAATGGTTTCCATTACTTTCCCTTGTGTCAGATCTTCTCCCGAAAGTTCGCCCACCACCTTGCGGTCGCGCATGACCACCAGGCGGGAACAGGTCCGAAGCATTTCGTCCGTCTCTGAAGAGATAAACGTGACGCTCATGCCTTCCGAGGCCAGCTTTAAAACTAATTTCTGAATCTCAATCTTGGTTCCGATATCAATGCCTCTGGTAGGCTCATCCAATATCAGGTACTCCGGATGAGTCAGAAGCCACCGACCCAGAATCACCTTCTGCTGGTTTCCGCCGGAGAGAGACTTGATCGGCGTATCCGCGGAAGCGGTCTTGATCTCCAGAAGCTTGATATATTCATCAGCAAACTTGTTGGCCTCCGCCCTGGAAAACGGCTGAAAGAAACCCCGCAGCACCTGCGCCGCCAGAATCAGGTTGTCGCGCACCGAGAGATCCCCCACAATCCCGTCGATCTTCCGATCCTCCGGCAAGTAGGCAATCCCGTTTTTCATGGCATCCAGAGGCTTTGCCAGTTTCACCGGCCTGCCCTTTATCTTCACGTTGCCGCCGATAACCCTGTCCGCACAAAAAATAGCACGGACACACTCGCTTCGCCCGGAACCTAACAACCCGGTAAAGCCATTGACCTCGCCCTTTTTTATGTGAAAATCAAAGGGCCGGATGCCGGCGTCGCTCTGCAGCTGCTCTGCCTCAAACACATACTCATCATCGCCTTTGTACACCTGGTTATCGTCCTTGATTTCCTCCATGTCATCCAGTTCCTTGCCAAGCATCTTAGCCACCAGCTTGACCCGGGGAAGATCCTCAATCACGTACTCTCCCACCAGCTGGCCGTCCCGGAGTACTGTAATCTTGTCGCAGACTTCATAGACCTGATCCAGAAAATGAGTGACAAAAATAATACCTACTCCTCTGGCTCTTAAATCACGCATCAATCCAAACAGTTTCTCCACCTCTGACTCATCCAGAGAAGAGGTCGGCTCATCCAGGATCAGCACCTTACAGTCCATATCCACCGCCCTGGCGATGGCCACCATCTGCTGAATGGCGATCGAACAGTCCGAAAGCTGCTGACTGGCCTTTGCCGGGATTCCCAGATTGGTGAGAATTTGGTCCGCATCCTCATTCATCTTCTTCCAGTTGGTAATTTTCGCGCTTCCCCGTCCAATATACATATTTTCCGCAACCGTCAGATTTGGACAAAGGGTGATCTCCTGATACACGGTACTGATTCCCAGGTTCTGGGCATCCTGGGGTGATTTGATCACCGCTGGTTTCTCCAGCCCGTCCAGATAGATCTCGCCTTCATTCTTTTCATACACACCGGTCAGCACCTTGATCAAGGTAGATTTTCCTGCCCCGTTTTCCCCCATCAGCGCATGGATCTCGCCCTTGCACAATGTAAAATCCACACCTTGCAGCGCACGGACTCCGGGGAAGGTTTTATGTATGTTTCTCATTTCCAATACTGCATTTTCTTTCACCCGTTATGTCACCCCTTTCCTCTCATTTCCTTATGGCTAAAGAATCCGGCAGAACGCATTCCTGACGCGCCCTGCCGGATCGATTCAACATCAGATTCCGTAATTTTCTACATCATCTGCTGTAATAGTGGATGCGTCAAAGCCCTTTTCATCCATGATGATGGTTTTTTCTGTAATACTCTCTCCCTTTTGTACTTTCTTGATGACCTCGTCAATGTAAGCGGCCTGGAAGGGGTTGCACTGTCCGTCATAGTTCCAATTCTGGTCAAGCAATTCCTGCAGCGCCCATTTGTTACAGTCAAAACCCATAATGATGACATCCTTGCCTACGCCGTGGGAAATGTTTGCCTTATCCAGGGCCGCCACAGCGCCTTTTGCCATATCGTCGTTCTCTGCGTAGATTACGTTAAATTCCGTGCCGGAGTCGATAACGGACTGAACGATCTGCTGCGCCTTCTCAGAATTCCACTCTGCGGTCTGCTGTGTTACCAGTGTCCAACTGTCCTCTGCCGCTACCTTCTCATCCAGCGCGCCAGTACGTCCCTGCTGTGCCGCAGAACCCATTACACCCTGAAGATGGATGATGTTATAGCTGTCCAGATTCTGGCCTGCCAGCCAGGTCACGGCCGTCTCGCCTTCCTTCGCCATATCGGATACGATGGAGGCCAGGTACAAATCTTCGCTGGCGTCGATGGTACGGTCAAATAAAATCACGCCAATCCCTGCGTCCTGCGCATCCTTAAGAACACTGTCCCATCCAGAAGTATCTGCCGCAGACAGAAGCAGGTAATCTACCTCGTCCTGGATAAACTTCTGTGCTGCCGTAATCTGCTCGTCATTCTTTAAACTGTAGGCAAAGGAAGCTTCATAGCCGTTTTCCTCGCAGAACATTTTCTTTAAGTCCGCGTCATTGGCTGTCCGGTATCCAGACTCATTGGGATCGTTATTAATGATTCCTACTTTAATCAACTCACCATCTGCTGCCTGTTCCGGCGCATCTGCCGCATCCTCCGCCTGCTCTTCCTTCGCTGCCCCTGCCTCCGCCGCCGTTGTGGCCGCCGCCTGGGTAGCTGGCGCGTCCGAACCGCCGCCGCATCCTGCAAGGCTCGCTGCTGCCATTGCTGCTGTCAACATTACCGCAATCGTACTTTTTTTCATTTTTTTACCTCCGTTTTTAATAGTTTACAGCCTTTTCATGCTCCCACGGCTGCCATGGTTTTTCCCTTCGGGATCTGTCTTCCCTGTGGTTAAATCATAACAGAAAGCAGAGGCACGCTTCAACGAAAAGGCGCTCCCAAACAGGCGCTTTGTTAGTTATTTACAATACAACTTTTCTATGTTATAATTCAAATACAATACAACTTTTTTATTTGGTGCGTTTTCTTCCGAAACATGGGGAAATCTTAAGATTTTTCTCTTTCAGGATGAATGCAGAGCGCTTTTTATGCCTTGTGCAAATGTTCCGTTTTAAAATTTGAAAGGGATATATTTTACGATATTCCAGGAATATTTTACGATTAGATTTAGATGTTTTTACGAAAAATCTATGATTTTTTGTGCTATTTTTGTATTTTTCACTCTATCTCGGAATGAATGCAGGACAACCTCCCCATTATCCTGGTAAATATAAATAAAATACAATCATTTAAAGTCCGTTTGAATGGTTATTATTGACATCTTTCGACAGGAGTATCCTCTTATGGCAGTAAAATACAAATGGCTGGCCGGGCGATTAGAAACGCTAATCCGCAAAAATATCCGGGAAGGAATCAACAAACTTCCCACCGAACAGGAACTGTGCGAAAAATACGGCCTCAGCCGGCAGACCGTGCGCATGGCCCTAAAAACCCTGGAAGAAAAAGGGCTGATTGATAAAAAGCGGGGAAGCGGCTCCTACATCACCGGCCGCTCCCCCAAATCCCGAGAAAATGAAGTCGGAATCCTGATTTTCAATGACCAGGACTACTTATACCCTGCCGTGATCCAGGACATCCGGGACACACTGACGAAAAACGGCTTTTTTATCACGATCTTCCCCACCCATAACCAGGTATGTCAGGAACGGGAAATCCTGCAAAAGCTTCAGGAAAAGCCGCCCCGGGGACTGATCGTGGAGGGCTGCAAAAGCGCGCTCCCCAACCCCAATCTTGACCTTTACCATGCTTTGATCAAAAACGGATGCCCCGTCGTATTTTTATACAACTATTATCCCGAACTGCCCCAATGCCCCTATGTCAAGGACGATAATTTCTCCGGCAGTTCCCTTTTAGTGCGCCATCTAGCCGAACAGGGCCACACCCGGATCGGAGGAATTTTCAAGGCTGACGACATGCAGGGGCCGGAGCGCTATCAGGGCTTTCTGGAAACCATGCGGGATCTCGGTCTGCCTCTCTCCAATGCCCCCGCCTGCTGGTATGATTCCCGTGACCTGGCCCGGTTAGACGCCATCGACGACGGTTCCTTCTTAAATGAAATGATCCGGGATCTTTCCTCCTGCACCGCCATTGTCTGCTATAACGATTTCCTCGCCTACCACCTGGCCAATGTCCTTTTGCAAAGCGGTTTTCAGATCCCTGATGACATTTCCCTGGCCGCCTTTGACAACACTTATTTAAGCAACTCCGATATTCTCTCCATCACTACCCTCTCTCATCAGCCTCACGAGATGGGCGTCCGGGTGGCGGATACTCTGCTAAAAAAGCTAAAAGGACTCCCTGTCCATTCTCAGGAAGCCCGATGGAATCTGAATCAGAAGGAGAGCACCGGGGCGCCATGACGGAAACCTGAAAATATTTTCAGATCCGCTTCCGGTTCATCCTCCCGTCACCTATTTCTGCGCCCGATACTCGCGGGGATTGCAGCCCTGCAGCTTCCGGAACACGAAGCTGAAATAGTGAGCATCCTTATACCCTACCTCTTTGGCGATCTCCCCAGCAGCCTTATCCGTCTGTCTCAGCAGCTTTTTGGCCTTCTCAATCCGTTTTTCCGTCACATACTCAATAAAAGTCTTCTGCATATTCTGACTGAAAATCGTACTGAGATAATTGGGGCTCATGCCCGTCTGTTCCGCCACCAGGCTTAAAGACAGCCCCTCTTGATCAAAATGGCTGTCAATATAATCCAGGGCTTTCTTAAACTGCTTTTTCCCATGATAATTGTTGATCTGGTCACGGATTCTCATAGCTATCCGCAGCATACCCACAAAATACTCATAGATATCCTCCTCATTGTCCGGCGTTCCCTCCATGACCCCTTCGATGGATTCCTGGTATTGTTCCTTCGCCACCCGAATGGATTCCAGAAAGGTAATTACCGCCACCCGGATGTTGAAAAATACATAACCCCGAAACATCCGTGACTGGATCCCGTTTCCAATATTGCCCAGGTACGATTCCACAAATCCTGTAATCTCGTTCTCCTCTCCCTTGGCCAGAAAATCCCGGATCAGTTCCGGGTCCATCTGCATGAAATCCACATTGCTGACCCCTTTCTCCTCCGAATCCGAAAGATAGGAAGCAAGGGTATGCTCGGTCAGAATATGCGTCCCCGGCAGAATATAGCGGTAAGCAAAGTAATGGTTGGCCCGCAGATAACATTGAGGCAGCATGCTGAGCCGCTCCACCGGCTCCCCCACAGCCACGTACCACCCCATGTGAGCTTCTTCCGGGACACAGAGCCTTCGGATATGGTCCAATCCACTCTCTGCTATCCCCTCAAGCTGACCGCGTTCTCCCTTTATCAGCACTCCATAGCTGTTGACATTGAGGCGGAACAGAATAAACTGAGGCCGCCG
The DNA here is from genome assembly GCA_022799175.1 of Lachnospiraceae bacterium. Classification (GTDB taxonomy): domain Bacteria; phylum Bacillota; class Clostridia; order Lachnospirales; family Lachnospiraceae; genus Brotaphodocola. The sequence continues at coordinate 1,414 of JAAWNY010000060.1, read as the reverse complement.
CAGAAAATAATGGAAGATCTCATCCTGCTTTCTCATAAAACGCTCCCGGTTTTCCCGGGACGGCTGGCTCTCCTTCTCAAGCAGCGAAAAAATCAGCAGGTTATAACAGGGCGCCGTAATTTGCAAAGACAACCTGCCAGCCTCTTCATAGATCTCCTTGACTGACAGCTTTCCATCCAATGTCTTTTCAAAAAAACGCCGCAGAGGAAATTGCTCAAACTCCTGCATTTCATCCTGGAACTGAGCCTGATAATCCTGCTGCTCTACGTCCTTGCCGATCTTTTCCTTCAGTTCCAGCAACACATTACGCAAGGCCGCCCGGGTAATGGGCTTGAGCAGGTACTGATCCACTCCCACCACAATCGCCTGACGGGCATACTCAAAATCATCATATCCACTGATAATAATGACCCGGGTGCGGGGAAACTCTTCTTTCACTATCGCGCTTAGGGAAAGGCCGTCCATAAAAGGCATCTTAATGTCCGTGATCAGTACGTCTGGTTTCAGCTTCCGGATCAGAGGCAATGCCATCTCCCCGTCAGCCGCCTCTCCCACAAACTGAAATCCATACTGCTCCCAGGGGATCTTGTCCCGCAGCCCCTCCCGGATCACACTCTCATCCTCCACCAAAAACACTCTCAGCATTTCCCTTCCTCTTTTCTGTCGTTATCTTTTCCTGCACGCAAGAGCCAAAATCAGCCCCTTTTACTGATCTGCCGGCAAGCCTCACTGCCTCCCAAACGCCGCTCACTGCTCGTCCTCCTCCAGCCTCTCTCTAACATTCTCTTTTGTAAATACCTCTTCCGGCACAAAGTTCAGCTTTGGCACCACCTTATGATTCTCCAGCTTGCGGATTACCTCTTCAATGTACTCTCCCTGGTTGGCATTGCACTCTACATCCGCCGTGATGCTTCCCTCCTCCACCAGTTTCAACGCGTTTTTCACCGCGTCAAAGGAGATCACAATAATATCTCCATCCTCTCCGGCTGTCTTTCCTGCCTCATGAATCGCCTCTAAGGCGCCGAAGGTCATATCATCATTCTGGGAGATCAGCACATCAATCGTCTCATATTTGCGGAGCAGCCGCTCCATCTCCTCCTGCCCTTTGGCTGTTGTAAATTCCGCGTCTACCTGTTCTAATATATTCCAGTTTTCATGAGTCTGCGCAATCTCGGAAAAACCTGTGGTGCGCCCGATGGCAGAAGTGGAGCCTTCCGTCCCTTTCAAAACTACAATATGGATATTCTCATCTTGTCTCCCCTGCTTTTTCAGGCACTCTTCCAGCGCCTCTCCCGCCATTCTCCCTTCATTAAAAAAATCCGGGCCAATCCAGGCTGTATAGAGGGAACTGTCCCACACCTTCACCTTCCGGTCAATCAGGATCACGGGAATCCCCTTCAGCAAGCCGCGCTCC
>JAAWNY010000008.1 GCA_022799175.1 Lachnospiraceae bacterium | reverse complement strand
CTTAATCTCGAAACCGGAAAAAGGAGCAGACGGTTTGGCGTTGGTTCTCGCCTCATTTCCTTGATTATGCTTCTCGTTTCCTTATCTAAATGACATTGCTGCACTGTCTTGGGGTTTTTGTATAAGTCTGCCAATGCATCCAAAGTTTCTTTTTCGCTCAGTGCGGTTGTTACCAGTCTGATGTTTTTCTCTTTCGCAAGAGCAATATTATCCTGGCTGCCATAGCTGCTATCTGTGACTAGGGTGATCTCTTCTTCCGATTTTTCCATTGTGGAAAGAGATTCCTGAAGAAAGCGATTGTCTGTATGCGTATTTTTATCAAACTTTGGAAGAACGATATATCAGAAGAAGTTGGAGAGGAGGTCAGGAATATGTGTTTGTATAGTCAGGTGATAGAGGATAGAGGTATAGAAAGGGGAATTTTAATATATCGGACATTGCTGGAGACGAAAAGTGTTCAACAGACTGCAGCAAAGACAAAAGAGCCATCAGATAGAGTAAAGAAGATAGCAGAGTTGTATCAGGAGGAAGTGTTTGAGTAACAAGAAAGGCAAGATGGTATAACAAAATCTACCATCTTGCTTTATATATATGCGTCGAGTTGGTCAATGGAGACAAATAGAATTTTGGTTATGGAGAGCATTAAATGTCTGGGAGATTTTATATAATAATGTGTGGGGGGTGGTTTATTGGATTGGAGGAGTGATGGGGGCTTTTTGTGATATTTTCATTGTCTCACTGTCTGGATATATCATTTTGGAAAATGCTTACTCAATTAAATGTTGGTATGTCATATATATGTCGTTCTTATAATCGGAGATGTGTTATATTTTCCGTATCAAGAAACTTTAAAATCACGATACCATCTGTTTGTAAAGACCGCCCGGTTGGTGATCTGTGTTCTGTGACACTTCCTTGGCCTGAAACTGACTTTGTGTTTGCGATCCATGTTCTGTGCAGGAAAGAGCCCTTTATCCAGATGGGAATACATGGTGCAGACAGACATATCCAGTTCCGGGTGATTGATCCGGATATAATAAGGTGACTGCCCTTGTTCAATCAATGGGGAAATGAGCTTATCCTTTTGATGCAGTTGTTGTCTAGTCATGTTGATCCCGGATCTGGAGTCATGAAGTTTCTCGCGGTACTTCCTGTTTGAGAACCGTGCATTGTAATTGTACTTGTGGGTGATGGTACAGAAGTTTTTGGCATTATAAAAAGTTTCTTTATGGTACCAGTCGGAGAGATGCTTGGATCTTACTTCCTTTGAAATCGTGGTAGGATCTTTGCACAGGAACCTGGCGATATCCTTAAAGGATGTACCTTTGTTCAATTCGTTCTCGATGTAGATACGATCTTCGAGAGAAAGATGTTTCTGGTTGCCGGGGATATATTTATTCATAGTGTTCCTCCTTCTACTGCTGTCAGAAGGAGAGATAATCATAGCATGAGAATATGAGAGAGTAAATATCAACTGTGCGGGAGTAAATTCCACCATATAAGAGGACGATGGAATTTAAAAATTCATTTTAGAAATGGTAATAAGACAATAAATATGTATTGTGGATGATAAGTAAATATTGTATAATTAAATATATAAATAGAAAACTGAGCAGGAGATTAATTATGGAATATGAAGAATATATTAAACTAGGTTTGAATGGAAAGGTATCAAAAAATTAATATTATGTGGGAATGTATATGTGCAGAATAGGTAAAAAGATGGGAAAATTGGGGAGATAGAGTACCGGAAGAATAGCTGTTAAAGGTTTAACCGAAGACAGAAAGATTGTATATAAACGGATTAAAGGAATATGGGAGATGATGTTAAGAAGATAAATTGTAGGTAAAGGAGAAAATGAAATTTATGTCAGAGAAAAAACTGAATAATACAATATTTTTAATGTATCTAGTGACAGAAAACTATCGTAAAAAATATGGCCTGTCTAGGCAGGAATACTTGCAGTTGGATAAGAAATATAGAATTTTAAATTATATTTCAGAATGCCCGGATATTTTTGACAGTATGACAGAGACGGAAATGGTGGAAGAGGTGGATCAATATGTATCGGAATCTTAAATATGTTTTATATCATGGGACAATCACCACCATTGAGAAAATTGATATAAATCAGGGAAAAGGAAGGAAAGATTTTGGAAAAGGGTTTTATATGGCTGTTTCTCGCAGTCAGGCGATAGGTATGATGCATAAAAAGTATAAAGAGGCAGTCAGGCGAAGCAGGAATAAAAGGGCCTCTGATTTTACGGAACATCTTTATCAAATTGAATTGAATGCTTTGGTAGTTAAAACTTTAAAGATAAGATTTTTTGAACAGGCAGATGAGAATTGGCTGGATTTTGTTCTCATGTGCAGAGAAAAGGGAGGAACACCGCATAATTACGATATGGTAATTGGCCCCACAGCAGATGATGATACCATGTTGTGTCTGAAAACATATTGGGATGGTCTGTATGGAGCAGTTGATTCTACTGAAGCAAAAAGGATTCTCCTGAACAATTTAGAGACAGAGAATTTAGGAATCCAGTATTTTATTGGGAAACAGGAAGTTGTGGATCATGTAATAAAGAGTATGAAAGAAGTAGATTGGAGATGATATTGTGAAGGAGAGTAAAATTGAAACGACAATCGGTCTGTGTGTAGTTGCTCTAAGTAAATTTTTGATGAAAAAATATAGTGTGTTAGAAGAAGAAGCGTACCAGCGGCTTATGGAGATGGAATTATACGAACTGTTACTTGATACAGATACCCGACTTTATTTGGAATCAAATGAGTTCCTGATTCAGTGCTGTGAGATAGAATGTGATAAGGGGAAAGAGGCATTGTATAGATTTATAAATGCGGATTAAATGTAGAGGAAAAGCTGATTTTGGTTGGTACTGAGATTTGCAGATATATAGATACCCTTATTCCACAGGAAGAAGAGATCCAAATTGGACTTCGTAAAATACACAACGAGGTAGTGGATTTGATTGCATGGAGGAGGGGATGAGTGCTTTGAAAATACCAGCTCCTAAGGTTGAAACGGGAGATGATTTTGCCAGGGCGAAATTATATTGATATCAAAATCTGAATGAAAGAGGATAAGATTCGTACCTGTTATTTCGTGACTTGTTATTATTATGTAAATGAGATTCCTGTGGCGAATGCCGTACTAAGGGAAAGATTTGGTGTAGAAGCAGAAAATAAGGCGACAGTATCACGAATTATCAAAGATACTGTAGACTCCGGACTAATAAAGCTGGTCGATGAAAGTGCTGCTACTAAGCTGAGGCGATATATTCCATACTGGGCATAATTTTAGTTGATTGGTAGTTGATAAGATATGATTTTTAGGAAGAGGATGGTGATGCATTAATTATAGGTGATTGCTTGTTGGTAGATGAGGTGTATTATGTGTTAGGGGAAAGAAAAATGATTTTAAATTCATCGTATTAGCTGATAATTTTTGAAGATTGTCTATTAATATATAAAAATAAATGTTTGATATAAAATATAGTGAAATATCTATATAAATTTTATAATTATATATAATTTTGAGTTTTATTAAAAATTTTTTTGTGCCTATATTGACACACTCGGAGGGCCAGGTGTTTGGGATCGGGTGTAAGATCTTTACCATTGCGGGGCCGGTGATACTTTATGGGATATTGGCTAGCTGGGTGCTTGGGGTGGCTTATTGGATTGGAAGGGGGATGGGGGGATTTAAAAATCACACATAAAAATAGTATCATAAATATAAGATTTAGGTTTAGAAAGCAGGCTAACGGATTATGATAGTTCGTTAACCTGTTTTTTTGAAAGATAGAGGTAGATAAAAACTATTTTGAGTGCAAAAAGTTCTATACAAAGTGATAAAAAGTCAATATAATAGTTTTAATACCATATGGTATATGCTTAGTATACTGATGTGTTGATAAAGAGAGAATTATAGAAATTTGTTGGTTGAGAGGGCTGCATAGATTTGGTATTTGGATAATATGGGGAAGGAAATTCAAATATGAAATATATGGATTGGTATAAAACAGAAGAGACTTTATATACAAATGATGGAAATAAGATAAAAGTTCTATGTTTGGATTCACAGGATAATGACGAAATTCTGGATGAATGGGCGATGCATTTCAGGGAGAATTACCGTTCACTGGATGATTTAGATTTTGACAGGCATGGTACAGGAAAGACAAGGGAAGAATTTCTAGAAAATGATGTATTTCCTGACAAAAAATAAAGCCAGGACCATCCACCAGAGTTGGGGATTTTTGTGAGCTTCTGCTTGCAGATTATATTGAATTTATATATGATTATTATGTGCCAAGAACAAGATATTGCAGGAAAAAAACCGGAACATGTCTTCACCTGGAAGCGATGTAATAGGGTTTAAATCAGGTCCAGATATTTCGCCAAAAGATGAAGTCTTTGTAATTGAAGTTAAAGGTCTGGCAAATTCTAAAAGCCGTATTAAAGGATATGAGAGGCTACAAAAAGCCATTGATGATTCAAGCAAGGATATAACCAGATATTCAGAGTCTTTAAATGCAATTAAACGGAGGCTTAAGGATGCGGGAGAAAAGGATAAGATATCTTTGATTGAACGATTTCAAAATTATGCTGATAGGGGATACATCAAAGTACTATTTGAAAAAAGTCCGCGCCAAAGCGAAGCTATATGAATATCATATTCCCGAAAATTCACATGGAGTTCCAGAGTGTTAGCTTTGCAGGTTGGGGATAACATTGATTTAGGGATTAATGGAGTAGATTCAGTTCTGACACAAATCCTAAAAGGATGTAGTCATATAGATTATTAATGTATTATAGGGGTGATGGGGTTATTTGAGAATTAGATGGGGAAGTATAGGGGAATCATGAAATACGCTATTGATAGATATGAGATGGGGTGAAACAAGAGGTTAATGCAGATATATTTTATAAAATAAATTTCCCTATAATCATTCAAATAATTTTAGATTGTGGATAAACGTTAAAAATTCTAAAAAATAAGATAAGATTCTGTAAAATGGAATTAACAGATAATGCATAATTCATGAATTTTAGCCAAATTTTATGTCTGGTAATACTAAAAAAGTGATTAGCAAAGCTAGCTCTCATACGATAAAGAAGTATGAATTGGTCGAGGAATATGTTAAGTCGCGGGTGTAGAAGATGATGTTGAACAAGTTCTGCAATGGTTTGATATTCGATAGATTGCAAGAAGGCGAATTTCTACGCAGAGAATCGGCAGTTTTATAATAAACAAGCGGCGGAAGTGATGGTCTTCTGTAGAGAACGCGATATTACCTATCACATAAAAGTGAAGACAATAAGAGAACAAAGAGGTAAAAACCATGGCATTACTACATGATTTAATTCAGCAGATCGATGATCCTGCCCTTCGAGAAAGAATCCTGCAAGAAACCGATAAATTAGTGAAGCAGAAAAAATTTGGCTTGGTATTTGAAGAGCATCTGCCAGAATGCACCCCGCTTTATGATGTACCAATTCGTGTCGGCTCCAAGGTCGCGCTGAAGACGGGCTATGTCAGTGATATCTATACCGTCATCAAGATTGAAGACGGCGAGGTGTTGTGCGACCGCCGGGAAACGCACGAGAAAAAGACCTTCCATCTGGATGAACTTGTAGAAGTGGCAGAATTTGGTGAACCGATTTATCCCACGCTTAAGCTATTGGATACGGTAGAGAACGCTCCGGACAGCGACCTTTGGCATATACTTATCGAAGCGGACAACTATCATGCCCTTCAGCTGCTGGAATACCTCTATGCAGAAAAGGTGGATTGCATTTACATTGATCCGCCCTACAACACCGGAGCGAAAGATTGGAAATACAATAACGATTATGTGGACAGCTCCGATGCCTACCGCCACAGCAAGTGGCTATCCATGATGGAAAAGCGTCTGAAGATTGCCAAGAAGCTCCTGAATCCGAAGGATTCCGTTCTCATCGTTACGATTGATGAGAAGGAGTATTTGCATTTGGGATGCCTCCTGGAAGAACTCTTTCCAGAAGCAAATATGCAAATGATTAGCAGTGTTATCAATCCTTATGGCACACAACGGTTGAACGAGTTTTCCAGGAACGATGAGTATATTTTCTTTTTAATGTTTGGAAAATCTCATCCTGCGGGAGTTGTTTCTGGTGAGGAGCCATCGAATCAAACATATTGGAAAACATTTAGGCGAGGCGACTTGGCTTCCAGAAGAGGGCAGCCTAAAGGCGGACGTGCACAATTCTATCCAATTTATGTGGATAAGAAAAGTAACAGGATTGTAAAAATTGGAGATCCTATTGCTCCAGAAGTAGACAGACAGTCGGTTCCGGAAATTGAGGGGTGCTACACGATCTTTCCTTTAAGAGATGATGGCACGGAAATGAACTGGTGTACCAGAAAGGAATCCGCAGAAGAGTTGTTACGACAAGGGTATATCAAGGCGGGTAGGTATAATGAGAATACCGAGCAGAAATGTCCTATTTCTTATCTGCGTTCTGGAACAGTTGGGGATATCAAGGATGGGAAATTGGTTGTTGATGGATATGATAAAGATGGTTCCATTATTGCTCACTATGTGACAGCGAAAGAACAGATGCCCCAAACAAATTGGCGGATTAAGGAGCATAGCGCCCGTGACTATGGAACGAATCTGATAAGATCCATCTTCATCGAAAAAAGATTTATTTTCCCGAAGTCGCTCTATGCAGTTCGTGATTGCATTGACTTATTCGTTCGAAATAAACCGGATGCACTTGTGTTGGATTTCTTTGCCGGATCTGGTACTACTCTTCATGCGGTTAATCTGTTGAATGCGAAAGATAATGGAAACCGAAGATGTATCATGGTAACCAACAATGAGGTATCTGCAGATGAAGCGAAAAACATGAATGAACAAGGACTAAAGCCTGGAGATCTTAAATGGGATGCCGTTGGCATTGCCAGATATGTAACTTGGCCGCGTACTATCTGTAGTATCGAAGGTCACGATGTAAATGGGAAAGCACTTAAGGGGAAATATCTTGAGCTTGAAGTACCTATGGCTGACGGATTTAAAACAAATGCGGCTTTCTTTAAGTTGGCATTCCTCGACAAGACCTCAGTCGCTCTTGGAAGGCAGTTCAAAGAGTTGCTCCCGGTGTTTTGGATGAAAGGCGGAGCTATTGGTGGTTGTCCGTCCATCAAATCTGACAAGCTGCCGGAGATGCTTATTCTTCCGGTAAACAAGATGGCCATCCTCATAGATGAAATCTTTTACTTTGAGTTTGATGAAACCCTTCGGCAGTATCCAGAGATCAATACGATCTTTATTGTGACGGATTCCGAAGTGGCATACAGGACAATGATACGTACTTATGACGGAAAGGACTGCTACCAGCTTTACCGAGATTATTTGGACAATTTCCGTATCAATACAGGGAGGTAATCATGAAAGTTGAATTATTCCCATTTCAGAAGAGGGCTCTTGCCGATATCCGCATGAAAACAGCGGAGGCGATGGGAAGCTATCACCGCACGCATGCGCCGCAGGTGGTTTCCTTTACCGCACCAACGGGTGCGGGAAAGACGATCATCATGTCAGCCTTGATGGAAAGTATACTGTATGGAGATGAATCCTATGCAGAACAGCAGGATGCGATAATTGTCTGGCTGTCGGATTCTCCTCAGCTGAATGAGCAGTCAAAGCTGAAGATTGACTCAAAGGCAGACAAGATTCGTCTGTCGCAATGCGTCACGATTTCGGAGGCGTCTTTTGATAGAGAAGTTTTTGAGGACGGACACATTTATTTTCTTAACACGCAGAAACTCTCGGTATCTTCGAAGCTCACCAAGAATGGCGATGGCCGTTCCTATACAATTTGGGAGACATTGGCCAATACTGCTCGCGACAAAAGCGATCGGCTTTATTTTATCATTGATGAGGCGCATCGTGGCATGCAGGGACGGGAAGCTAGTAAGGCGTCTACCATTATGCAAAAGTTCATCAAGGGCAGTGCCTCCGATGGCATCCCGCCCATGCCGGTTGTTATCGGTATGTCTGCTACGACGCAACGGTTTAATGCACTTGTCGAAGGTACATCTTCTACGATCCATAAGTCCATCGTTACCTCAGATGAAGTCAGGGTTTCCGGTTTGTTGAAGGACAGGATTGTCATTACTTATCCGGAGGAGAGTTCCGTCAATAAGGACATGGCCATCCTTCAGGCGGCTGCGGATGATTGGAAAGAAAAATGGGAGCATTGGACACAGTATTGCTTTGAGCAACACTATGCTTATGTCAATCCGGTTTTAATTATTCAGGTGCGGAACGGCTCCGGCTCCAAACTTACAGATACCAACTTGGACGATTGCCTTGCCAAGATTGAAGAAAGAACAGGCTTCAAGTTTGAAGCAGGACAGGTTGTTCATACCTTTGGCGGTACGAATGCCTCTATTCAGGTGAACGGACTTGAGGTGCGGTATGAGGAGCCTTCTCGTATTGTGGACGATAGAAACATTCGAATGGTGTTCTTTAAGGAAAATCTTTCTACGGGCTGGGACTGCCCGCGAGCAGAGACTATGATGTCCTTTAAGCATGCGAGCGATGCGACATACATTGCACAGCTCCTTGGACGCATGGTCAGGACTCCTATGCAAATGCACATTGAGGTGGATGATGTTTTGAACGATGTACATCTTTATTTGCCGTATTTCGATGAGGCTACGGTCAAGGATGTTGTGGAAGCTTTGCAGAGCACAGAAGGTGGCAATATTCCGGCCGACATTTATGGGGAGCCTCTGTCTGATAGAAAATTCGAGACTCTGACCGTGAAAATGAAAAAGAAATCAGGCGATAAATTCCCTGGACAGATGACACTGGATGTCTTTGCAAATCGCATCACAGAATCACCTGCGCTATATGAAGTAAACACAGATGCTGCCAGAAGTGGAAGCCCTACATCGGGTATTCAGGTAATTCCAGTCCAGCAGAACTTTCAGCCCGCTGGGGGAATGGTTACAACAGCTGAAAGCAATCCTGTTCTTGCTCAGGAAGAAACACCAGATGACCTGTTTGATCGCGAGGCAGTTATGAAGTTCATCAATGACGCAGGATTGCTCTCATACAATGTTAGAGCACTTCGGATCAACGACTACCTGAAGTCTCTCTTTCGGATGGCGCACCTACTCAGTATGTCAAGATTATATCGAGAGGCTATCCGTGAAGTTCAGAATAAGATCGTCCAGATGATCCGTGACTATGTGGATGACCTGAAGGCAAAGGGCAAGTACGATGAGTTAGTTCAGGAAGTAAAGCAATTCAAACTCGCAACGCAGATATTCGATGCTTTCGGCGAGACCGTGGATAATTACTCAGTGCATGATATATTCACCACCACGGATACTGATATTGAGCGTCAATTCCAGATGGCAGATACAAAGCTGGGACGCGAAGGGATCGGTATGGCCTACGGCAATAAGTACATGGACATGGAGGATCTGACCGCTTTTAAGGTGGATGTCATCCTCTTCGTTGCTGACGAGGACTGCATGAATAAGCTTCATAAATATGCGGAGTCGCGCTTTCATAATCTGAATGATGACTATCGCAGATATATTGCCACAATCGATTCGGAGAAAATCCGCAGAGACTATGACAGCATCGTTTCCGATGGCGATGTGGTGAGTAAGCATAACTTCCGTCTCCCGGAGACGATTCAGGTGCCGCACGAGACCGGCGGTAAGGAATATCGAGATCACCTTTTTGTCAGTGACACGACTGGCGTGGCTACGATGAAGCTGAATACGTGGGAGGCCGGAGTCATTGCGGAAGAAGAAAAAAGGTCAGACTTCGTCTGCTGGATCCGGAATCCGTCCAGAGCTTCTTGGGCTCTCTGCATACCTTATGAGATAGATGGAGAAATAAAGCCTACATACCCGGATTTCATTGTAGTCCGTGAGGACAAGGTACTTGGCTATGTTATCGACATTCTTGAGCCGCACAATCCAGATTTCAAGGACAATCTGGGAAAGGCAAAGGGATTCGCAGAGTACGCGAAACAGAATCCGGGCGTCGGTAGAATCCAACTGCTCCGATTGAGCAAGGACGCATCCGGAAAAGACCGCTTCAAGCGTCTGGATATGTACCGGACGGCAATTCGGGATAAGGTGCTAGGTGCTGTAAATAACGACGAACTGGATCACATTTTTGATACAGATGGATTTTTTGAGTAAGGTAGTGGAGAAAAAAGGAAGACAAAATTATTAAAATGGAGAAAAGAATATGGAAAAGTGGTTATATGTAATGACAATAAAAAAGGGGAAATCTTATAACAAGGTTACAAAAGCCGTAATAACCAGACATGTAGAAAACTTGAAGAATTTAGATGCTGAGGGAAAAATAGAACTTTGCGGCCCATTTAAAGGTTATCCTGGGGTTGCCGGCATGGTTATTTTTAAAGCACAAAGCTATGAGGAGGCGGAAGCTTTATGTAAGTTAGAACCACTTGTTGCTGAGGGATATGCGACGTATATCCTCGCAGCTTTGCAGGTGGCTGACAAAGAAAATAACTATTTGCTATAATAAAAAGATCTATGCTAAAAAGGAGGAGAATCATTATTATGTTAGAAATCGGAACAAAAGCGCCAACATTTTCTCTGCCGGATCAGAATGGACAGATTCATACTTTGGAGGAGTACAAGGGCAGAAAAGTAGTGTTATATTTTTATCCCAGGGATAACACGGCGGGTTGTACAAAGCAGGCATGCGGTTTTGGAGAGCGGTATCCTCAATTTCAGGAGAAGGGGGCCGTGGTGATCGGTGTCAGTAAAGACAGTGTGGCATCTCACAAAAAATTTGAAGAAAAGTATAAGCTTCCGTTTATTCTTCTTTCGGATCCGGAGCTCTCCTGTATTCAGGCATATGAGGTATGGCAGGAAAAGATGAATTATGGAAAAGTGTCTATGGGGGTGGTTCGGACCACTTATCTGATTGATGAAAACGGCGTGATTGTCAAGGTTTTCAGCAAAGTAAAAGCAGCGGAAAATCCGGCTCAGATGCTTGAAGAGTTGGAAAAGCTGCAGGACGTATGAAGATAATTATTTCGCCTGCGAAAAAGATGAACCTGGATACGGATTCTTATGATATCAGGGGAGTTCCGGAATTTAAAGAGGATACAAGAATTCTCATGGAAAAGATTCGCTCTCTATCTTTTTCGGAGGCGAAGGCTTTATGGAAGTGTAATGATTCGCTTACTAGATTAAATTATGAGCGATTTCAGTCTATGAATCTGGAAGGAGCATTGACACCGGCGATTATGGCATATGAGGGCTTACAGTATCAGCATCTGGCTCCGGCAGTGCTCACAAAAGAGGCTCTTTCCTATGTGGAAGACCATCTGTGTATTTTGTCGGGATTTTATGGCCTTTTGAAAGCTTTTGACGGGGTTACGCCTTACCGGTTGGAGATGCAGGCAAAGTTGATGGTGAAAGGCTGTAAAGATCTTTATGATTTTTGGGGAGATCGATTATACAAAAAATTATGCGATCTCAATAAAAAGTTGCCGGATGGGGATTCCGTGATTATCAATCTGGCATCAAAGGAATATTCCCGGTGCATTGAGAATTATATCACAGATAAAGAGCGTTTTGTCACAGTAGAATTTGTTCAGATCATTGACGGGAAGAAGAAACAAAAAGGAACTCTAGCGAAGATGGCCCGAGGAGAGATGGTACGTTTTATGGCGGAAAAAGGGATTGTCGATCCGAACGAAATGAAAGATTTTTGCTGGTTAGGATTTGCATATTCTGAGGAATTATCAGAGGAAAAGAGATATGTGTTCAGAAAATTGGAGGAGGATGGGGAGGGGATAAAATCTGTTGATATCTGAAAGAATAGCGGCTGTTCTGGAATTTGTTTTGGGACAGGTTTTAGGAATGGTAAGTGATACGGGAAAATGTAAAATAACAGATATCAAAAAGGATATCGGGTTGCGCCGGCAGATGGAAGAGATTGGCGAATTTATCTGTATGCATGTGGAAGCGAGGTGCCAGGATGAATTGGCAGAAAAGATACAGTCCATATTTTCTAAGGACGAGATCGATCATTTGTATGAAAAGATAAATGATAAGCCGCGGTTTATTTGGGCGCAAGAGTTAAGGGAGCAGCTGAAGAACCTTTGTGTGATGTATGAAATCAAAGGGAAAGATGCAGAAAGTTTTATCGAGAATTTTCTAAATATGGTTTTTCTTATCCTTTATCAAAACAACCCCGATATGGCAAACCAGATGTTTTTGGGGGACATGCATAGGAGTATGCAGGATAATTTTGACGAGCTCAAGAAAGGGAATGACGAGACGCAGAGATTGATTTTATCGATTTCCTCATTGATAAAGTCATCCATTCAGGAATCCCCTAAAAATCAGGAGAAGGAAAATGAAGAATACCATAAAGAGAATGGAGCAGATAATCCAGAAAGCCTTTCTGTATCTGTGAATGAGACAACGAATCATCTGGCGGCTGCCTCGCAAGAGGAAGCGCGGGAACAAACGGAATATGAGCGGGATACAGAAGTCGACTGGCAGCTTCATTATGAACATAAAGATGGAATATTGGGGGATGGGAAAAAACGTCAAAATGATATTCGTACACTGACAATACAATGGAGAAAAGAACGGGAGCATTATCCAAATTGGTATGTCCCCCCAGTCAGAATTCGGGAAAAGCTACAACGATACAATCAATGCGAAGGATTGCTGCAATACGAAACGTTGGTATCACAGAAAGAAGAATTCGATTTCACTTACGAGTTATTATGGCGATATGAAACCGCTTTGCTGCCGTATACGCAGTTTTTACAACAACAGGCATATCGGATATGGAAATCTATAGATGGAAAAGAGAATCTGACGGATAATGAGACAACAGAAAAATGGTTTCAAATCGGCTTGTTTTTGCTAAGGGAGTTTCGGGAAGATTTACAGGAGAAGGACTGGAATGAAGTATACCAGCATCTTGCCAGGGGTATAAAGCCAGATAAAGAAAAAGAATTTCTGATCACATGGGAGAAAATTCTCATGAGTTTTTCTAAGATGGAAATTTCTTGTGTATGCAGTCAACTGGAGTCTTTGGCAGTGGATCCTTCTTTTTTTGAAATTCGTCTTCGTTTGTGTGGTTTAAAGGCAGAATGCGGTATGTGCGAAGATGCAAAAAAAGAATTGAATGCGTTATCTTGTGAGGTCAGGAATAAAATTTTTTCCGGAGAATTGGAGAAACAATCCAAGAGAATTTATTTTAAATCTTTATATGCCTGCATCCTTCATTTGCAGAGCTTTCTTTTGCAATCTACAGGGGGTTATGATGAGACAACACGGGGTGAGATATTAAATTACCACAGAGAACGGGAAAAATGGTGCTCTTTTCATTCGTTTGAGAAAGAAAAGGCGGCATGTGATCAGGCTGTTTTTACATGGATGGAGAACAAATATGACTTGCCTTCCTTTGAGCTGAACAGAGAGACCGTGAATATCGTGAGCTCAGGCAATTATTGCTGGGAGGCATATTCCTTTTATCGCCTGTTGGAAAAAAGTGGTTTGCCATTTCATCTGGGACGTGTTCGCCTCTTAAGCTCACACAGAGAAAGTATGATGGAGGCTATATTAGACTCTCACCCGCGGGTGGCCTGGCAGCTATTGCTTCGAAACGAAGAGAAAAAGGATGTGGAAAGGTGTCTGACACGGAAAAGGCTGGCATTATGGGATAGAGAGACGAAAGATCAGTTATTTCGTTATGTCTACCACGCATTGGATTGTAATATAGACATGATAAAAAATTATAATCCGTGGCGGGATGGCAATATCTATACCTCGATAGCAGAAGGTGCTATCGAAATATTGAAATGTATGAGTGCGGTAGCGACCTTGCCTCAGCAGGAACAGCTGATTTATTTGATGATAAAGCTAATTGAAAAAGATGCGATTCAAAAGATCCGATCGTTAGATCCGTTTATTATAAGAGTGATGGGCGCCGCGAGTGAAAATAGTAAGGCTTCTGCACTCAATGCTCTTTTGGATTGTTCGGCACAGGACAGACATCGTCTGGATTCCGATAAGCAGGTGGATCCGTTTGACGTGATTTCTTCAAAAAAGCTGGCAGAACCATTATATACAAGAAAATATATCGATCGCGCAAATATCAATAATATATTAAAAAAGGCAGAGAACTCCGATACGGAACGAAGAGCAGCGATTTCTCGACTGGGAAAATTATATCAATGGGAAAAATTGTCTGCCGATCAGAAGCGATTATTTGGCGAATTATTATGGAAGCAGGTAGAAGAGACAACCGGGCTTCCCGATACGGATAATTACTATGTATTTGCATACCTTCAATGGCCATGTCCTTCGGATATCAACGTGAGTGTCAGGATTAAGAATTATTTTTTTGATAAAAAACAGATCAAAGATTTGCATGACAGCCTTGAGAAGCATAAGTTGTTTGAGATTCCGTTTCTGGATCAGCTTCGCGTTTTTAATGAAAATATTCCGGCATTTTGGGGGGCAGATGAGACAGAACAGCTTATGAACCTATTGCTTGATTTTTGGAATCATGCAAAGGCACAGATGGATGCAAGAGGTGGCTCTCTTCTTGAATTTGAAGAAAAATTCTCACATCGTGCTTACCGCCTTTTGATAAGAACCATGGCATCGTTTTCGAAAGTTGATTTAGATTTATTGCCGCCTTCTGCCATTAGCAGAATAAGCAATACACTAAAATCCATGCGAAAATATGGAATGGAAACGGGAGAGATAGAAGTCAGTTTTTTAGCCGGTAAAGAAAGAGAAGAACTTTTAGAACAGCTTGTCGATTCCCTATATGCACCAGATATTGAGACAACCGTATCATCGGCGTTTGCCATTCAAAAATATATGCTGGAATTTGCAGAAGAGAACGAAGAAAAATGGACGTTTTTATTTCTGGAACTACTTAAAGTGATTCGCGCCAGAAAAGAACCAGGTCTGGTAGCATTTCTGGTGATTGTCCATAATATTTTTTATCAAAACGAGAACCGATTGCCAGAAGAAATCCTCTGTATGGTAAATAAAGCGTTGATTGTCATAGAACAACAGACAAGATATAAAACAGATAAGAAGACGGATATGGAAATAAAAAGAAATATTGAAATCCGCTCTCAAGGCGCAGCTTTGGCTTTTCAAGTATACCAGTACGAGGAAAAATATCAGAACGAGAAAGAACATTCCAAAGCCACTATGTTGTGGAAAGAGATATGTTGTGGGGAGCAGTCGGTTGATGAATTTGTGGAAGTGAAGAATGCATGGATTGTATTGTAATTGTACGAAAAGAAAAGGAGGACAGGATACATGATTGAGGAGGTAGCAAAAAATATTTACCGGATCGGTGTTGTCCTTCCCGAAAATCCCTTAAAAGAGCTGAACAGTTATTTTATCCGGGGAAAAGAACAAGATTTGCTGATTGATACCGGGTTCCGGCGTGAAGAATGCCAAAGGGCGCTGGCAAAAGGACTAGAAGAGCTGGGATCCATTCCGGAGAAAAGAGATGTTTTGGTGACGCATGTGCATTCAGATCATTCCGGCATGGCGGATTTGTTTGCCGGACCGGAAAGAAGAATATATATGAGTCAGACGGATCTGGATTTTCGAAAAGATACCCTGCGCAAGGGGAAAGATAAAACATGGAAGGAATCGTATGTTTCTGAAGGATTTACCACACAGGAGATCGAACAGATCTTGCATAGCAATCCGGCCGTAACAATGGCATTGCCGGCTTTGGATGCCAGATTTTGCGGACAGGAGGACCAGACGGTAATTGAGGTGGGAGAATACCAACTGAAGCTTTTGCTGGTTCCCGGCCATACACCGGGGAACATCATGCTTTGGGCTGAAAAGCAAGGGATATTATTCAGCGGCGACCATGTGCTGTTTGATATCAGTCCCAATATTACGAGATGGGAAAACAGCAAGGATTCATTGGGAGACTATCTGGATAGTCTGCAACGGTTCCGGAATTTACCAGTGAAACTGGCGCTTCCGGGACACCGCAAGTCAGGGGATTATCAGAAACGCGTGGAAGATTTACTGAATCATCATCAGAAAAGGCTGGAGGATTCTCGGCATATTATCAAAGAAAATCCAGGAATGACCGCTTATGAAATCGCCGGAAAAATGACCTGGAAAATCCGTGCAAGATCCTGGGAAGAATTTCCCCTGGTGCAAAAATGGTTCGCAGTAGGAGAATGTCTGGCACATCTGGATTATTTAAGAAAAAGGGGCCAGATTATTCGGCAAAACGAGAAAGGAATCTGGCATTATTTTTAAAAAGAAATCATGAGATTTGCGAGGATTATCACGGCTAACACCGGTTTGGCATTGGTTTTCGTTCCTTTTCCTTGACGTACCTATCCATGCAAACCAGCCCGTAAAGCCTTTTCCCATACTCAAAAGACCGGAATATAAATCCGCAAAAAATAGCTGTCCTGCCCATCGATGCGTCCGCGGGTAGTATAGGTAGAATAAAATTGCTGAGATAATAAAAATCCCTGTTGTTCGGCCCAGCAAATCATTGGCAGCAAATTCTCCTGGGACGGGATAATAGATTCACTGGCACAACAAGTAGATACACACAGCAAAGAGTGGGGAGTCATGGGAATATCGGGAGAGATGGGATAATCCACATACTCTTTCAGATGATCGAAAAGAATCAGCTGTGAGTTTTTGTGTTCTATTTTCAGTGTGTGGTTCTCACCATGAGCCCAGGTAAATTCGCTGAATGTGTACATCATATCAAGGCCGGAATATTTACCAGCATAGTAGAACCATTGTTCGGCAGCCTGGGATAATTCCAGGCGGGGAACAATGATGTAGGCAGATGGAAAATCCAATAAAGTAATTTTGCCAATATTGTGCTGGATGTCTTCACAGTCAGATTTGGTCAGCTGCAATCGGGCAATATTTTGCTGGTGCATCCGAATACTCTGTTCCTCTTCCTTTAGCCGGGTATTCATGATATTAGTCAGATCATCGATAGAATTATCTGAGTTCCAGATTGCTTTCATATCCCCCAACTGAATATTCATTTTTCTCTGGTAAAGGATAGAGATCAGGCGTGAAATATCCTGATCGGTATAATAACGGTAGCCATTATCTCCTCTTTGAGAAGTAAGAATACCACGTTTTTCATAGTGACGGAGTGTGTCCCGGCTGAGGCCCATCAGATTCGCCACATCACCGATTTTATATTTTGTGTTTTCCATATTGTGTTCACCTCCAGTTATTGGTATAACAGGAAAAAGTGAGAAAATCAATATAGGTAATGAAACTGTAATAAAATGTAAGAGAGTATGAAAAGAGTGTTAAGAATTGTGTAACAATATAAAATATTTTATTGAGAAATTTTGAACAGGAGAGATTCTTGACTGTTTAGTTAGCTTATGCTAACATGGGAGCAGATATTAGCAGCTTAAGAAAAACTACTGCATAGAACAAATGACAAAGGGAATAGTAAGAACCAGAAAATGATAGAAAGAAAATGAGGAGGATTACCATGTCTGTAGAAACTATACTTTCATTTTTGCAGAGTTGTGGTCCGGAGGGAAAGTTAGGGTTTCAAGTAGCAGTACAATGTGCGCCTGTGCTTAAGGGCGTAAAGATTTCGAATTTGATGACGGGTAAACCTGGAGATTGGCGATATATTCGGGAAAAATTAAAGCAGAGCCGAGTCATCTGTGTGCCGCTCTATCAGGATGGAGAAAAAGAAGTATTATTTTTGTACCGCTATGAGCGTTTGGAAGAACATCTGCAGAGAGGAAAGGTTCGACGCTTTCTGGGAGATTGCGGATATGAAAAATATGAGGTTACAGCAGTACTGAAGCAACTTCGGAAGAGATATCTGCAATATGCCGGAGCGGAAGGAGATTTTCCGCATGAGCTTGGGGTATTGCTGGAATATCCAGTAGAGGATGTGGAGGGATTCATTGCCAATCATGGGCAGAACAGTCTGACAACGCGATATTGGAAGGTGTATCATAACCAGCAGGAAGCAGAGCGGATTTTTCGCATGTATGATGAAGCGAAGGAACAAACATTGCGAGAAATTATACAAGGATCGTCACTGCGGGAGGTGACAGTTTTTTGAGAATTGTAGAAAAATGGTGGTTTGTGCTCACAAAAGAGAATTTCTCTTTAAAAAGTGAGAAACAAATTACCATTTTTTATGTTTGCTGGCAACAGGCAAAAGACAGATTTCGAAAAACACTTGAAAAGGAGGTTTGAGTGGCATATAATAGGCAGGAAAAATAAACCAGCAGAAAGCAGGAAGGCGATGAAAGAGATACCGATAATAAGCCGGAGGTTGTGGCAATTGGCCGGCTGGTTTTTGATCTTTTTATTAACCGGGTGTGGCAGAGATCCGTCAGAAGTTAAGGAACAAGAAATTGATCCTGCAGATCATAAATTAAATGTAGTCACGACGATCTTTCCCTATTATGATTTTGTCAGGCAGATTGGCAGTGAGTGGGTGGATTTGACTTTGGTAGTACCGGCAGGGATGGACAGCCATTCTTTTGAGCCGACTCCGGCTGATATGCGCAGGATTCAGGAGGCTGATGTATTGATTTGCAATGGCGGCGCGATGGAGCACTGGCTGGATCAAGTGTTAGAGGCTGTGGATTCTTCCAAGATTACGGTGGTAACTTTGATGGATTATGTGGATGTCGTGGAGGAAGAACTGGTGGAGGGGATGGAGGACGGGGCTCATGGAGATCATGCAGACGATGAAGATTTGGCAGCGCATCGGGAACATGCGGGATATAAACAGGGGACGGAAGCTGTGGGAGAGAATTTGAATGGAAGAGCAGCGAGAAAGACAGATGACAGACAGGAACTATCAGAGATCGATGACGACGGATATCATGTGGATATAGAATACGATGAACATATCTGGACTTCGCCGGTAAATTCTATGAAGATGATAGAGGTTATCAGTACGGTGCTTGGGCAGAAGGATCCACTCCATGCAGCAGAATATCAGAGAGCGGCTGAGACATATCGGAGGCAATTGGAACGCATTGACCATGAATTGAGGGAAGTGTCTGACCAACGTCAGCGCAACCTGATTGTACTGGGGGACAAGTTTCCGTTTCGTTATTTGGCAGAGGAGTATGATTTGGATTATCGTGCTGCTTTTTCGGGATGTAGCACAGATACGGAGCCCAGCGCGAAAACAATCGCTTATCTGATCGATAAAGTGAAGGAAAAACAAATTCCGGTAATTTATTATCTGGAGCTTAGCAGTACCCGGGTAGCAGAGATTATTAGTGAGGAAAGTGGAGCACAGCCTCTTCTTTTGCATTCCTGTCACAATGTAACCAGGCGAGAGTTTGAAGCTGGCGTGACCTATGTGGAGCTGATGGAGCAGAATGTTGAGAATCTGAGAAAAGGGTTGGTTGAATGAAGCCGTTTATTGTGTGTGAACATGCAGATTTTGGATATGAAAACCAGGATGCGGTGGTAGATTTGAGCATCACTATCGATCCAGGCGATTACTTGTGTATTGTGGGGGCCAATGGTTCTGGCAAGAGTACCTTGATCAAGGGACTTTTAGGACTGCTGGCGCCGACTGCCGGCACGCTTATTGTGGCAGAAGAGCTGCGACGTGGAGGGATCGGTTATCTTCCGCAACAGACAGCAGCTCAGCGGGACTTTCCGGCTACAGTTTCTGAGGTGGTGCTTTCCGGAACTCTCAGTCGTCGAGGAAATCGCCCATTTTATTCCCAAGAGGAAAGAAGACTGGCAAGGCAAAGCATGGAGCGTTTAGGCATTACAGAATTGAAAAAACAATGTTATCGGGAGCTGTCCGGCGGACAACAGCAACGAGTGCTGATTGCGCGTGCATTATGTGCCACGGAACAGATGTTGATTCTGGATGAACCAATCACGGGATTAGATCCGTCAGCGATTCAGGAATTCTATCGTCTGATCCGAAAACTGAATCAGAGGGATGGCATTACGATTGTGATGGTGTCTCACGATATTCGCAGTATTATTGGCCAGGCAAATAAGATTCTGCATATGCAGCAGCGGGCATTATTTTTTGGGCCGGCTGCAGATTATGCCCAGAGTGCGGCCGGGAAAGCCTTTTTGGAAAGTTGAAGCTCGCAGGGCAGAGAAAGGAAGAGGGACAAGGAGGAGCGAAAATGAAAATGTTACAGGAAATGCTGTCCTATCCGTTTTTAGTGCGGGCCTTACTGGGAGGGATTTTGGTGTCGCTTTGTGCGGCGCTTTTGGGCGTCAGTCTGGTGTTAAAACGGTATTCTATGATTGGAGATGGGTTGTCTCATTTGTCTTTTGGTGCGCTGTCGATTGCCGTGGCAGTAGGATGGCAGCCTCTGGCAGTATCCATTCCGGTAGTGACACTCGCTGCATTTTTCCTTTTGCGTCTCACGGAGAACAGTAAGGTGAAAAGCGATGCTGCGATTGCTATGATATCAGCTTCCGCTCTGGCAATAGGGATTGTGGTAACTTCTCTGACTACAGGAATGACTACTGATGTCAGCAGCTATATGTTTGGCAGCATTTTGGCTATGAGTCGTCAAGATGTGTATTTAAGTGCCATTTTGTCTTTGATTGTCTTAAGCCTGTTTGTTTTTTGCTATAATAAAATTTTTGCAATTACCTTTGATGAGAATTTTGCCAGGGCAACCGGAATCCGAGTAGGCTTTTATAACAGTCTGATTGCGGTGCTGACAGCTGTTACGATTGTGTTGGGAATGCGGATGATGGGAGCGATGTTGATTTCCAGTCTGGTGATTTTTCCGGCGTTGACTTCGATGCGGCTTTTTAAAAGTTTTCGCAGCGTGATTCTGTGTTCTGGGATCTTATCGGTTTTTTGTTTTTGCATAGGGATTGTGGTATCTTATCGGATGTCTACGCCAGCAGGCGCCAGCATTGTTCTGGTAAATCTGGCCATGTATGTCTTTTTTATTCTAGTACAAAGGGGGTGCAGGATCCATGTCCGTTTTCGGAAATAATCTGTTTCGAAAATTATATTATGCCCGCAATCATTTGACACAAACACAGTTTATTGCCTATGGTTTTTTGGGCATCATACTGACAGGCACAGCACTGCTGATGCTGCCTATCTCCAGCCGGACTGGTGAAGTCAGCAGCTTTTTGAACTGTCTATTTACGGCGACCAGTGCGTCATGCGTAACCGGATTGGTAGTATATGACACCTGGAGTCATTGGTCAATATTTGGCCAGCTGGTTATTTTAACATTGATACAGATTGGCGGACTTGGATTCGTAACGATCGGAGTGTTTCTTGCCATTGTTCTGCGCCGAAGAATTGGCTTAAAGGAGCGGGGATTGATGCAGGAAAGTGTCAATACCTTGCAGATTGGCGGTGTTGTGAGGTTGGCCAAAAAGATAGTGATTGGCACGGCGATATGGGAGGGGACAGGAGCGCTTTTATTGGCCATTCGTTTTGTCCCGCAGTACGGAGTGGGAAGAGGAATTTACTACAGTTTTTTTCATGCCATCTCTGCATTTTGTAATGCCGGCTTTGACCTGATGGGTTGGCAGGGGCCGTATAGTTCGCTGGTGGGCTATTATAATGACTGGCTGGTCAATTTAGTGATTATGTCACTGATTGTGATCGGTGGAATTGGCTTTATCGTTTGGGACGATCTGAGTCGCCATTGGTTACATTTTCATCGATATATGCTTCACACCAAGATTGTATTGTTGACCACATTCGTGCTAATCTTTGGCAGCGCCTGGTTGTTTTACCGATTTGAATCAGGAAATTTGCTGGTGGGAATGGATCTGAGTGGAAAGATTCTGACGTCACTCTTTTCTTCCGTGACAGCCCGCACGGCTGGTTTTAATACTGTAGATACAGGGATGCTGACAGATGCCAGCAAAATGTTGACAGTAATTTTGATGTTCATCGGCGGGAGCCCTGGTTCTACTGCTGGCGGAGTAAAGACCACTACAATGATTGTGATCTATCTGCATCTGTGGTCAACGATTCGCAGAACGTATGGAGTCAATGCTTTTGGAAGAAGGTTGGAGGACGATGTATTAAAGCAGGCCAGCGCCATTTTCATGATCAATTTGACGTTAGCGTTGACGGTGTCGCTGTTCATCATGGCAACCCAGAAATATCCGGTGATGGATGTGTTATTTGAGACATTTTCAGCAATTGGCACAGCGGGGATGACGACGGGTATTACGCGAGGATTGAACGCGGCATCACGGTTTGCGGTGGTTTTTTTGATGTATTGCGGACGGGTAGGCAGTTTGTCTTTTGCCTTGTCTTTTACCCAGCGCAAAAAAGTGGCGCGGGTGCAACAGCCGGTGGGAAGGATTACTATCGGATAACTTGCTACAGGAATTGAGAGGAGGATTCGCTTATGAAATCAATTTTAATTATTGGTATGGGGCGGTTTGGCCGTCATCTGTGTACGAACCTGGCAAAATTGGGCAATCAGATTATGATCGTAGATGAAAATGAAGAGACACTGGAAGATATGTTAGATTATGTGGTCAGTGCGAAGATAGGCGACTGTACCAATGAGGCAGTATTGAAAAGCCTGGGGATTGATAATTTTGATATTTGCTTTATCTGTATTGGGACGAATTTTCAGAGCAGCTTAGAGATCACCAGCATGGTGAAAGAGCTGGGCGGAAGGTATGTGGTGAGCAAAGCCAACCGAGATATTCATGCCAAGTTTTTACTGCGGAACGGTGCTGATGAAGTCATCTATCCGGATCGAGATATCGCCGAAAAGCTGGCAGTTCGTTACAGCGCCAACCATGTGTTTGATTATATTGAATTGACAGAAGAATTTTCCATTTATGAGATCCCACCGTTGCCGGAATGGGTGGGCAAAAGCATTATCGAATTATCCATCCGGAACAAGTACCGCATCAGTATTCTGGCCACCAAAGAAGGAGAGCGGGCAAAGCTGATGCCACCGGCAGACTATGTGATCCGGGAAGATGAGCACCTGATGGTGATCGGAAAGAATGAAGATGTGAACAGGATCCTGAAACAACTGCGATAGAGAAAAGATATCTGGTCCTATTACTTCAGCTTTTGGTCCAGATATGTCCAAAGCCGGTACATCAAGAATCCCCAGACAAAAAACATAAAGATGAGAACTCCTAAAGGAACCGGATTTTCGTAATGGTCAGGCAGGAAATATTTTTGCCAGCCAGGAATATCGGTATAATAATATTGGCCTGGCCCGAAGTCGATTCCAGGGACCTGTCCCATATTGTTTGCCATCATATAAACAGCAACAAAAATAGCGGCCACAAAGAAAAGGATCCCTGCAGTACATACTACTTTTAAGGGAGTCAAAGGTTCGGATGATTTTCTTTTTTTCATGACAATATCCTTTCTGAACGATTTCTTACAGGAAAGTGCATCCTGGATTTCCAGGATGCACACATTGGTGCAGATATAGTTTAGACTGTGATATTCGGGATGGGGAAGATCCGTCCTGACAGTAAAAGCCAGGCGACGACAAAGGTCAAAACTAGGTTGAATACCTGACCTACAATATAGAGGACAAAAGGTTTGCCGCCTTGGAATTGTTCTGCCATCTCTTTGAAGTTGGTTTCCAGACCAATGCAAGTGAAAGCAAGAGCGAAGCACCAGGTTTGGAATTCCTTGATGTCAGACAAAATTTTGGCAGTGGATTCTACGCCAATGGTGTTTTGGAACACAAAGGAGAAGAATAAGGAGGCTCCCAGAAAGCCCAGGATAAATTTGGGGAATCTGTGCCAGATTTCAGAAGCGCCAACCGTCTGATTTTCTGTCTTATCTACCTTGGTGGTGAAGAAAACGGCCACAGCAAAGGCGACAAAACCGATCAGAATATTCTGAATCATTTTTACCAGAGCAGCTACCTGTCCGGCCAGTTCACCTAAGGCATTGCCTGCTAATACAACAGCGCCAGTGGAGTCAACCGTACCACCAATCCAGGCGCCGCCAACCATCGGATCCAGAGCGACCACCTTACAAAACAATGGCATGCCAACCATCATCAGAACCGTGAAGATTAAAGAAATACCTACAGCAAAAGTCAAATCTGTCTTTTTTGCTTTACAGGCGGCGGCCGTAGCAATCGCGGCAGAAGTACCACAGACAGAAGTCGCAGCAGCTATGGTCATAACCATCCGTTTGTTTTCCATCTTTAAATATTTTGTTCCTAAAAGCCACATAAAAATGATAACAACAGGAGTTACTGCCCAAGCGATACCCAGTCCATAAAGGCCAAATTTCTGGATGTTGGAGAAAAGAACAGAAGCGCCCATAAGTACCAATCCGGTCTTTATGTAAAATTCTGTTTGGATGGCCGGTTTTAGCCAATCCGGAACTTTCATAAGATTAGAAATAACCAAGCCTAAAATCAAAGCCCAGAAAGCATATTCCAGATATTTGCTGAAGGTAACCTGTGAAGAAATCAGGCGTACCAGGCAAGTCAGGACAAACAGGCCCAGGAAAGCTACAGCATATTTGGCAATGCTTTTTCCCATAAGCTGATTGGAGACAGCAAAGATGACAATCAGGGCAATCAGTGTTAATAAAATACCGCCCCAGGTGGAAAAGCAGGTTTCGCTTCCGTTAAAAAATTTCAAAAAGGAGCCGTGATCGGCATCGCCCCATTTTCCAAAAGTGCCCGCTTTAAAGACAAAGGCGCCACTGATAACTCCGAGAGACGCAATGGCGATGATAATAAATGCGCCCCAGATGGAAAGCCAATCTTCTTTGTGTAGCATGTCCGATAGTTGGAACTTCTCGGCAACTACTACGTCATCATTGATGGGAGTTTGGCTGACAGTTGTAGTTTTTTTACTCATAGTACCCTCCTGATAATAGAATGATTTGGATTTGTCAATCAGATGACAAACTTGTTAAAATATTGACAACCAAACATTATTGTAATAAAAATTTTATAAAAAAGCAATTGACATTTTTTCTAACAATAATAAGAAATATTGTCTTAAATTGACAGGATACACAAAAATAGAATTGTGATTTTGTGAAGAATACGGAAATAAACGAAGAAGGTAAAAAGATTGCATAATAAAAATGACGAGAGATAAAATGACAAAAAACAAACGATTATGGAAGACGAAAAGGAGAATCGATGGATCTAGCGGCGATCGCTTGTCCTTCTGGTGCTATGGGAACGATGTTGGCGGCTATTTGCAGGTGGAAAAAGCCGGAAAAAAACAGAAGAAACCTCTTGCAATTGACATTTCCTGGTGTTATAATGCATATGATAACATGATAGATGACAAATAGTAGAGTGGGCATACGTCCACTCTTACTTTTTGGTATGGGGACAGCTCATGGCGAGGGTAGGCTCCGACTATGACTGGTAGGAAGAGGTGACAGAATGGCAAGAAGAGAAGAATACGAGTCCCGGACAGAGCGGTTTTTGCTACCGCTTCTGGAAAAACATCAGTTTGAACTGGTGGATGTGGAGTACGTGAAAGAGGCAGGGAACTGGTATCTGCGGGCTTATATAGATAAGGAAGGCGGCATTACGGTGGATGACTGTGAAATCATCAGCCGGACTTTAAGTGACTGGCTGGATCAGGAGGATTTTATTGATGACAGCTATACACTGGAAGTGAGCTCACCAGGATTGGGAAGACCGCTGAAAAAGGATAAAGATTTTGAGAGAAGTCTAGGGGAAGAGGTGGAGATCCGGCTGTATAAGCCGCGGGAAAAACAGAAAGAGTTTGCAGGTATTTTAAAAACCTATGACAAAGCGACGGTAACAATTGAGACAGAGGATGGCGGGGAAGAGGTATTTGTCCGTTCGGAGATTGCGCTGATTCGATTGGCATTCGACTTTTAGAAAAGGAAAGTATCATTAGGAGGAAAATATCATGAACAAAGAACTGATCGAGGCGCTAGAGCTGCTGGAGAAAGAAAAGAATATCAGCAAAGCGACTCTGCTAGAAGCGATTGAGAATTCTCTGATTACCGCCTGTAAAAATCATTTTGGTAAGGCAGACAACGTAAGAGTCAATATCAATCCGCAGACGGGTGATTTTACAGTTTTTGCAGATAAAGAAGTAGTCGAAGAGGTAGAGGATCCCATTTTGCAGGTGAGCCTGACAGAAGCAAAAATGAAAAATCCTAAATATGAACTGGGAGATGTGGTGCATATTCCTATTGAGTCCAAATCATTTGGACGGATTGCCACACAGAATGCAAAGAATGTGATTTTGCAAAAGATCCGTGAGGAAGAGCGGAGCATGCAATTCAATGAATGGTATCAGAAGGAAAAGGATGTAGTAACCGGTATTGTACAGCGAAACCTAGGAAGGAATGTGAGCATCAATCTGGGGCGCGTGGATGCCGTTCTAAGTGAAGCTGAGCAGGTCAGAGGGGAGGTATTTAAGCCAACAGAACGGATTAAAGTATTTGTGCTGGAGGTTAAAGATACTCCCAAGGGGCCAAGAATTTCTGTTTCTCGGACTCATCCGGATCTGGTAAAGCGTCTGTTTGAGGCTGAGGTGGCGGAAGTCAGAGACGGTACAGTGGAGATCAAGGCAATCGCTCGGGAAGCCGGGTCTAGAACAAAGATTGCTGTGTGGTCCAATGATTCCAATGTAGATCCCGTGGGCGCTTGCGTGGGAATGAACGGTGCCCGAGTGAATTCGATTGTGAATGAACTGAGAGGCGAAAAAATTGATATCATTACCTGGGATGAAAATGCGGCATTTCTGATTGAGAATGCTTTAAGTCCGGCTAAGGTAATCTGTGTGGTGGCCGACGAAGAAGCGCGGGAGGCACAGGTGATCGTGCCGGATTATCAGCTTTCTCTGGCAATTGGCAAGGAAGGACAGAATGCCCGGCTGGCGGCTCGGTTGACTGGCTATAAGATTGATATTAAGAGTGAGACGCAGGCCAGAGAGACAGGATTGTTTGAACAGATGGGAATCGACGATCAGGAAGAGGGCGTGTATGATGATTTTCCAGCGGACTTTGATTTGGCATCTTTGGAGGAAACGCAGGAATCATCTTTAGAAGAATTAGAAGAAACTGTGAATGAGGACTACCCCGTGGAGGATTACGAGGAGCAGGATAGCGAATAACGACGTATGACAGATAGGGAGTGAGGGATCGGTGAGCACAAAAAAGGTTCCGCAGAGGCAGTGTATCGGCTGTGGTGAGATGAAAAACAAGAAAGAGATGATTCGGATTTTGAAGACTCCAGAAGGAGAATTCACATTAGATGCCACGGGCAGAAAGAACGGACGTGGAGCTTATCTGTGTCCGTCTGTGGAATGTTTCCGGAATGCAGTTAAGGGAAAAGGGCTGGAGAGATCTTTTAAGATGGCGATTCCCAAAGAGGTGTATGAAACTCTGGAAAAGGAGATGGAACATCTTGAATAGCAGACAAAGAGCCTTGAACCTGATTGGGCTGGCCACAAAGGCAGGTAAGACTGTCAGCGGAGAATTTTCAACAGAGAAAGCAGTAAAGACAGAAAAAGCGTATCTGGTGGTGGTATCAGAGGAAGCGTCTGACAATACCAAAAAAATGTTTATGAATATGTGTACTTATTATAAAGTTCCTATCTGTTATTTCGGCGGAAAAGGCGAGCTGGGACACGCAATGGGCAAAGAGATGCGAGCATCTTTAGCAGTTGTGGACGAGGGCTTTGCCAAGACAATCGTAAAACTAATGAATACAATCGGAGGTAGTGGGTATGAGAGTAAATGAGCTTGCGAAGGAATTAGGAAAGACCAGCAAGGAGGTTTTAGAAATATTGCAAAAGCAGAATCAGGATGTGAAATCACATTCTTCCAACATCAACGAAGATCAGATTCAAATGGTGAAACAGGTAGTGAAATCAGGGACTTCTGGAGAAGCAAAGGCGCCGGCAGGCGTCAAAGCGGGTATAGATGCAAAAGGATCGATGAATAATAGCAGAGCCGGTGTGGAGGCGAAACCACAGACGGCTTTAGGGGCTAATACAGAAAATAAGACATCGGCTACCGGAACTCAGGCAGGAGCTCCTAAAAAGAAGATTGCAGCCGTATATCGTCCTCAGAATTCTCAACAGAGGCCGGCTCGTCCCAAGACACAGCAGCCAGACCGGAACACAGCGCCAGGCAAAGTTTCAGGGACAGTTGCTGTGGCAAAATCTCAGACATCTCAGAGTCAGGGAACAGCTGGTAGCGCCGGAAGATCTCAAAGTCAGGGGTTAGCTGTAACGGCGAAGTCTCAAGGGAGTCAGAATCAAAATGGAGTGTCCCGTCAGACCCAACAAAGTGCAGGTACGTTGGCGGCGGGAACCGTAAAGCCCCAGGGAGTTCAGGGGACAGGAACGGCAGGAATACCGGCGGTTCAAAGTACAGGAACGACAGAGGGAGTCGCCAAGCAACCGACAGTTCAAAATCAGGGACAGCCGGCAATAGCAAAACCACAGACGTCTCAGAGTCAAAATACGCCTGCGGCAGCAGCAAAGCCTCAGGCAACTCCGGTTCAGAATGCAGCAGGAATATCCAGGCCCCAGGGACAGTCAGGAGATAGCCAACAGGGTCAGAATATAGCCAGACCTCAGGGACAGCCGTTCCGTGAAGGAGCTAGATCTCAGGGGAGTAATCGTGAGACCGGTGGTCGTGATGGCAGTCGTGGAAATTATAACGGAAATCGTGAGGGAAATCGCGGCAATTATGGCGGGAATCGTGAAGGCGGCCGGGATGGAAATCGTGGAAGTTTTGGAACGAATCGTGACGGTAGCCGTGGACCTAGCGGCCCTGGCCGCGATGGGAGCCGTGGAAGCGGCTATGCGGGCAGCCGCGATGGGAACCGTGGACCCAATGGAGCCGGTCGTGATGGCAATCGGGGGACCGGTTATGGCAACCAGAACCGTGATGGCAATCGGGGAGGCGGCTATAGTGGCAGTCGTGACGGGAATCGAGGACCAGGAGGTCCGGGTCGCGACGGCAATCGGGGAGGCGGCTATGGCGGCAATCGCGATGGCAACCGTGGGCCAGGTGCTCAGGGCCGTGACAGTGGAAGAACGCAGGGAGGATTTGGTGGCCGTCAGGGAGCAGCACGTCCCGGACAGCGGGATTCCGGATCCAAGAGTTTTGATACTCCGATCCAGGCAAAACCCACCAGCAATCGTAAGAATAACAATAATTACAAGAATGATCGTTATGACAAAAAGAATGTGAATGAAGACGGGCCAAGAAGTAAAGGGGGCAAGGTTTCCAAACATAATCTTTCTATGCCTCAGAAAGTGACCCAGAAGCCAGCGGAGGAAGTGGTAAAAGTAATTACCCTACCGGAGGTGTTGACGATCAAGGAGCTGGCAGATAAGATGAAGTTACAACCTTCAGTGATCATCAAAAAGCTGTTTTTACAAGGTCAGGTGGTGACAGTCAATTCCGAGATTGACTTTGAAAAAGCAGAAGAGATTGCTATGGAGTATGAGGTTCTCTGCGAGAAGGAAGAGAAGATTGATGTAATTGCTGAGCTTTTGAAAGAAGATGATGAAAACGAGGCCGATATGGTGCCAAGATCTCCTGTGGTTTGTGTTATGGGTCACGTAGATCATGGCAAGACTTCTCTTCTGGATGCCATTCGCTCCACCAATGTGACTTCTCGTGAGGCTGGAGGTATTACTCAGCATATTGGAGCTTATACGGTAGAAATTAATGAACAGAAAATCACATTTTTGGACACCCCGGGACATGAGGCGTTTACAGCTATGCGTATGCGAGGAGCGCAGTCTACAGACATCGCGATATTAGTAGTGGCAGCCGACGATGGCGTAATGCCTCAGACTGTGGAGGCGATCAACCATGCAAAAGCTGCTGAGGTAGAGATCATAGTCGCGATCAACAAGATCGATAAGCCCAGCGCCAATATTGACCGGGTGAAACAAGAGCTATCCGAGTATGAGTTGGTGCCTGAGGATTGGGGCGGGAGCACTATTTTTGTGCCAGTATCAGCCCACACGAAAGAAGGGATTCCGGAGCTTTTGGAGATGATACTTTTAGCGGCAGAGGTCAAGGAGCTGAAAGCCAATCCCAACCGGAAGGCGAGAGGACTGGTCATTGAGGCTGAGCTGGATAAAGGGAAAGGTCCGGTGGCAACCATTCTCGTGCAGAAAGGAACCTTGCATGTGGGGGACAGTGTGACCGCTGGTGCCTGTTACGGGAAAGTTCGTGCAATGATGGATGATAAAGGACGTCGGGTCAAGGAGGCAGGACCTTCTCAGCCGGTGGAAATTTTAGGATTAAATGATGTGCCAGGAGCAGGAGATGTATTAATGGCCACAGAGAATGAGAAGGAAGCCAGAAACTATGCGGAGACTTTCATTGCCGAAAGCAAGAACAAACTGCTTGAGGATACAAAATCTCGCCTGTCCTTGGATGATCTGTTCAGTCAGATTAAGGCTGGTAATGTAAAAGAATTGCCTATTATTGTGAAGGCAGACGTGCAGGGTTCTGTGGAGGCAGTGAAAGAAAGTCTTCTGAAGCTTTCCAATGAGGAAGTGATGGTTAAGGTAATTCATGGAGGCGTAGGTGCCATCAACGAATCGGATGTAACACTGGCTTCTGCGTCGAACGCTATTATCATCGGTTTTAATGTAAGGCCAGATGTGACGGCAAAGTCGATTGCAGAGCGGGAAAAAGTGGATTTGCGGCTATACCGGGTGATTTATCAGGCAATTGAGGACGTGGAGGCGGCCATGAAAGGCATGTTAGATCCTGTCTTTGAGGAGCAGGTGATCGGTCATGCCATTGTGCGTCAGCTATTTAAAGCTTCCGGAGTAGGGACGATTGCCGGAGCTTATGTGACGGACGGTAAATTCCAGCGAGGCTGTTCCTGCCGGATTACCCGAGGAAAGGATCAGATTTTTGAAGGCCCCTTGGCATCTCTGCAGCGGTTTAAGGATGCAGTAAAAGAAGTGGCGACGGGCTATGAGTGCGGCCTGGTATTTGAGAAATTCAATGACATCCAGGAGGATGATGTGATTGAAGCTTATATGATGGTCGAAGTTCCGCGCTAGAGATGAAGGAAAGGATATTTTATGCGGAAAAACAGCATTAAGAATACACGAATCAATGGAGAGGTACAAAGAGAGCTGAGCGAGATCCTTCGCACAGAGATCAAAGATCCGCGGGTAGCGGGGGTGATGATCAGTGTGGTGTCGGTAGAGGTGACACCAGATCTGAAATATTGTAAGGCATATATCAGTGTCCTGGGCAGTGAAGACGCTGCCGGGGATGCTCTTGCAGGATTAAAGAGCGCGGTGGGATATATTCGTCGTGAACTGGCGCGTCGGATCAATTTGCGAAACACACCAGAGCTCAGTTTTATTTTGGATCAATCCATTGAATATGGGGTGCATATGTCAAGATTGATTGATGAAGTGACGAAGGATTTGCAGGAAGAGTGAGTGGTCAGATGCGCCATTTGAGGCGCATAAAGGTTTAGGAGGTGATTGCATGAGCAGATTGATGGAAATGGCACGGAATGCGGAGCATATTGCAATTTTAGGGCATGTGCGTCCGGATGGGGACTGTGTAGGTTCTTGCCTGGCCGTCTGCAACTACCTGCTGGAGCAATATCCGGAAAAAACCGTACAGGTATATCTGGAGAAGCCGGCGGACAAATTTCGTTATCTGAAAGGTTTTGACAGGATCAGTCAGGATACGGAGATAGAAACTGTTTATGATCTATGTATCTGTTTGGACAGCGGAGATAAAACACGTTTGGGAGATTTTACGAAATACCTTGAACAGGCAAAGCACAGCATCTGCTTGGATCATCATGTTACCAATCACGGTTATGCGGAGGAAAATGTGGTTATAGCAGATGCCAGTTCTACCTGTGAGGTGCTGTATCAGTTTCTGGATGAGGAAAAAATCAGCATGTCTGTGGCGACATGTCTGTATACGGGAATGATTCATGATACCAACGTATTTAAAAACAGTAATACCTCGGCCTATACGATGGAGGTCGCCGGAAAACTGATGGCGAAAGGAATTGATTTTGGAAAGATCATTGACGATACTTATTTTCGGAAGAGCTATGTCCAAAATCAGATATTGGGACGAGCGCTTCTAGAAAGTATTTCTTTTATGGACGGACGTTGCATTTTTGCGGCAGTGCGTCAGAAAGATCTGGAGTTTTACGGCGCTGACCATGCAGATTTGGATGGAATTGTGGATCAGTTGCGCGTGACGGACGGAGTAGAGTGCGCAATTTTCCTGCATGAAACGGAAAATCATGTGTATAAAGTCAGTATGCGATCGAATACTCTGGTGGATGTCAGCAAAGTTGCCGCTTATTTTGGTGGCGGCGGACATATCCGGGCGGCGGGCTGTACCATGAACGGGAGTGTCCATGATGTGATTAATAATCTGTCCGTACATATTGCGGAGCAGCTGCCGGCGGATGACGGTACGGATGTGGGAACAGACGGGAATTAAAGGAGCATAGATGGACGGAATCATCAATGTCTATAAGGAAAAAGGATATACCTCTCATGACGTGGTAGCGAAAATGAGGGGTATTTTGCGAATGAAAAAAATCGGACATACAGGAACATTAGATCCGCAGGCAGAAGGCGTATTGCCGGTGTGTCTGGGAAAAGGGACAAAACTATGTGACCTGCTGACAGATAAGACAAAAGAATATCGGGCAGTGATGCTTTTGGGAAGAGAAACCGATACTCAAGATACTACAGGAAAAGTTTTGTCAGAGCAGACAGTGGAACAGTCAGAGATGATGGGAAGAATGGCAACAGAGACAATCCTGAGCTTTTTGGGACCATATTTGCAGATTCCGCCCATGTATTCGGCGCTCAAAGTAAATGGGAAAAAGCTTTATGAACTGGCTCGGGCTGGCAGAGAAGTGGAGCGGCAGCCACGACGGGTGGAGATTTTTGAGCTGGAGATTTTAAAGATGGAGCTTCCCCGGGTGACTATGCGTATTGTGTGCTCGAAAGGAACCTATATTCGGACTCTTTGCCATGATATTGGCAGAAAGTTGGGATGTGGCGGATGTATGGAGAGCCTGATGCGAACCCGGGTAGATTGCTTTGCCATGGCAGACAGTCTGCGTTTGGAGGAGATTGAGACATTGCGAGATCGGGGGGAATTAGAACGATATATTCTGCCGACAGACTATGTGTTTGCGGGCTTTCCGAAACTGATGATGAGAGCCGGGGGGGAAGGGGACAAGCTGGTGCATAACGGAAATCCTTTCTGCGCCGGGCTGGCGGTGATAGAAGAAAAGAGCCAGGTAGAGGAATGGTTGCCAGGTAGTATAGTTTCTGATGTTCGTGTCTATGACAGCCAGGGACAATTTATCGGAATTTACCGGTATGATAACATGAAAAAGCGGTATCAGCCGCAGAAAATATTTCTGGGAGGCAGCTAAGAGATGCAGGTAATTGCCGGAACAAAAGAATTTCAGATCGGAGAACCTACGGTGGTCACTATTGGTAAATTTGACGGCCGCCATAAAGGGCATCAAAAGCTGTTGCGGACAATGCTGGGCTTTCGGGAGAAAGATGGGCTGCGGACAGCAATTTTCACTTTTGATATGGCGCCGGCGGGGGTGGTATCCGGAAAAAAACAGGCGTTGATTACCACCAATCAGGAACGGCGAAACAATATGAAAAGAACAGGGATCGATTATTTGGTGGAGTATCCTTTTAATCAGGAAGTAGCTAGGATGTCGCCAGAAGAATTCGTGAGACGAATTCTGGTGGGACAGATGCAAGCACATGTGATTGTGGCCGGTACGGATTGTGGTTTTGGCCATCAACGGGCTGGAAATGCAGAACTTCTGCAAAAATTGGCGCCAGAGTACGGTTATAAGGCTGTTATTATCGAGAAAGAGCAAGACGAACATCGAGATATCAGTAGTACGTATATTCGGGAGCAGCTAGATGCGGGACATATTGCCAAAGCGAATAAACTTTTGGGGGAACCTTATGCGATTCACGGAGAAGTAGTTCACGGCAATCACATAGGAGCGTCAGTCCTTGGCTTTCCGACAGCTAATCTTTTGCCGCCGCCGGAGAAGTATCTGCCACGGTTCGGCGTCTATGCTTCTCGGATATTGATAGATGGCAAATATTATGGTGGCGTCAGCAATATAGGCGCTAAGCCAACCATTCACGGAGAGAATCCCGTGGGAGTAGAAACCTTTATTTTGGGACTGGAGCCGGGGATAGATCTTTATGGAAAGAATATTGAAGTGCAGTTGCTAGATTTTGAACGCCCAGAACAACGGTTTGGAGGGCTGGAAGAACTGAAGGCAAGGATTGCGCTGGATAAACAATATGCGGCGGAATATTTTAAGAAGCATCCGGAATGGCTGCAAAATATTTGATTTTAAATTCTCTCACAGCAACAAAAAATACTTGCCGGATTCCGAGAAGAGAGTCCGGCAGGCATTGGTAATTTTTACAATTCAGTGGTAAATTTTCTTACTTTCATAAAATGGTTCTGAAGTCAGTTCCAATCCCAATTTAGCAAAAATTTTGATATCTACAGAAGATAACATGACTGAGGTATGTACCTGACAGCCCCGCAGCTTGGGAAGCTGTTCTAAGGCAATACGAGCATTTTCATCCGTAGCGGCGCACATGGAGAGGGCGATCAGCACTTCATCTGTGTGCAGACGCGGATTGTGACTTCCCAAGTAACGGGTTTTTAGTCCCTGGATCGGCTCGATAAAGGCAGGGGAGATCAAGTGAACCTGGTCAGCGATTCCGCCAAGTTCTTTGACTGCATTTAAGAGGGCGGCGGCGGAGGCGCCTAGAAGTCCACTGGTTTTTCCGGTGACGATACGCCCGTCAGGAAGTTCTAATGCTGCAGCCGGAGAACCATTTTTTAGAGAAAGCTCATTAGCAGCAGGAACCACAGAACGCATATTGGTATTGATTTTCGCTTGTTTCATTAACAATTCGATTTTATAAACCTCATCCTTACTCCCCTCATCTTTAGTCAGGCGGTTTAGAGCCTGATAATAGCGACGAAGAATTTCCTGCCGGGAGGCATCCCGGCAGATTTCATCGTCGATGATGCAATTACCGGCCATATTTACCCCCATATCGGTAGGTGATTTATAAGGACAATAACCGAAGATACCTTCGAACATGGCGGACAGAACAGGATAGATCTCTACATCACGGTTATAATTAACTGTGGTGATACCGTAAGCTTCCAGATGAAAAGGATCAATCATATTGACATCATTTAAATCAGCGGTAGCCGCCTCGTAGGCCAGATTAACTGGGTGCTTTAGCGGGATATTCCAGATGGGAAAAGTCTCAAATTTGGCATAACCAGCTTTAATGCCCCGTTTATTTTCGTGATAAAGCTGAGACAGACAGGCAGCCATCTTGCCGCTGCCAGGACCTGGGGCGGTGATGATGACCAGTGGACGATCGGTCTCGATATAATCGTTTTTTCCATATCCATTATCGCTGACAATGTGCGATATGTTGTTGGGATAACCATCAATGGGATAATGATGGTATACCCGGATGCCCAATTTTTCTAACTTGGCCTTAAAAAGCTCGGCGGCAGACTGTCCGGCATAGCGGGTGATGACGACGCTGCCCACATACAGTCCTTTGTCGCGGTATTCCTGAATCAGTCGCAGTACATCCATATCATAGGTGATACCCAGATCATGACGAACTTTGTTTTTCTCAATGTCGGCGGCATTGATGGCGATCACGATCTCAGATTGATCGGCCAGCTGCAATAGCATTTTTAGTTTGCTGTCCGGCTGGAAGCCTGGCAAAACCCGGGCAGCATGGTAGTCGTCAAAAAGTTTTCCGCCAAATTCTAGATAAAGCTTGTTTCCAAATTGACTGATGCGATTGCGAATATGTTCGGACTGCGTAATTAAATATTTTTGATTATCAAATCCTATTTTCATAATTGTAGAGGCCCCTTTCCATGGGTATGATTGTAACACAGACAAGGATTTTTTGCACTTATAAAATATCTTTTTTATCAGAATATAAAGCAATACGGTAAAAAAACAGTTTTTTTCTGCTAAAGTGGGAGATATATGGTTAAAATTTTGCTATTTTTGGGAATATGTGGTATACTGTCCACATAAGCAGTTGAGAAATGATGTAAATGGAAGTGAAGTGGAAGAGAGCGAAGGAGACGCCAGGCACTGTGGCATACAAAGAGGCTGGCAGTACAAGGCAAACATGAGGACAGAAAATCATGAAAACAAATATTATGCTGCTTTTCCTATGCCTGTTGATTCTGACTAATACCCTGACCGGATGTGGAAAGTTGGATGATATGAATCACTTAGCCACCACACCGGCGCCTATAGTGGTGGGGCGCGGACAGATAACAGAGGGAGAGAATCGTGAGAGCGGCAAAGAAGACGAGACAGAACCAGAATTGCAGATAGGGGAGATTATCATTAATAATGAACCGGAGAGAAAACCGATAAAGGTCAAAGGAATTTATATCTCCGCCTATGTGGCAGGAACTCCCAGCATGGTGGATACTCTGTTAGAGGAGATTGAAAAGACAGAGATTAATACGATGGTGATTGATTTGAAAGATGATTTTGGAAGAGTAGCGTGTGAGGTGGACTCACCATTGATTCAGGAATTGGGCTCTACCAGGGTTCATATTCAGAATATGGAAGGTCTGATGAAGAAGCTAAAAGACCATAATATTTATGCGATTGCCCGTATTCCGGCATTCCGGGATGCCTGGCTGGGGTCTGTACGTCCAGAATGGTGTGTTCAATATGCAGATGGCTCTGTATTTACAGACAAGGATGGCAATTCTTGGGTGAATCCCTATAAAGAAGAAGCCTGGGATTATCTGGTAGAGATAGGGATTCAGGCAAAGAAATTGGGTTTTCAGGAGGTGCAGTTTGACTATGTACGGTTCTGCACGGAAAGTTCCATGGAAGATGTTGTGTTCCAGGATGCAGATACTCGGGGGCGTTCCCGAACCGATGTAATCTGTGAATTTATGGAGTATGCATATAGAAAACTGAAGCAGCAGGGATTATTTGTGTCGGCAGATGTGTTTGGTGCGATTATCAACAGTGATGTGAATGCCAATGCAGTGGGACAGATCTATGGGGAATTGGCAAAACATGTGGATTATATCAGCCCTATGATTTATCCGTCTCATTATGGGGACGGATATTATGGAATTGATCATCCAGACATGCATCCATATGAGACGATCACGGCGGCATTGCAGGCTTCCCGAAAAGAGCTTTATTTTGCCAGAGAGGGACAAGAACATATGGCGGTGGTACGGCCATGGCTGCAGGACTTTACAGCTTCTTGGCTGGTTCATTATATTCCCTATGGAGCAGAACAGGTGCGGGAGCAGATTCAGGCAACCTATGACGCTGGTTATGATGAGTGGCTTTTGTGGGATGCCTCCTGCCGATATGACTGGGACGGACTACTTTCGCCAGAAGATGCAAAGATAGAGGCAGACTGGATTGCGCAGTCCCGGGCCGCTTTGCCAGAGAGCACGTTTGGCGCCGATACCATGGGAGCGGCACCAACGGAGACGGCGCAGCCGTCGGCAGGCGCTCAATATATGGGGCTGGAAGAAGGCCCATCGGTTCCTACCGGGTCGGCGGGGCCTACGGTGGAGGCATATATGGGAGAATAGAAAAAAGACGCAGGACTTGAAAAAGTCCTGCGTCTTTTGTATGATTAGGAAAGACAGGTATCGAAAGTGTTGGCAGATCGGAAGGAGAGAAGAATGGAAAATCAGATGGACAGAGCATTATATCCGGGAGAGATTTACCGGCATTTTAAAGGGAAACTGTATCAGCTTGTGACCGTGGCAGAACATTCGGAAACCGGAGAGAAAATGGTGATTTACCAAGCGCTTTATGGGGACTTTCGAGTATATGCAATGTCTTTTGCTATGTTTGTGAGCGAAGTGGATAACGAGAAGGAGCCACGGGCAGAGCAGACCTATCGGTTTGAGCGAGTGGCCAGGCTGGGGGAGAAGCTGGGAGAAGAATCAAAAGAATTGTCTGGAAGAGGAGAAAAGAAAGGAATCGTAAAAGAATCGGAGAATGAGCAGACAGGAGAATCGAAAGATGATAACGTCGGACCGGGGCGGGAGCTAATGGCGTTTTTGGATGCGAAAAGCCTGGAAGAACGGATTGCATGTTTGCGTGAGATGCGGGAGGAGATTACACAAGGGGATTTGGACAGTATTTATGTAGTGCTGGATATGAAAGCAGGGGACGGAAATGTGAAGGAGCAGCTGGATGAAGTGATCCGCCGTTTGGTTGTGCAACAGCACTATGAGGGGGGCAGGCTGCGGTGACGGAGGGAGGAATGGTGTTTCATATTGAGGAGGAGCTAAAAAAACTTCCGGCTCAGCCCGGAGTCTATATTATGCATGATAAGCATGACGAAATCATATATGTAGGAAAGGCCATTAGCTTAAAAAACCGGGTGCGGCAATATTTTCAGAGCAGCCGTAATAAGACAGCGAAGATTGAGCAGATGGTTTCGCGGATCGCCCGGTTTGAATATATTATCACTGATTCCGAATTAGAGGCATTGGTATTGGAATGTAATCTGATTAAAGAGCACAGGCCCAGATATAATACCATGTTAAAAGACGATAAGGCATATCCTTATATCAAAGTGACAGTAACAGAAGACTTTCCTCGGGTCATGTTTGCAAGGATGATGAAGAAAGATAAAAACAAATATTTTGGTCCATATACCAGTGCAGGAGCAGTGAAGGATACGATTGATTTAATCCATAAAATTTACAAGATACGCACCTGCAGCAAGGTGCTTCCTAGAGACGTGGGAAAGGACCGGCCTTGTCTGAATTATCATATAAAACAATGTGAGGCTCCCTGTCAGGGAGGAATCAGCAGAGAAGCTTATGGAGAAAATATTGCTCAGGTATTGGAATTTTTGAATGGGCATTATGATAACGTACTCTCGTTATTGGAGGAAAAGATGCTGGAAGCATCCTCGGAGATGGATTTTGAGAAGGCAATCGAATATCGCGAATTGTTGGCTAGTGTAAAAAAGGTAGCACAAAAGCAGAAGATTACAAGCAACCATATGCAGGATCGAGATATCATTGCCCTGGCTCGGGATGAGGAGGACGCGGTGGTACAGGTGTTTTTTGTGCGGGAAGGAAAGCTGATTGGAAGAGAACATTTCCATATGACAATTGCTACGGCTGAGAATCCGGCACAGATTTTATCTGGATTTGTGAAACAGTTTTATGCAGGGACCCCATTTCTGCCAAAGGAACTGTGGGTGCAGACAGAGCCGGAAGATAAGGAGGTGATTTGTCGATGGCTCAGCGCCCGCAAGGGACAGAAAGTGCACATTCTTGTGCCAAAGAAGGGAGAAAAAGAGCAACTGGTAGAGTTAGCACAAAAGAATGCGGCATTGGTACTTTCTCAGGATAAGGAAAAGATCAAGCGTGAGGAACTGCGAACAATTGGCGCCATGAATCAGGTGGCTGGTTGGCTGGGAGTCGGGCGGATACACCGGGTGGAGGCATTTGATATTTCTAATATTTCCGGTTATGAGTCGGTAGGATCGATGGTGGTGTATGAGGACGGAAAACCCAAACGGAATGATTATCGGAAATTTAGAATTCGGACGGTGACAGGACCGAATGATTATGCTTCCATGCGGGAGGTGTTGCAAAGACGTTTTTCTCATGGCCTGGAGGAAAAAAATCATTTGCAGGAAAAAGGAGTGGGAGAGGAATTGGGAAGTTTCACTCGTTTTCCGGATTTGCTGATGATGGATGGCGGAAGAGGACAAGTGAATATTGCCTTGGAAGTACTGAAAGAGTTAAAGTTGGAGATTCCGGTTTGTGGAATGGTTAAGGACGATAACCACCGGACCAGGGGATTGTATTTTCAAAATGTGGAAATCCCGATCGATCGTCATTCGGAGGGCTTTCAATTAATTACTCGTATTCAGGACGAGGCCCACCGCTTCGCTATAGAATATCACCGAAGCTTGCGGGGGAAAGACCAGATACATTCCTTACTGGATGAGATTCCGGGAATCGGAAAGACTAGAAGGAAGGCACTAATGCGATATTTTAAGTCATTGGAGGCAATTCGAGAGGCGGAAATGGAAGAACTGGTACAAGTTCCGGGGATGAACCGAGGGGCGGCAAAGAGTGTGTATCAATTTTTCCGAAAAGAGAATGAGACGGAAGCTTAAAGGGAAGGAATGAAATAACATAATGACAATCCGAGACAGATGTGATAGTATAGTGTTAAAATCAGATACGTCTGGTCCAAATGGATAAGAGGGGATGGGCGTGAAGTGATGAGAAGGGCTGTCGACAGAAGATAAGGCAGCAGCTTTCAGCTACAGGAAGGAGTCAAAGAATTCATGTATGGTGTGACGATTACAGAGCTGATTCAGAAGATGAATCTGAAAAATATTATTCCTGAGATTGATACGGATAAAGTGGTGTTGTCCCATCCGGATGTGAACCGTCCGGCATTACAGCTGGCTGGTTTTTTTGATCATTTTGATAAGGAACGAGTGCAGATTATCGGTTTTGTAGAGCAGGAGTATATCAAGACCTTGTCTCATGAGCGAAAGGTGGAGAATTATGAGAAACTTTTAGCCAGCGAGATTCCCTGTCTGGTATACAGTCGCAGTCTGATGCCAGACGAGGATATGCAGGATTTGTGCCGCCATTATCAGGTGCCTTGTTTGGTGTCGGATAAGACGACTTCGGCTTTGATGGCTGAGGCGACCCGGTGGTTGAATGTGAAGCTGGCACCTTGCATCAGTATCCATGGAGTATTGGTGGATGTATTTGGCGAGGGTGTGCTAATCATGGGGGAGAGTGGGATCGGAAAAAGTGAGGCGGCTCTGGAGCTGATTAAGAGAGGGCATCGCCTGGTGACGGATGATGTGGTGGAGATTCGCCGGGTCAGTGAAGATACACTGATTGGCAGTGCGCCGGATATTACCAAGCATTTTATTGAGCTGCGAGGCATTGGCATTATTGACGTGAAGGCATTATACGGAGTGGAGAGTGTGAAGGAAACGCAGTCTATTGATATGGTGATCAAGTTGGAGGACTGGAGTCGGGACAAAGAATACGATCGTCTGGGGATGGAGGATCAATATACGGAATTTCTGGGAAACAAGGTGGTGTGTCACAATATCCCCATTCGTCCGGGAAGGAATCTGGCGATTATCGTAGAGTCGGCAGCAGTAAACTATCGCCAAAAGAAGATGGGGTATAATGCGGCCAGAGAGCTTTATAACCGCGTACAGGCCAACCTGGGAAAAGCATTATCCTGACGGATATCGGATTCTTCGGGGGGAATAAAAGAGATAGGGATACCTATCGGAAATGGTGAGGGATGAATGAGTAATTTTGGGCAGATGTTGCGTCAAACACTGAGATCCGGACGTCTTTTGACAGACGAGCTAATGAGCCGCCATACTACATTTCGGGTGGGAGGTCCGGCGGATTATTATGTGGAAGTGGAAAGAGAGTCTGAGTTGGCAGAAGTGTTGGAGCTTTGCCGGCAACAATCGATATCCTACTATGTTGTGGGCAATGGCAGCAACTTGCTGGTAGGAGATCGGGGCTACCGAGGGGTGATCGTGGCCTTAGGGAGGCATTTTTCCGAAGTAGAGAAAATAGAAGATAACAAAATCAGGGCAGGTGCAGGGGCGCTATTGTCAGTGGTGGCAAAGGCGGCTTTGCGGGAAGCGTTGACTGGTATGGAATTTGCTTCCGGCATACCGGGAACCGTGGGTGGAGCAGTGGTGATGAATGCCGGCGCTTATGGGTCCGAGTTGGCAGATGTGCTGGGTCAGGTGAGGATCTTTGACCCGGAAAAGGGAGTACAAAAGATTCCGGCCACGGAGTTGGAACTGGGGTATCGTACCAGCAATATTCCGACAAGAGGATTGGTGGTACTGGGAGCAGAATTCTGTCTAAAGCCAGGGAAAGCAACAGCGATCGGTGATCGGATGGAAGAGCTGGCAGCGAAGCGGAAAGCAAAGCAGCCGTTGGAATATCCAAGTGCTGGCAGTACGTTTAAAAGGCCCGAAGGGTATTTTGCGGGTAAACTGATCGAGGAAGCCGGTCTGGCTGGTTTTTCCGTAGGCGGGGCGCAAGTGTCAGAGAAGCATTGTGGATTTGTCGTTAATCGGGGAGCGGCGACAGCAGCAGATGTGCGGCTGCTCTGTAGAGAAGTGCAACAGCGGGTACAAGCGCAATCCGGAGTGGAGCTGGAGTTGGAGATAAAACTGCTGGGAGACTTTTAGTTACCGGGATTGCAAATGATAGGAATGAGGAGTACTGAGGAGAAGAACACATGAAACTGGTGATCGTGACAGGGATGTCAGGAGCAGGTAAAACGATTGCACTTAAGATATTAGAGGATCAGGGATTTTATTGTGTGGATAATTTGCCGATTTCGCTGCTTGAACCATTTGCCAAACTGGCTGTACAGCAGCCTTCGGGCTATGAGCGAATTGCATTGGGAATCGATATCCGCAGTGGTCAGGAGTTACCATTGCTTTTGAATGTTTTGGAGGATTGGAAGCAAAATGACATGCCTTGTCAGATTTTATTTCTGGATGCCAGTGACGAAACTCTGGTGAAGCGATATAAGGAAACCAGGCGCACACACCCGTTGGCTGGCAGAGGGCGGGTGGATAGTGGAATTCGCCAGGAACGGGAGCGGTTGGCGTTTTTAAAGAAAAAGGCAGACATTATCTTGGATACCAGCCAGTTGTTGACCCGGGAACTGCGCCAGGAGTTAGAGCGGATTATTGAGGAAGAACAGGATTATGGAAATCTGTTTATCACGATATTGTCCTTTGGATTTAAGTATGGAATTCCGGCAGATGCGGATCTGGTGTTTGATGTGCGTTTTTTGCCGAATCCTTATTATGTGGAAGAACTGCGCCAGCATACTGGCAAGGAAGCTGCGGTTCAGACGTATGTCCGGCAGGGAGGCACAGCAGATCAGTTCCTGATAAAGCTTTGTGATATGTTAGAGTTTTTGATTCCGAATTATGTATTGGAGGGGAAAAATCAGCTGGTGATTGGAATCGGTTGCACCGGTGGTAAACATCGTTCTGTGACCATTGCCAGTGATCTCTATCAACATTTAAGCCAGCATGAGGAATTTGGGATTAAAATTGAGCACAGGGATATTGACAAAGACCGGATTCGGAAGGAACAGGGGTGAGGGATTGTCATTTTCGTCAAAAGTGAAAGAAGAATTGTCCCGGCAATTCAGTATGGCCAGACATTGCCAGATTGCGGAAATCGCGGCTATTATCAGTCTTTGCGGACGGATTCAGATATCAGAATATGACAGATTTTGTATAAAAATCCATACAGAAAATGCAGCCGTCGCAAGAAAGTACTTTACATTATTGCAAAAAACATTTAATATA
This sequence comes from Lachnospiraceae bacterium, assembly GCA_022799175.1. Classification (GTDB taxonomy): domain Bacteria; phylum Bacillota; class Clostridia; order Lachnospirales; family Lachnospiraceae; genus Brotaphodocola. Next base: position 25,245 of record JAAWNY010000008.1, on the reverse strand, counting down.
AATACTGATATATCGATTCGTCAGGGCATGGGGGTTCGCAGAAGCCGGGTCTATACAGTGGGAATTCGCAGACATACCGACGCACTTCGAGTGCTTCGGGCAGCGAAGCTGATTGACCGGGGCGGTGAGATCGAGGAGAACCTGTCTCTGGCACAGAATGTAGTGATTCAGCAGAATTGCTGCCGCCGGGCATTTATCCGGGGCGCATTTTTGGCCGCCGGGTCCATCAGTGATCCGGAAAAGTTTTATCATTTTGAGATTGCCTGTGCTACTGAGGCCAAGGCAGTCCAGCTACAAGGGCTGATTCATTCCTTTGGTTTGGATGCTAGGATTGTACAGAGAAAAAAGTACTTTGTAGTCTATATCAAGGAGGGCAGCCAGATTGTAGATATCCTGAATGTGATGGAGGCAGCCGTCTCCCTGATGGAGTTGGAGAACATACGGATTCTCAAGGAGATGCGGGGAAGCGTGAACCGACAGGTGAACTGCGAAACGGCAAATATCCACAAGACCGTATCTGCAGCAGTCAGGCAGATGGAAGATATCACTTTCATCAGGGACAGGATTGGTTTTGATGTCTTGCCAGAGAATCTGAGTGAGATTGCCAGAGTGCGTCTGGCAAGACCGGAAGCAACATTAAAAGAGCTTGGAGAAGCCCTTGACCCGCCTGTGGGAAAGTCCGGTGTGAATCACCGGCTGCGGAAATTGAGCAGCCTGGCGGAAAAGCTTCGAAGCGGCAGACCAGCTACAGAGGCGTGAGGATGCGCCTGAAGAAATGAGGAGGATTATTATGTTAAAAAAGACGATCACCATCGGACTTTCATCAGGGTTGGAAGCCAGACCAGTAGCGATGTTGGTGCAGATTGCCAGTCAGTATGAAAGTGCAATCTATGTGGAAAGTCAGAATGCCCGTGTCAATGCGAAGAGTATTATGGGCATGATGACTCTTGGTATGAGAAGTGGTGAAGAACTTACCATTTCTGCAGATGGAACCGATGAGCTGGCGGCGGTAGAAGGAATTGAAGATTATTTGTTGGGTGTGAATTAATCGTTCGTCCTGCTCAGGGGTGTGAGCAGTTATTGGGGATGACGTTGATGAATATACGGTTACAGAATGTTTTGCTACATGGCAATCTGCAAGGATTGCCATGTGTTTTTTATTTTATAGGAAAGTACATTTTATGAAACAAAAACGCTCCGCAGAGATCGTACTGTGGCGGTGAGGAATCTTGTTGCGAACGCATTTTTATATACGATTTTTGTGATAATTATACTTGACGATCGTATGAAATACCAGTAACATAGAATCAATATCAGAAGTTAAATAAAGTAGTATTCCCAATTTTAGTCTAAAGAGAAAGTGAGGAATTGTTTATGTGTTCGAGAAAAGAAGTAAAAAAAAGAGCATGGGAAGGGCTTAAAAATTATTATTGGAAAGCTGTTTTATGCTGCTTGATTGTATTCTTAATGGGGGTGTTGTCATTTATTCCTTATGCGGTGGTGATGATAGCGATTGGTTTTTGTTTTTGTTTTTCCCCAATCGTGCCTTTTTTGGGATTGATTGTCAATGGTTTTTATGGCAACGTTCTGGGGGCTGGCCAGATCAAATATTTTCTTCAAAGCATTCGGGAGGGAGAGTCCGCTCCGGTTTCCATGGCATTTTCTGGGTTTACCTCTGGATATTATGCGAATTCCGGTAAAATTTTTACTTTTCGTAATCTTTTTCAGTATTTATGGAGTCTGTTGTTGCTTGTGCCAGGTATCATAAAGACTTATGAATACTGGATGATTCCCTATTTGGTTGCGGACTATCCAGAAAAAGAGCAAAATGAGATTTTCAGCCTGAGTAAGCAGATGATGACAGGAAATAAATGGAGGACCTTTCTGTTTGAATTGTCATTTATTGGTTGGGAACTTTTGGCAGTGATCACTTGTGGAATCGGATTTCTTTTTTTTATTCCTTATTATAGCGCGGCTCGTACCGAATGGTATCTGACCTTGAGAGAAGAGTGCCTGGGAATTTCACGGGATTCTGTTCAGAATAGTGGCGATTATTATCTTGAAAACAGCAGTTATACTAGCGGAGCTTTGACAGGAGATAATGATTGCAATGCAAGATAAAGGTTTTTCGAGAAATTGTTATTACATATGTATGGCAATCGTCGGATATTCGATTGCCGGATATGGGATCTTGCAATGGTTATCGTGGGATCCGGCTATTTTATTTCCGCCTTGCCGATTATACCAGAGGACGGGATATTACTGTATGGGATGTGGAGGAACCAGAGCCTTGCAGTTGTTTTTTCGAGGGGATTGGATAAGAAGTTTTTGGTATCATCCGATGGTAGATATCATGATGGTATATCTGTGTGTTTTTATTCCTTCGCATACTTTGAGTATTCTTACAAAAGGCAGAATTCAGGGATTGCAAATTCGACCGTTGCATTGCTATATTTTGTTGGGCATCATGATTCTGCAATGGATAATCAAGAATGGAATTTTTTATTTTACTGGCGTTCATGTAATCTGAGAGATTATATGTCTGAGGAGAGGAGCAAAAAGAACCGTGGCATTTACACATCTGCATGTCCATACGGAGTATAGTCTGTTGGACGGTTCCTGTAAAATTAAAGAGTTGGTACAGTGTGCCAAAGACTTAGGAATGGATAGCATGGCGGTGACGGATCATGGCGTTATGTATGGGGTGATTGATTTTTACCGGGCCGCTAGAGAGGTAGGGATCAAGCCAATCATTGGCTGTGAAGTCTATGTGGCGCCGGGCTCCCGTTTTGATCGGGAGACTGGCAGTGGAGAAGATCGTTATTATCATTTGGTATTATTGGCAGAAAACAATCAGGGATATCAGAACCTGATGAAAATTGTATCAAAGGGATTTATCGACGGGTTCTATTATAAACCGCGGGTGGACTACGAAGTGTTAGAGACTTATCATGAGGGCATTATTGCGCTTAGCGCCTGTCTAGCCGGAGAGGTACAGCGCTACCTGACCCGGGGAATGTATGAAGAAGCGAAGAAGGCAGCGCTGCATTACCAGAAGATTTTTGGGAAAGAAAATTTCTTTCTGGAACTCCAAGATCATGGGATACCGGCTCAGCGGACCGCAGATCAGGGATTGTTGCGAATGAGCCGAGAGCTGGGAATTGATCTGGTAGCGACCAACGATATCCATTATACATTTGCCGAAGACGCGGCTGCGCATGATATTTTGCTGTGTATTCAGACTGGTAAAAAAGTGGCGGATGAGAACCGGATGCGCTATGAGGGCGGACAATATTATTGTAAATCGGAACCGGAAATGCGGGAATTATTTCCCTATGCGCAGGAGGCAATCGAAAATACACATAAGATTGCTGAGCGATGCAATGTGGAGATTGAGTTTGGCGTTACCAAACTTCCCCGGTATGATGTGCCTGAGGGATATGATTCCTGGAGTTATCTGAATAAACTTTGTAATGATGGGATGGAAAGGCGCTATCCAAAAGATGAGGGGGAATTGAGGGAACGGCTTGTTTATGAGCTGGATGTCATTCGGAATATGGGATATGTGGATTATTTCCTGATTGTGTGGGATTTTATTCACTTTGCCAAGTCTCATGATATTATGGTGGGTCCGGGCCGGGGGTCGGCAGCAGGTAGTATTGTCGCTTACTGTCTCGAGATCACCGATATTGATCCGGTTCGTTATAATTTGCTGTTTGAACGTTTTCTGAATCCGGAGCGGGTGTCTATGCCGGATATTGATATTGATTTTTGCTTCGAACGACGGCAGGAAGTTATCGACTATGTGGTGGAGAAATATGGTAAGGATCAGGTGGTGCAGATCATTACTTTTGGTACACTGGCAGCCAAGGGTGTGGTGCGGGATGTGGGCAGGGTGTTGGATATGCCTTATGCCCGCTGTGATGCCATCGCCAAGATGATACCAGGAGACCTGGGAATGACGCTGGATAAAGCGTTGCGCCAAAGTCCTGAATTGAGAGAAGCATATCAGCAGGATGATGAAGTTAAATATCTGATTGATATGGCAAAGCGTCTGGAAGGACTACCGCGTCATACGTCCATGCATGCGGCCGGAGTTGTGATCGGCCAGCGGGCTATGGATGAATTTGTTCCACTTTCAAGGGCTCAGGACGGAACCATTACTACACAATTTACGATGACTACCTTGGAAGAGCTGGGATTGCTGAAAATGGATTTTCTGGGACTTCGAACTCTTACAGTGATTCAGAATGCGGTAAAGCAGGTGGAGGAAAATTACGGAATCCATCTGGATATGGGGAAGATTGATTATAATGATAAGGCGGTGCTAGCGTCCATTGGCACTGGGAGATGCGACGGCGTGTTTCAGCTGGAAAGTTCAGGGATGAAAAGCTTTATGAAAGAACTCAGGCCGGAGAATCTGGAGGATATTATTGCTGGGGTAGCTTTGTACCGCCCCGGACCGATGGATTTTATTCCCCGATATTTGAAAGGGAAGAACGATCAGGCAAAAGCGATCTATGATTGTCCGCAACTGGAACCGATTTTGAGTCCGACTTATGGGTGTATTGTCTACCAGGAGCAAGTGATGCAGATTGTGCGCGATCTGGCAGGTTATACCATGGGAAGAAGCGATCTGGTGCGCCGTGCCATGTCCAAGAAAAAGACGGCGGTGATGGAAAAAGAACGAAAGAATTTTGTTTACGGCAATTCGGATGAGGGGGTTAGCGGTTGCATTGCTAATGGTATTGATGAGAAGACAGCGAATCATATTTATGATGAAATGATTGATTTTGCCAAGTATGCGTTTAACAAGTCGCATGCTGCCTGTTATGCAGTGGTATCAGTGCAGACGGCATATCTTAAGTATTATTATCCAAAAGAATTTATGGCAGCCCTTATGACCTCGGTGATGGACAACAATAATAAAGTGGCAGAATATATCTTAAGTTGTCGTCAGATGGGAATAGAAATTCAGTCTCCAGATATTAATGAGGGACAGAGTGGGTTTTCTGTCTCCGGTGAAGCTATCCGATATGGTTTGTCGGCCATCAAGAGTGTAGGGCGGACAGTGGTGGAGGCGATCATTGAAGAGCGGGAACAGGGAGGTTTTTATACTTCATTAGATAACTTTGTGGAGCGGATGAATGGCAAGGAAGTCAATAAGCGGACTTTAGAAAATTTCATTAAATCAGGAGCTTTAGATACTTTGCCAGGAAATCGCCGACAAAAGGCGATGATTGCTTCAGAGCTATTAGAACAGAAGAATAAAGAAAAGAAAAGCTCCTTGGCGGGACAGATGAGCTTATTTGATTTTGCAGGGGAAGAAGAAAAGAAGCAGTACCGAATCACGATGCCGGAAGTGGCGGAGTTCCCGAAGGAAGAGTTGCTGGCATTTGAGAAGGATATTCTTGGTGTGTATGTCAGTGGACATCCTCTGGATGAATATATGGATTTGTGGAAGAATAATATCACTGCCCGTACGACAGATTTCATTGTTGATGAGGAGACCGGCAGGGCGGTGCTTGCAGATGGTGCTTATGTGACAGTGGGAGGGATGATTACCAATAAAGTAATTAAGACGACAAAGACGGGAAAAACAATGGCATTTGTGACAATTGAAGATTTGGTAGGAACCGTGGAGACTCTAGTTTTCCCCCGAGATTATGAACGAGGACGCAGTCTGTTGATCGAGGATTCAAAGGTATTTATCAGAGGGAAAGCTTCGATTGGTGATGACTCGGCAGGAAAGCTGATTTTAGAACAAGTGATTCCTTTTGAATCGTTGCCCAAGGAACTATGGCTGCAATTTACGGATAAGGACGAATATGACAAAAAACAACAGCAAATTTTGGACATTTTGCGAATGGAAGAAGGACAAGATACCGTTATTATTTACTTAAAAAAGGAACGTGCAAAGAAAATCTTGCCTGCAAGTTGGCGGGTATGTGCAAATAAACCAATGAGGGAGCGTTTGTATCCGTTGCTTGGTGAAAATAATGTCAAAGTTGTGGAAAAGGGATTGAAAAGATTGGGGAAATGATTTAAAATAAAAACAATTCAAGCCAGCGGTCATAGGGTGAAATGAGGCTGCCAGCAAGGATCACGATTCAGACGCAGATCAACGCCGGAAGGCGCGGAATTATAGGAGGAGTAGTATGACAAAAAAGGTTAAAACGATAGGCGTTCTCACAAGCGGCGGAGATGCACCAGGTATGAATGCTGCGATTCGTGCAGTAGTCCGGACCGCTCTGAATCTGGGATTGAATGTGAAAGGGATTATGCGTGGATATGCGGGACTTTTGCAGGAGGAGATTATCGATTTAAAGAGTTCCAGTGTATCGAATATTATCTATCGTGGAGGTACGATTTTGTATACGGCCAGGTGTATGGAGTTTATGGCACCTGAGGGGCAAGAGATGGGAGCAGAGATTTGCCACAAACATGGGATTGATGGTATTGTGGTGATTGGTGGTGATGGATCCTTCCGGGGAGCCGGTCGTCTGGCAGCTCTGGGGATCAATACGATTGGCGTGCCGGGAACGATCGATTTGGATGTGGCATGTAGCGATTATACGATTGGCTTTGACACGGCGGTGAATACGGCTATGGAGGCGATTGACCGGGTACGAGATACTTCTACTTCTCATGAGCGGTGCAGCATTATCGAGGTTATGGGACGCAATGCCGGCTATATTGCTTTGTGGTGTGGATTTGCCAATGGAGCGGAGGATGTGTTGCTGCCAGAACGGTATGATGGCAACGAACAGATGCTGATTAATCGTATTATTGCCAACCGCAAGCAGGGGAAGAAGCACAATATTATCATTAATGCGGAAGGTATCGGACATTCCACTTCCATGGCTCGGAGGATTGAGGCGGCCACTGGTGTGGAAACGCGGGCGACGATTTTAGGCCACATGCAGCGGGGAGGTACCCCCACTTGTAAGGATAGAGTGTACGCATCGATTATGGGTTCTAAAGCAGCTATGTTGCTAGCTGAGGGCAAGAGCAACCGCGTGGTGGCTTATAAGAATGGGCAATATGTGGATTTCGATATTCAGGAAGCACTGCAGATGAAGAAAGATATTCCAGAGGATCAGTATGAGATCTGCAAATTATTGGTTCGGTAAGAAATCATGCAGACACTTGCGAAAGCTGTGTAGGGAATAGATGCGAAAAATGGATTGAGATGGGGGAATATGGATACCCGGCAGCCAGGATAAGGAGACTGCCGGGTATTTGTCCCTTTATAGAAAATGGAGAAAAAGATGGTACTTTGTGGTTCTAACGGATACGAACAGAAATATTATTTTAATGAAGAATTTTCCAACCTTCCGGAGGCTGTGCAGAAAGAACTGCAAGTTATGTGTGTGTGGTTTACGGAGGAATGCGGCGGTATTCTTACGATGGAATTTGACGAGAACGGCGAGCTGGCGTTTAAGCATACGACATCAGAATACGATGGATATTATGATGAAATCGGTGCCGATTTGAAGATCAAGCAATATCGAGAGGAACGCCGGGAACTGTTAGAGAAACTGGAGTTGTATTACCAAACGTGGTTTTTGATGAAGGAATATTCAAGATGAAGCTGCGCATAGGAAATGTAGAACTGGAGAATAATTTGGTATTGGCGCCAATGGCAGGAGTGACCGATCCCCCTTTTCGAAAAATATGCCGGGAGCAGGGATGCGGGCTCTTGTATACCGAAATGGTCAGCGCTAAAGCGATTCTCTATCATAATCGAAATACAAAAGAACTTTTGCAGGTTGAACCAAAGGAGCGACCGATTGCCGTGCAGCTGTTTGGCTCGGATCCGGAAATTATCAGTGAAATGGCAGCGAAAATTGCTGATGGCCCTTATGACATTATCGATTTTAATATGGGCTGTCCGGTTCCTAAGGTGGTAAACAATGGAGAAGGCTCTGCGCTGATGAAAGATCCACATCTAGTAGAACAGATCCTCTCGGCATTGGTGAAGAAGGTAAAAAAGCCGGTGACAGTAAAATTTCGCAAAGGTTTTGATGAGAATCAGATCAATGGAGTGGAGATTGCCAGAATCGCCGAAAGTTGTGGTGTGGCGGCCGTGGCAGTTCACGGACGAACCAGGCAACAGTTTTATTCGGGTCAGGCAGACTGGGATATCATCGGCCAGATAAAAAAGGCAGTGAAGATACCCGTCATTGGAAATGGTGATATTTTCACGCCGGAAAATGCCAGGCAGATGTTGGAGGATACGGGATGTGATGGATTGATGATTGCCAGAGGAGCGCAGGGAAATCCCTGGATTTTTGGAAGAATTCAGCATTATCTAGAAACTGGGGAGATACTCCCTGGGCCGAACAAAGAAGAGATCTGTCAGATGATTCTGCGCCATGCACGGATGCAGGTGGAGTGGAAGGGGGAATTGCTGGGAATGAAAGAGATGCGCAAACACATTGCCTGGTATACCGCGGGCTTTCCTCATTCGGCAAAAGTGCGGAGAAAATGCAACTATGTGGAGAGCCTAAAGGGGTTGGAAGAACTGCTGGAGCAGTTTGGTAACTGCTCCGAAAAATCTGCTCATTCCCATAGCCATTCCCATTCTTGACAAGGTGAGGGCTTTGGGATATAATACATGGAATGCAATGGGCCAAAAGCTGTATCAGCATGATTTTGGCAACTGCCGAAAGGCCAGATCAATAAGGAGAAGGCTGGTTGGAGGCAGAGTAGTAAAAAAGGAAGGAAATGAGTAACATGGCGGAAAAGAAAAATATTTTAACCTATGCAGGTCTGAAGCAATATGAAGATGAGTTGCAGGATCTGAAAGTAAATCGGAGACGGGAAGTAGCACAGAAGATTAAAGAAGCCCGGGAACAGGGGGATTTGTCTGAGAACGCAGAATATGATGCGGCTAAGGATGAGCAGAGAGATATTGAACTTCGGATTGAGGAGTTGGAAAAGCTTTTAAAGAATGCAGAAGTAATCGATGAAGATGAGATAGATATTAATAAGATCAGCATTGGCTGTAAGGTTAAAGTCTACGATGCAGATTTTGATGAGGAGATGGAATTTAGGATTGTTGGCTCCACGGAGGCGAATAGTCTGCAAAATAAGATTTCTAATGAATCTCCGGTTGGTCAGGCATTGTTGGGAAAAAAAGTGGGGGATGTGGTGAATGTGGAGACCCAGGCCGGAGTGATTCAGTATAAGGTATTGGAGATCCAGCGGGTTTCATAAAAGGAATACCATTATGATAAATCCACGAAAAGAGGAGCAGAGAATGGGCGAACAGCAGAAGCAGCAAAAAAATCAGAACCAGGAACCGGATTTAAATCAACTGTTAAAAGTGCGTCGGGAAAAGCTAACAGAGCTTCAGACGGCGGGCAGAGATCCGTTTCAGATTACAAAATATGATGTGACCGTCCATAGCGCGGATGTGAAAGAGTGTTATGCACAGTGGGAGGGCAAGAAGGTATCGGTTGCCGGAAGGATGATGTCCAAACGTGTGATGGGCAAGGCATCTTTTTGCAATATCCAGGATTTGAAAGGGAATATTCAGTGTTATGTGGCGCGGGATGACTTGGGAGAAGATAGTTACAAGGCATTTAAAAAGATGGATATCGGTGATATCATTGGTGTGGAGGGAATTGTATTTACCACGAAGATGGGAGAGATTTCCATCCATGTAAATACGATGACTCTGCTTTCCAAGAGTCTACAGATTTTGCCGGAGAAATATCATGGATTGACCAACACGGATATGCGATACCGCCAGCGATATACCGATCTGATTATGAACGAAGATGTGAAAAAAACATTTGTTATGCGTTCAAAGATCATCAGTAGTATTCGCCGGTATTTGGATGATCTGGGCTTTTTAGAGGTGGAGACACCAATGCTGGTTAGCAATGCAGGCGGGGCGGCGGCAAGGCCGTTTGAAACCCATTATAATGCGTTGGATGAGGATGTAAAGCTGCGAATTTCTCTGGAACTATATTTGAAAAGACTGATTGTTGGCGGCATGGAGCGAGTCTATGAAATTGGACGTGTGTTTCGAAACGAGGGATTGGATACCCGTCATAATCCAGAATTTACTCTGATGGAGCTGTATCAGGCATATACGGATTATAATGGTATGATGGATCTTACTGAGAATATGTTCCGTCATGTGGCCCAGGAAGTTTGCGGAACTACTTGTGTGCCGTATGCAGAGGCGATGATTGATCTGGGAAAACCCTTCGAGCGGTTGACCATGATTGATGCGATCAAAAAATATAGCGGAATTGATTTCGATGAGATTCGGACTACCGAAGAAGCGAAAAAGCTGGCCGATGAAAAGGAAGTTCACTACGAAGCCCGCCATGAAAGAGGGGATATTATCAATCTGTTCTTTGAAGAGTTTGTAGAAGAACATTTGATTCAGCCTACTTTTATCATGGACCATCCGGTTGAAGTATCTCCCTTGACAAAAAGAAAACCGGATAAACCGGAATTAGTGGAGCGGTTTGAGCTGTTTATCTATGGCCGGGAGATGTGCAATGCCTATTCGGAGCTGAACGATCCCATAGATCAGCGGGAACGGTTTAAGGCCCAGGAGGCAGCGCTGGCGGCTGGAGACGAAGAGGCGAATACTACCGATGAAGATTTCTTGAACGCACTGGAGATCGGAATGCCGCCGACGGGCGGAATCGGATATGGGATCGATCGCCTGGTAATGTTGTTGACCAACTCGCCGGCGATACGGGATGTTTTGTTGTTCCCGACGATGAAGAGTTTAGAAAAATAAAAAATCCGTGCCATAAGCAAACTGTCCGAGAAATAAAGGGTTTTAAAGCATTACATGATAAAGGATGCTGCTTTTCAGTGACAGAACAGTGACAATTTAGTGACAATCATAACAAGATTTATGTAGAGAATAGTAGAAATAGATAAGTCCGGTCAAAGGGGAAAAATCTTTCTTTTTGACTGGACTTATTTATCCCTTATAAATTATTTTTGTTTACTGATACTCGACTGTATTGGCTACCAACGGATATGACGTTCATCAATTGTCTTGCCACATTTTTTACATACGATGATTCTTTCTTTTTTTCGTTTCATAACTTCTAGTTTCCCTAACGCTTTACCGCAATATGGGCAATATTTCCAGTGTTCTTCCAGCGGAGCCACAAAACCTGCTGCCTGCATCCTCCCCACCTCCTCAACCTGTAGTTTCCTTGCCAGATGTAACACCATCTCATTTGCGTATAGGAATGAAACAGCGTTTTGCTTCTTCTTTTAATTATATCGAAAAAACTTTCATTATTCAATAACTCTTACAAATCTTTCTATTAAGACTAATTCCGCCATATAACATGGCTTTTTCGGCTCATCCTGATTTTTTCCTGACTGGTTCGCTGCTTTTGCAGCCAAATGAATAGTTTACATCAATAGCCCAAACCACCCTCTCCTTCAATTGACTCCCCAAAAACTATGATAACCTGATCCGTCTTCCTGTTATATAAATACACATGATCCGACAACACGTCTTCATCCGGAACCTCTGACAGGTTAATAGCCTTTACTATTGCTTCTAATTCTATCACATTCATTGAGTCTTCATAGGGCACTAATATGACTTCATGGACACTGGAAGGCAGAATAAACAGGTCACTCCCGATCTTGTCAGCAAATGTTTTCAGAACCCCTTTATAAAGAACTGCCGCGGCGCCTTTTATGCCCTGGCAATTGGTCAGCACATACTGTGGCAGGAATTTCGGTTCATCTAACAATCCTTCAAAAAATGCGTTTCCCCATTCGTTCCCCATATGTTCCTTGGCAATCTCCTTCATCACTTCTGCCATGCTTTTAATATTTGCTGGAAGCAGCTTTGGTGTATTGATTCCTGCTAATTCATATAGAGTATTTACATCCACATGCCATACCTTTATATGCTTATTATGGATCATGACTGTTGCTTGCCCACTCTCATTGTTTTCCAGTATCAGATAAAATACAACTGCCAAGTCACAGTAACAGATATGTGGCATATCCTTAAGCATATCTATGTTGCGGCTATAATCCACAAGCTGGTAGACAACTTTGTTCTTGATACTTTCAAAATCATCCAATGCCGCATTGACAAAGGAGGGGATTTCATAGTTTTTAAAAATGGCATAAATCTCTTCCGCAGCGCGTTTTACTGACATATGGCCTTCTTTGTAATTCTCATAATAAGAGTTGAGATGAACGACCGGAGATACTTTTCCGCCTCTCTCCGTGATATTCATAGCTGTATGGATTATCCCGTTATTGCCTGTTATCCTCTGAATCTCCACCTTTTGTATTTCCTCGCACATTTTTTCTACTTCGCTCTTTAATTTTTCAACAAACCCGCAAAATTCCATTCTGCTTTCCTCTTTCTTCTTCATTTTATAAAGAATAACAGAGGCACCAGCTTGTTTCTGCTGATGCCTCCTGTTATTCTTCCTGCCTGTCAGGCAGCTGTTCTGTCCTTTGAATTCTTAAGGGATTTCATGGCTTTCCCATATATTTCCGGGGTGAGCTGTGCTGCGGACTGGAGCCGGTATCTCTTAAGCACCGTATCCAGAGCAACCTCTGTCCTCTCCAGTTCTTTTTCAAATTCTGCCATTTCATTTGTGCCTATCATGTCTCCGGTCGCTTTTTCCATCTCCTTTTTTGCACTGGAAATTTTCTTTGTGCCATTATTTTTCCTTGTATCCATAGAGTATGCTGTCTGTCCTCTGGAATTTATAATGATAATGGAATCAATAACTCTTTCCTCATTATAGGAGATAGAGTGGACAGAGAACCGGTCATTGGTATAGTATTTTTGTTCTTCTTTTCCCCTTTTCTGGATATCGGCCTTTCCCGCTGGTATCCATATAAAAGGAGCCGTGTACAGTTCCCGTCCCAGCCCCCAGTTAAAGCAGGCACGTTTGAAACTGTCTGATGCCTGTCCCTTCTCCTTCTCGGAATAGCTCACAGTCCCAACATCCTGCTTTGCAATCCACTGTTCTTTTTCCTTGTCCCATATCTCCACCGTACAGTACAGGTTCCCATCTATGACCTGGTGGCTCCGTTTCCAACCAAATGGGGAAAATGTCTCGTCAAGTATCTTCTGATCCACCCTTGCGTCCTTGAAGAGAAGCAAACTTAGCCCTTTTTCATTGATAGTGGAAACCCGGCACTCAATTTCACTGGCTCGAAGCAGCCTGATAGCAATATCTCTCATTCTTTTGTTTCCCCTCTTTCCTAATCTGGTAAAACGGACATATTTACGCTGCCTTAACGCTAAAACGCCGGGATGTGGTAGTCTTGACAAAATCCTGGTAAATCTCCGGCTTCTCTTCTTTCAGCCGTTTTGTATCCAGCTTCGTGGTATCCACATTCGTCCAGCGTATCTGGTACTTATCATTGAACGCCGCTTCATTTTCCTGCATGAAGCACTTGATTTCCTGTTCGATCTGCTTCTGTTCCTGCTCCAGCATTTTCATTTCCTGCAGTAGCAGCGCCCTCCGTTCCAGCTTTTCATCAAACCCTACCAGGGGGATAGAACTCTGTTTCTTTGCCATATGGAAGTACTCGTCCAGTACTTCATCACACGCCTTGGAACTGTCTGGCTGGGGCATCTCTCTGGGGACAACGTGCTGGTTCCAGAACGCTCCCTCAATAGCTGCCAACTTCTGGATTACCTGCTCATCCCACACAATCTTCTGATATCGGAACTGGCTCCCAAGGATTACCACCGCAATATACCATTCCCGCTTCCCGGTCACGGCCATATAATGGAGGCATTGGATTAAGTAATGGGGAGGAATCCGCCCATCTTTCCATTTGTCTGCATTGAATGCACTGGCTGTCTTGCACTCTAATCCTGCATCTTCGCCTATAACAAGTCTGTCTACATCGGCCAGCATAAAAGGATATTCTTTACTGCGGTACATTTTATTAGAACGGCGCACTTTTAATCCTGTTTCCTCCATAAACCGTTTGGCAACATAATCTTCTAAATCGCGTCCTTGGCGCAGGGCTTCATTATCAATATCTTCAACCGTATCGGTAATCTTATCCTGGTATACATTCATAGGGCTGCTATAAGGATTCAGGCCGCAGATTGCCCCAGCATCAGAACCGCCAATCCCTGACTTCCTCATCTTCAGCCATTCTTCTCGGCTTAACCCCACTGTTGATACTGTCTGATACATCATAATCTCCTTTCCTTTTCCACGATTATTTTTCCGGCAAGGTCCAATGTCCGTACATACCCACAGGGTTACCTTGCAAGACACTTGGCCTGTTGCCCACAAAGACAAATGATTTCCTATCCTGCTATTTCTTCAAATATAGGATTATTTTTCCATTCTTTTTTTCCTCTAAGCGGTATCTCCTAAGCACATTCAGCGTACCAATATTGCCCCCTGCTACGGCTATTGTAACCGCAGTAACAGCAGTATCTACACCGATAACCGCAGATGCCGAAGTTCCAGCAGCCAGGCTGGCAATCCCTGACAGCCCTGCCGTCGCCGGCATCTGCATGACGGCAACCGCCGCAACAGATAAAGCAGCCAGACAAAATATCCATAAAGCAGCATTCAGACGAATCAGCTTCTTTACCTGGGCTGCCAGTTTCTCTTCCAGCTCAATATAAGGTTCTTCTCTCCTTAGAGCATCCCCCAGATCTTTCCCATTGTTAGCGACCATACTGTCCTCCTTTAAGCCGCTGCCAAAGAATATGCCTTATCAATCAGTGCATTTCCGTCAACTGTTCGCCCAAATAGTGTTTCCCTGTAATTGGAACGTTCCCTGAGCGGCTTGGCATGGGTGGCAAAATCAGATACGGCGTTCACAAAGCGGTATGCGTTCTTCCCAACATGCTGTAAATCCGGTGCTTCAAAATACCGTTTTGCCACGTCCTCCTTCATCCTCCGCAGGTTCTTCTTCTGCTGCTCCGTGGCATTATCCATAAGCGGGAACAGCTGGTCGATATATTCGTACACCTGCTTATCCGACAGCTTTTGCCGGTTCAGCACATCAATGGCCTTCCCCAGCTCCGCCATATACCGTTCCGCATACAGCAGGGTATCCCTGGCATCCTGAAGCTTCCCACGGATATCCCCCACATGGTTTGTAGACCAGGAGCGCTTTGCGGTAGCCAGCGCCAGGTTCAGCGTATTCTGACACACAACCCGGATGGGTGTCATGGCTGCCTTGATTGCGCCTGTGCCGTCATGGGAGTTCATGAATACCAAGTATGGTGTTAATTCATCCCCACTGATGATATAGCGCTGGGGCAACTTTGCCAGTATCCATGTTCGCCGTCCCTCCTGCAGGGAGCCGGCCGTCTCATAAGTGACTCCCTCACCCAGCAGGGAATCTGTGAAGGAAAACGCCTCATCATTCTGAACCACTTTATACCGGTCTGTCACTACGCCCAGTGTTCGGTTATCCAAATCCCGTACATTTGCCTTAAATCCGGGAACCGAAAAACCATCCTCCGTCACCAGATTCTTCTGTACCACCTTCCAGTCAAGACCTGCCAATATCAGAGCGTCCTCTGATGTAGGTGCATTTTCTACCATCGTCCCCAGTCCATGCCAGGGGGCTGTCCTTCCTGTAAAAAACATTGTTTCCACATTTGCTGCCATGTTCATTTCCTCCTTTAATCTTCTTTGCCCAACTGTTCCATCAGTGCCATTAATGCTGTCAGGATGATTCTAAGCATTTCCTTGTACACGTTCTTTTCCCTCCACAGCTAATCCTTTTCCAATTCCACGAAAGTAACCAGATACTTTCCAGAAAGGCCATCTGTTTCAGACAGCCATACAATTTCGCTTTCTGGAAGGTTTTGTGCTTTCAGATCTGCCGCTTCTTTTGTTTCGGCCATAACCCGGGCCTGCCCCAAGCGCAATACCGTAACCTTATACTTATCCACTTCGTTTCTCCTCCTTTCCTTTTTGCATATAAAACATTAAAACGGCAGGGAAACCAGCTCTACAGCCGATATTTCCCTGCCGTTCATATTTAGATTACGTATTTCAAAATCAACACATTTAAAAGGCCAGGTCTGTTCGGCCTGACCCATATTTCCTTTACAGTTTATCAATCACTCCCGCCACTGCCTTAATCACAGTCAGATACTTTCCCATCTGCTTTTCATCAACTGTCCGCTGAATCCCTGACAAATGCTCCGCAAGTTCATCCTGCTCGTTTCCAAACAACAGATAATCTACCGATATCTGTAACCCTTTCGAAACCTTTGCCAAGGTTTCCACACTCATTTTCTTATCTCCACGTTCTATATTTCCATAATATGCAGCTGTGATATCACATTTTTCCGATGCCGCTTCCTGGGTCAGGTTCTGTGCCTTGCGTACCGCACGTATCCGATTGCCAATCTCCGCATAATTAATAATCTGCATCACACCCCTCCTGCTTTTATTCTAGGGTTTATCCTTAAGAAATGAATCTACTATAAGGATTAATTTTTAGATAAATATATTGTCTATAAGCATTATTTATGATATGCTTTCATTACAAATCATTCTGTAACGAGGGAAGTCAAGAGGTGGATTCAAAATCTGGATTCAAAAGCAACATACCTTTGCTATGGTGATTGGTGACTACTAGAGCCAGTATTTAACCGCTACAAAAATATTTTAACTAGGAGGGAATACTTTATGAGTTTTTTAGGAAATGTTGGTAGGTTTGTTATCGGGACAGTAGAATTTGGCCTTGAACTTTTAAATCAAGAGGCTAAATCTCAGATGCATAACAATAATATTCCAAAAGAACATAGAGCTGAATACCAGGAAAAATATAGAGAAATGTCATCTGCAATAACAGATGCCAAAGATTCATTACACAATATCAGAGAAAATATAGATTGATATAGAAAGAGGAAAATTATGGGATATAGTTCATTAAACTCAAAGGATTTGGATGAAAATGGTTATGCTTTGTGTTGTGTCTGCCGGAAAAAGAAATTCTGTACAGATTTAGAAACTTGTAGCGAATGTGAACGATGGGTATGCAGTAGTTGCCGTTCATATCGCCGCCAATCACCGTTTGGATATATTTGCAAAAAATGCTATTTAAAATCTAAAAAATATAGTTGATGGTAAATTTGCCTTAGCTATAAATATTTATACAAGGAGGAATCATATGTCCTTCTTAACAGAAATTCTTAATATAGCAAAAGAAATTACCGACGATTGTGGTCCAACTTACGGAACTTGTAATCCTGAATATCTTCCATGCTGGCCAGATTTTGGATTCGATTGCAGGCCAGATGGAGGCCTGTGCAATCCTGCTGACGAGGAAAATTTACCATGAATAAAGTTTGGAGGTATGGTATACCTCCAAGCTTTATTTTGACTAAAATGCTATATAATATGGAGACTATTAAAATGTATTCATTTTGCAAAGATGTATACTATGTAATCGGAAAAGAAAATGCTTGTTTTTACGACTTAAATAGAAAAAGGTTACTACATTGCTCAAAAGACTACATAAACATTGCAAAAAAAGCAATAGAAAATAAAGACTATACTCCAAACAGCGATGAACTGAATATTTTTAACCGCCTATTAAATGAACAAATAATCCAAAAAAAGAGATTCAACACATAGTGGTTCTATATATTCATTAAAAGATACTACAAAAATCGATTTTGCCTGGATAGAAGTAACAACTCGATGTAACATGAAGTGTATACATTGCTATGACGAATCATGTATATCAAACAAGGAAGAGTTATCATTAAAGGACTTTAAGTATGTAATTGATGAGTTAGACAGATATGGAATAAAAAATATACAGCTTATCGGTGGAGAACCCTTGATTGCATCTGATATAACCGATATGTTAAGGTATGCTGCTGATAAAATAAAATCTGTTACTTTATTCACTAATGCCAGTTTAATCACAGAAAATATTGCTGCAATTTTAAAACAGCATCATATTAAGATTGCTATATCGGTATATTCGTGTTTATCAGAAATGCATGATAAGGTCACTCAGGTAACAGAAAGCCATAAACAAACTATCCATGGCACAGGATTGCTAAAAAAATATAACATAAAATTTCGAATAGCTAATGTACAAATGAATGGAATAACTATTGGTGATAAAAATACAGAGCTATTTGAAATAAAAAACGGTGATATTGTACGGTTATCAGGACGAGCAAATGGTAAATTATTAAATTATAAATTGATTTTACAAAAATTGATTACTCTTGAAAATTTCAAGCCTATTTTAGAAAAAAGATATGTAAAAAATTCTGTAAGTGGGAATAATTGTTTTTTGTCAAAACTATATGTTGCATCAAATATGAATGTGTATCCTTGTGTAATGGAACGACGCCTATGTCATGGAAACTTAAAAAATAAGCCTGTCCTTGATATCATTAATTCCAGGATATGTTCTTTCAACAAAGATCACGTAGAAGGGTGTAAAGATTGCGAATTTAGATTTGTCTGTTTTGACTGCAGACCGAATACAATGACAGGAAAAGTGAATGAAAAAACCTTGGTACTGCATATATCATCCTGAAAATGGAAAATGGGAATCTCTGGAAGAATCTCTTAGCCGTATCAATAGAATTATGAATTAATAAGTTTGTTCCAGTTCCATGTTCTTCCCTATAAAACCTTATTTTCGGCTAATGTTCCTCGATGTTCCTTGGAACATCAACTGAAAACAGCTTTTATTGGCTCGGAACATGGAACTGGAACATTAATATTTATTCAATATATTAAATCGAAAATAAAGGAAACGGTATAATACAATATAGCATTTCACTGTTCTATATGACAAGTCCATTCATCCCATACATAAACTCTTTATATTGACGATCAATAAATTCACATGGTTCAAATTTCTTCTTTATTAAAGGCAGCCTTTCGTTATCATCATGTATTATGCTATTTACGCTAATAAAATTTCTTATTTTTAATACATCCGATTCGTAATTTAACATAAGTGCTATTACTTCTCCAATATCAATTTTATACTTATCGTAATTTCTCCATTGATATTCATAACATATATCTTTCCCTCGTTCGATTTTTGTAGAGAAGGTGATGAACTGAAAGTATTCGGTTTTACAACTGCGTCAGAGAAACATTGGGGTATTGTTCATATTGCATAGATCCAATGAGTAAGGCAGAAGTGATAAAGCGAAAAACGAAGAGAATTGTTGTATGTAAAAAGTGCAAGAAAACGATTGATGAACGGCATATATGCTGGTAGATATGAGGATGGAAAACCCACATATTTTACAATAGAATAGATAAAAAGCGAAAAATAGTGATTGTTGTTGTAACATATGTGGGTTTAAACAATGAGATACTAAAGTTTATAGTTGGATTAATTCTTTAATGTAAGAAGTAAGAAAGCATTCTTTAGCACGTCCGAATATTTTATAAAAATAATCCAAGCTAATTAAAGAAGAAACTGGCTCACCTATATGGTTGTATATACTTAAAACGATCTTTGAAAATGTTGATAATGGAAACTTTGTATCTGAATAGTCAGCTATAATAAAATCATCGGGGGTTAGTTTTATTTGTGGGCTAGGCTTTTGATTATAGAGATTTATAATTTCATCACGATAATATTCCGGCGTGATTTTGTGGGCATTAAATTTTATCTGTTTTCTTAATACATGATACAAATTATAAACATTTTCCGCATATGATTTTTCAGGGGATGAAAGCATATCATATATCATTACAAAAAAATAACTTTCATAAATAGGAAAAATGATTTTCGTCATATAATTTATAAAATTATTATATCGCTTTTTCCATATATCAAATGTATTGTGAGAATCGGTATTCCTAGCTGCTTTTTTATTATAGGATAATATTTCGTCAGGTTTATTTAACCGTGTGGTAAAAAAGTCTGATTCCGTTTCCCTATCACCACTACAGCAGTCAAAGGCCATTTGGATCAGTAAAGCTCTGCTTACAGTATTTGGAAGATTGAGAGCACTAGTAATTATATCAATAAATGCTATGTCATCTTCAAGGTTTTGATGAAATCGATTATTAAATGATGTGATATTTTTAGATAGGCACCATGCAAGATCAAAATTAAATGTTTGTTCTAATTTATGTCTATAAAATAGAGTATCTATTTCTGTCATACATGTTTCAAATACATCATTAGGCAATTTTATTGTCTCGTCATACATAAATTTTACATGGGATATAAAATTATTGCAATCAGCCATTTTGATATTTGAATTATTGTACAGTTTAAAAATATGTTTAAGAGAATCTGTACGTCCTCGTAATTGTTGAAGAAGAGGGATCATATTGACGGGAATAGTTACCTTTTTTTTACTGGTAAACGATATTTTATCACCGATAGATTGATATTGTTTTGCATCGAGAAGCATTTTTTTTAGGCTCAAAAAGGAAGCTGGGTATGAATTATAGGAATAACTAGATGCTTTATCATT
This sequence comes from Lachnospiraceae bacterium, assembly GCA_022799175.1. GTDB lineage: Bacteria > Bacillota > Clostridia > Lachnospirales > Lachnospiraceae > Brotaphodocola. Next base: position 4,790 of record JAAWNY010000008.1, on the reverse strand, counting down.
GCTACAGGCCTTTGGATTTTTATTACCCCATGTTATTTCAAATTTGTTGTTCGATGCGGTAACATTAAAAGTTTGATGATCCATTGCATAATCAAAACCCCAGTAATAAAATGTTTTCACAAGTGTATACATGTTTATATCAAAATTTTGAAAAATAATGTCATTTAATTTGTCATAGGTCGCCAAAAGGCAATGATGGGTTAATATGGATTCCCAAACACGGCTATACCTGGAGTCATCTAAACAGCTTAGAGGGGCGGATCTGATCACATTGTCGGATCTATCATATGTTTGTCTACCAAAAAATTGAAAACCACCACTTAAACCTTTAAACAGATTTTCTGTCTGCAGAGTTGAGGTATAAGCAGGAAGAGTAGATTCGAAAAGAACGGAACAAGCCGTATGCATATACCGAATCATATCATGGAATCCTTCCTCGGATGTTGGATCTTTAATCTTTTGATGTAAAAATTTAGTGTCATAGGGTAAATGCAGGGTATATGTTAGAACATTTTTTGATTCTGTAAGTCTAGTCTTTAAAAATTTCATATCGATTATTTCATACATTGAAAATCACCTATTTTTAACTTTTTATATATAGAATTTTGAAAATATAGTCTATAATATAGCTGAATTATACTATATAAATACAAAAAATTCAAGTTCTATGAATGCTATTAATATAGAAAAAAAGAATTATAATATTCTTGACGGATATAAATGTATCTGTTTCGGATTTTTAAAAGGAGGATTAAATTATGGATGTTTATGAAAACTCAAACAAAGGGAACAAGGAACAGACAAATTATCAGACTGTTCAACTTACACCACTAATTATACCACCAACGTAAGAGTAGAATGGAGGATTGGCTGTCAATGTTGGAACGCCCAATTATGTGAAGAAATCTTTTGTGGATTTTCAATATGAAACAGCGGTGATATGGAAAAAAAGACATGATTTGGAAGGAGAGAAAAAATGCAAGAAGCAGTTACTTTTTATGATGATGACGCTCCAAGGGACGCCATCTATTACCAAGCCGAAATTAACCTGTCCAACGGTCAAAAAGGCTATGCATACGTCTCTCAAGGGCAGTACTTTGGAGATGGCCCCATGACCTTATCCTACCAGGAAGCACTGGAATGTGGGATTGACGTTAGTAATTTACGAGAAAATCCGTTACAACCTGCAGTTATTTTCGATATTCCGACAGAAGAACCTACGGATTCGTCTGCGGCCAACTTTCCCAAGGGAGTGTATACAGCAGATGAACAAACACCAAATGAACCTGAAAAGAACATACCATTTCAACCAAGCGCACCTGCACTCAAAACTCTGCCGTCAGAACCATTATCGCCGCCGCAAATCCACTCAGTGGCTCCCGAAGATAGGAAGCGGTTCATTAAGTCAGAGTCAAATGGCAAAAGGCAGAAGGAAACACTTACTTCCGTTAAGGTGCTTTCTTTCTTAATGACGAATTACAAGATCCGTATATATAATGATGATGTCTATATATTTAACACACAAAGTGGCGTTTATGAATGCTATACGGACAGAACCCTAGATTATTTGATCAATGAACATTTTGGGGAGGATATAAAGGCACAGAACAATGTTTATTTATACCAGGAGACGAGAGACTATTTAATTCGTGAGAGCAAACTTGTCGTAAAAGGAGACCAGACCCTCCCATTAAATTTTTGGCCTTTCCAAAATGGGTTCTTAAATATTCACACCGGTGAACTCATTCCCAATGACGGAGATTATTTCGTCCTCAATGTGCTGCACTGTGATTATTGCCCGGATGCCCAGTGTCCGGTCTTTGACCAGTTTATTTACTCCATAGCCGGTGGAGATTCCGGTCTCATAAAATTATTGTGGCAGACCATAGGATATCTGTTGTCTGCCGATACTAACGGCAAAGTCTTTTTCTCTTTTATTGGTAAAAAGGATACTGGCAAGAGTCTTCTTGCCAGGGTACTTACCCAAATTATAGGGGAAGAAGCCGTATCACACTTAAGTGCCAGTGATTTGTCCGGGAAATTTGATGTATCAAACCTGCATAAAAAACATTTGAATGTCTGTATGGATTTGCCTAACAAAGCACTGTCGGAGCAAACCATTGCTAAAATCAAGATGCTGACTGGAGGGGATACAGTTTATGCAGACGTGAAGTATAAACAGCCTATTGCATTTGCCGCAACGGCACGGTTACTTTTTGGCTGTAATAGTATGATTAATACCGAAAGTCCTGATTATGCGTTCAACGAACGCCATATTATCATTCCCTTTAATTGTCCAATTCCGAAAGAAAAGCAGGATTTTCAATTAGAAGAAAAACTTCTGCTTGAAGCATCAGGCATTTGCCGTAAGGCCATTGGATATTATAAAGAACTGGTCAAAAACAGCTACCAGTTTGTCCAAGTAGAGTATAGCTTCGATTCCAGAGAAGAATTTAACTATCCTGAAATAATCAAGGCCTTTGCAGAACGGTATTGTGATTTTACCGGAAATGTTAACGATAAGGTGTCTTCTTCGCAGTTGCATTCTCTATTTGAAGATTTTTGTTGCTCATTATTAATCCCGCCATTGGACATCAGTGCATTTTCCCGGCAATTCCGGGAGAATTTCAATGACAAAGTTGAAAAAGTACGTGCTCGCATCGGCTCTGATAATGTACAGGCTTTTACCAAGCTCCGGTTAACCAGCCATGCTGAATCGTAAAGCTGCAGCAATTAAGTTTTGGTTTTGATGGATTACATATTATATTCGTGAATATCAAAAGAAGAGAGATTCTTCTGATTTAGAAGTATTCGAATTTATTATTTAGGAAGGAGATAAAGATTTATGGAAGAGCCGGTAATGATGATGTTTCAGGAAAAAACAAGTGGAAAAGCGAAGGAAAAACAAGACGTAGACTTAAGCAAGAAATGTTTACTGACCTTGGAAGAAGCAGCGCTGTATACAGGCATAGGAATTAATAAGCTCCGCGAAATCAGTAATAGAGAAGGCTGTGATTTTATCCTTTGGAATGGGAGCAAACGCTTATTAAAACGTATGAAACTTGAGGCATACCTAAACGCGGCATATTCAATTTAAGAGCAGTAAAATTGAGCCGCATGCGATCTGCTTGCGGCTCTCATAGTAAAGCAAGAGTAAAGAATTTCAAAGTATTGCTTTCGCTAGAATGGGCTTATTGGGACTGACAATGCATAAACGGAGGAAACATGAGAAAAAAAGATAATAAAAGATATGACAGCAAACGACGTCTTTTGCGGAAATGTGAATATGAAAAGGCTGATGGAAATTATTTATATCGTTGGACAGACAGCCAGGGGAAGCGGCACAGCATTAGTGCCACTACGTTGGAAGAATTGCGGAAAAAGGAAGAAGAAATCAGGGTCAATGTGCATGACGGGATTCGGGCGGAAGCCGCCAGTACAACCCTTAATGACATCTATAAACTGTGGTGCAATATGAAGCGTGGATTGAAAGACAATACGTTTCAGAACTACAAATATATGTATGAAATGTTTGTCGCACCCAGTCTGGGACAGATGAAGATTCAGACACTGAAGAGGTCTGATGTAAAGAGATTTTATAATAAACTGGTGGATGAAAGAGGATTAAAAATTAACACAACAGACAGCGTACATACGGTTCTCCATCAGGTTCTGCAGATTGCCGTTGAAGACGGATATATCCGGAACAATATTTCAGATAACGTTCTCAAGGAATTAAAACAGTCGCATAATATGGGGGCAGCCATAAAAAAGCCCTTACCATACAGGAAGAAAATCTGTTTCAGAATTTTCTTAGCCGCAAAGATTCACAGTATTACCACTGGCATCCGATTTTTACGGTTATGCTTGGAACAGGGATGCGTGTTGGCGAAATTACGGGACTGCGGTGGTGTGACATTGACCTTGAGGAAAGGGTCATTGATGTAAACCATACGCTGGTCTATTATAACCATGCGACAAACGGCTGCTATTTTAATGTCCACACGCCCAAGACAAGGGCCGGGGAAAGGAAGATTCCCATGCTGAAGCAGGTAAAAGAAGCATTTATTGAAGAAAAACATTATCAGGAGAAACACGGCATTCACTGTACCAGCATAATTGACGGATATACGGATTTCATCTTTGTCAACCGGTTTGGAGGTGTACAGCATCAGGGGACGCTGAATAAAGCAATCCGACGGATTATCCGTGACTGTAACGATGAACTTCTGAATAAAAATCCAAATGCAGAGGTACTTCTGCCCAGCTTTAGCTGCCATTCGCTACGTCATACATTCACAACAAGGCTGGTGGAATCCGGTGTGAATATTAAGGTTGTCCAGGATGTGCTTGGACACAAGGATGTATCGACAACCCTTGATATCTACACGGATGTTACAAAGGAACTGGCAGAGAGGGAATTTGACAATTTGGAGAAGAAGTTAAAAGAGAACGGGCGTTCGTCAAAAAGCGGCACAGATGAAGACGTTGTCTGATAGCCAAATTGTAATGCCAAAATCCACCGTATAGGGTAATTACAGACAGTCCTATATGGTGGATTTTTGACGATTGGTTTTAAGCGGATGAAATCCTGGCGGAATCTATATTTTGACAGAAATTAATAACAATTATTAGTTGGCGGCAGTCAATACAATGAAAAGAATAGTTCACAATTTGGAATTTGGAGCAGGTGAAATTTACTTATTGACCGTGGCTGCAACTTACGATAAAATATAAGAAGAATTGTTGTTGATTCATTCATACATTATTTTCACACAGTGTCAGAATGG
>JAAWNY010000059.1 GCA_022799175.1 Lachnospiraceae bacterium | reverse complement strand
GGACCTGTTTTTGATTTGATTTTTATAGGGCGAAGCCCGTGGCACCGACATGAAGCAAAGCGGAATGGAGGTGAAGCACTGCGGGTGGGCCGATAGATTTAAGCTAGGTTTTCATTGATATCAATCATTCAGACAAACGAGGTCATCAGGTTCGGACCGGACCTGATGACCTTACTGCTATTTTAGTTAAGAAAGAATTATCGGGAAAAGATTTATCAAAATAAATGGAGGAAATTGACCGTGAAACCATTACAGGGAGTAAAAGTAGTAGATTTGACCACTTATTTGGCAGCACCAACTACCGGACGTGTACTGGGCGAATGGGGAGCTGACGTGGTAAAGATTGAATCAGCCAAAGGCGATCCGGCCAGAACGCAGGGCGCCGTATTTAATATGCCGTTTACCGACGACGAGAATCTGGCGTTTGATGTAGCCAATATGAATAAAAAGTTTATCACTTTGAATTTGAAAGATCCTAAGGGTCTTGAGATTGCCTATAAATTGCTGGCGGAAGCAGACGTATTCTTGACCAACACCAGAACCAAATCTTTGACAAAGCTGGGTCTGGACTATGATACTCTGAAAGAGAAATTCCCCAAACTGATTTTTGCACAGGTACTTGGCTACGGTGAGAAAGGCCCAGAGAAAGATACAGCAGGCTTTGACGTAACCTGTTACATGGCAAGAGGCGGTGTGTTTGGAACCACAGTAAACCGTGGCGATGCGCCGATGATCCCGACTAACGGTTTTGGAGATTTCCAGGTGTCTCTGGCATTGGCTTCTGGTATTTGTGCTTCGTTGTATGCCCGTGAGAAGAGCGGCCAGGGCGATAAGATTACTATCAGTCTGCATCATTCCGCAGTATATGCCCTGAGCACAGGTCTGATTTCTGCGCAGTATGGCAATCAATATCCGAAGAACAGAAAAGAAGTTCCGAATCCGTTCAACAATGTGTTCCGCACCAAGGACGGCAAATGGCTGGTGCTGTGCTGTCCGGAATATGACAGAGATTATGAAAAGATCATGACTCTTCTGGGAAGAGAAGATATGATCGGGAATGAAAAATATATCCATTGTGCAGAGGTTAACAACAATAAGCTGAACTCCGAAGTAACGGATATTTTGGATGCTGCGATGGCGAACTTTACCAGAGATGAGTTGATGCAGAAATTCAAAGCCAATGATTTGGCGTGTGAAGCTGCTTATGAACCTTTAGATATTTATAAGGATGAACAAGCACATGCAAATAACGTATTGGCAAAGATTCCCTATCCGTCTGGTGAAAAATTCATGCCTACCAATCCGGTGAATTTTGCTTCTATGGGTAATCCCGAGTATGTAATCGGTGGATCTCAGGGGGCTCATACGGTTGAGTTGATGAAACATTTGGGCTATTCCGATGCTGAGATTGAGGAAGCACTGGCCAGTGGCGCTGCTACCGGAGAGACGAAGCTTAGAAAGCTGTAACCCATTGATTTAGAAGCAGCAGTAATTCCTGGAGGGTATGGAGAATTATCATTTGCCGGCTTGCCAGTGAGATGGTAATAGAAAGGGATTGCTGCTGCCTTACGAATATATTAAGGAAAGGTGAGACGATATGAGTTTACTTTACACCGACGAGCAGAAAGAATTGCTTGCTATGGTCCGCGAGATGGCGGAAAACGAAATCAAGCCTTATGTTCAGGAAGCAGATGAAAAAGGTGAGTGTCCGAGAGAATTGTTTGATTGGGGTTTCAAGATGGGACTTCATATGCTGGAGATTCCGGAAGAATATGGCGGTACGGGACTGAGCTATGAAACCACGGCCATGATTTTTGAGGAATTGGCAAAAGTGGACGCTGGTTATGCCATCAGCTTTGTTACCTCCTTTGTAGCTTTAAGAAATGTGATTCTGGCTGGTACTCCTGAGCAGGGAAAATACTTTGCTGATGTGGTGAAACCAGGCAGATTTGCGGCGTTTGCTCTGACAGAGCCGAATGCTGGATCGGATCCGGGCGCTATGCGTGCAACGGCAGTAAAAGATGGCGATGATTATATTTTGAATGGAAATAAGACTTTTATCACTAATGGTGCACTGGCTTCCATCATGGTTGGATTTTTCAAAACTAGTCCGGAGAAAGGAAACCGTGGTATTTCTGCGTTTATTGTGGATGCGGATGCACCAGGCATTACTATCGGAAAACATGAGAATAAGATGGGACTGCGTCTTTCAAATACCACGGATGTCACTTTTGAGAATGTGCGGGTAAAGGCATCTGCTATGTTGGGGGAAGAAGGCAGTGGCTTTAAGCTGGCATTAAACGCATTGAATCTGTCGCGGGCATTTGTGGCAACTATGGCTGTTGGTATCATGCAGCGTGCTCTGGATGAATCCGTTAAATATGCCAAAGAGAGAAAACAATTTGGCGAGCCGATTATCAATTTCCAGATGGTTCAACAGATGTTAGCCGATATGGCGATTAAGATTGAGGCTTCCCGTTGCCTGGTGAACAATACCATGCGGATGATGGATAATGGCAGCCTGGTACGGAAAGAAGGTTCTATCACGAAGACATTCGTATCGGATTGTGCGCAGGAAGTAACTTCCAATGCTGTACAGATCTTTGGTGGGTATGGTTACAGCAAAGAATATCCGGTTGAGAAGCTGATGCGTGACTGTAAGGTGTTCCAGATCTTCGAGGGTGCAAATCAGGTGCAGAGAATGACGATTGCCGGCGAATTGAATCGGGAATATAAATAAGACCATCGAGAAGGAGGAAGCAAGATGAACATTGTTGTTTGTATTAAGCAGGTTCCGGATACGACAGAGATTAAGATCGATCCGGTGAAAAATACATTGATCCGTCAGGGTGTTCCCAGTATTATGAATCCCTTTGACAAAAATGCGTTGGAGACGGCGTTGCAGCTGAAGGATGCTTACGGCGGTAAAGTGGTGGCAATTGCTATGGGACCACAGCAGGCAAAAGCGGTACTGCGCGAGGCCATCTCTATGGGAGCAGATGAAGGATATCTAGTGACTGACCGTGCATTTGGCGGTTCTGATACTTATGCAACCAGCTACATTCTCTCACAAGCCATCGAAAAATTAGGACCGTTTGATGTGATCTTAGGTGGCAAACAGGCTATCGATGGCGATACAGGCCAGACAGCACCCAGCATTGCTGAGCATTTGGGGGCAACTCGTCTGACCTATGTGCTGGATATGAAAGTAGAAGGCGACAAGGTGATTGCCCGCCGTCAGGTAGAGGAAGGGATTGAGGTAATTGAGACAAAATTCCCGGTTCTTTGTACAGCTACTAAGGAGAGCAACAAACCGCGTTATGCCACGGTAAGTCGGAAACTGTATTCCCTGCGCTGTGATATTCCGGAATTGACCATCGCCGATTTCCCGAACATCGATACCACTAAGATCGGTCTCAAAGGTTCTCCCACTAAGGTAAAAGCAACCTTTACCCCCAAGAGAACCGCAACCGGTGTCAACATCGAGGGGAATAGCCCAGCAGAGATAGCTGGCTCCCTGATCGATAAACTGGCAGAAGCCAAAGTACTGTAAGGAGGTTAAGACCATGAGCTTTGAGACATGTAAAGACGTATGGGTATTTATCGAATGCTTCCAGGGTGAGCCAAAAAGTGTAGGGCTGGAACTGCTGGGACAGGGAAGAAAGCTGGCCGATGGATTAAAGCAGCAGCTTTGTGCTGTTGTCATCGGAAAAGATGTGGATGCCGCTGTGAAAGCAGCAGCTGCATATGGTGCGGAGAAGGTATATGTAGTAAAAGGCGACGAATATGAGAACTACAGTGCCGATGCTTACGGTCATGCATTTTTAAAGTTGTGCGAGAAGTACGATCCCAATACCATACTGGTGGGTGCTACGGTTAATGGCCGTGATCTGGGCTCTAAGCTGGCAGTTAGCTTGCATACGGGTTTAACAGCGGATTGTACAGCACTGAGCGTAGAAGAAGAAAGCGGTAATGTAGTGTGGGAACGTCCAGCGTTTGGCGGTAATCTGTATGCACAAATCTTGTGTAGTGAGACCCGTCCTCAGATGGGAACCTGCCGTCCTGGTGCCTTCAAAAAAGGTCAGCCGAATCCGGACAATAAGCCAGAGATCATTGAGGAAGCGATTCCTACTCCGGCAGAACAGATTCGCACCAAGGTAGTTGAATTTATTAAGGCAGCTGAGGATCAGGGAATGCGTCTGGATGAGGCAGATGTGATTGTATCTGGTGGCCGGGCAATGAAAAATGCAGAGAACTTTGCGGTTCTGCAGGAGTTGGCTGATGTGTTAGGCGGAACGGTTGGCTGCTCCCGGGCAGCAGTAGATGCCGGCTGGATGCCGCAGTCTCGTCAGGTAGGCCAAACGGGCTCCACGGTTTCTCCGAAGATTTATTTTGCGTGTGGTATTTCTGGCGCGGTTCAGCATGTGGCTGGTATGAGCGAGTCTGGAACGATCGTGGCGATCAATAAGGACGATACAGCGCCGATCTTTGAAGTGGCGGATTATTGTATTGTAGGAGATCTATTTGAGGTAGTTCCGGCATTGGTGAAAGAGCTGAAAGCGAGACAGCAGGCATAAATTTGTCTGTACTGTCAGACAGCTAATCGGCATAACGACAGGAGATCGATTATGTTCGAAGAAAGAAAGATTAGTGAGAAACAAAGAGAAGAATATCGCAGGCTGGGGTATTGGAACGATCAAACACTGCTGGATTGTTGGGAAGCGACCGTTGAGAAATTTCCGGAACGGGAATATGTGGTAGATGACCGGGGATTTCGTTATACTTACCGGCAGATGGACGAAGCGGCGGCAAGGGTGGCGGCATTCCTGGTGAAAACCGGAGTTCGCCCCCGGGACACCGTGTCGTATCAGCTGCCAATCTGGAGTGAATTTGCCATGCTGACCATCGCCTGCTTTAAGGCAGGAGCAGTGGCCCATCCGATTGCTATGTCCTATGAGGAAAAGGAATTGGTTCGGAGTATGAATGTAACAGAATCGAGAGTATATTTTGGACCGACCTTTTTCTATAAAACAGATTATGAGAATCGGATTCTGACAGTGAGAGAGCAGATTCCGACGTTGAAAGAAATCGTTCTTTTAGATTATACCAGGGAGCGACAACACGATCTGCCAGTTTTGAGGGAGATTTTGGAGACTTATGAGCCTCTGAAAAAGGAAGATTGTGTCCATACACTGACCGGGGAGGATGTGGCAGTGATTCTGTGCACATCAGGAACCACTGGGGGGACGAAGGGCGTAATGTTGACTCACGATAATGTTCGTTACAGTGAGGATACATTTAATCGGGAGCTGAAGCTGACAGAGAAGGACATTATGTTTATGCCGGCTCCGCTTCATCACGCCACGGGATTTCATCATGCAGTGATCGCTACCATGCTTCATGGGGCTAAGTTGGTATTGCAGCAGAAATATCACTGCCGGGCGGCAATCGATCTGATGAATCTGGAAAAATGCACTTATTCTATGGGAGCGACTCCTTTTATTTATGATATTCTGCGAGAGCTAGATACCAATGGTGGAGCTTTGCCACATTTGAAATTTTATTTGTGTGGAGGAGCTCCGGTACCAGGCTATATGGTACAACGAGCATGGAAGTTTGGAATTCTGCTGTGTGAGGTGTATGGTTCTACAGAAAGCGTTCCTCATGTATTTGTACGTCCGGAGGAGGCGCTGGCTCTTAACGGAACCACCTCAGGAAGAGCGATGACAGGCATTGAGGTGAAGGTGGTCGATGATGATGGCAATGAGGTGCCGCCAGGAACACCAGGAGAGGAATTATCCCGGGGTCCCAATGTATTTGTGGGATATTTGAAGGCGCGGGAGATCACCGACGGCGTGTTGGACGATGACGGATGGTTTCATAGCGGGGACTTGTGTGTGATGGACGAAACGGGTAACATTCACATTATTGGCAGGAAGAAAGATATGATCGTTCGCGGGGGAGAGAATCTGAATTCCAATGAAATCAATGATGCGCTAGAGGGATGCCCGGGGATTGGTGATCACACGATCATTGGAATGCCGGATGATCGGCTCGGAGAACGGATCTGTGCTTTTGTAGTACCACTTCCAGGAGGAGAGAATCTATGTCTGGAAGATATAATTACTTATTTGAAGAAGAAGAACGTGCCCAAAAGGTTTTGGCCGGAACGGTTAGAACTGATTGACAGGATTCCTCACACAGGCAGCGGAAAAGTAAAAAAATATTTGTTGCGTGAGGAATTAAAAACAAGGATGAAGGGATGATTGTTCATGATTGAACAGAAATTTGGCCCCAGAAGATGTCGCGATACCAGAAAACCGCTGGCGAATCAGTGCCCGGAGGTTGTATTTTATCGTTGCATGGAGTGCGGCGCTTTGTTTCCAGTGACGGGAGGTAAGGCATTGGAGGAAAAAGAGCTGATCTGCTGTGGCCAGAGGGCCAGCCGGTTAAAGCCGACAGATGCGGATGCGATCCGTGATTCGCTTCAGGTAACTTATCAAATTACCGGCGGATATAACGACAATGCGGTTCGCGTATCCTGGAAATGTGCATCCCCGAAAAATCATCCGGAATGGATTTACTTAAAAACATTTACCGGCGGGTATTTGAAATATGTGACATCAGAAAAACGCCCGCCGATGGTGTTTGCACTGGCAGACACGGATGCTTTTGCCTATTGCGATGAAGATCCGTGTCTGGAATGTGTGTTCCGGTGCAAAAGGGGATTTGTTATTTATGTATTTGATGAGAGGGCAGGATTGATAGAGATTCCTTTGGACAAAATGAATGCCCAGTGGCAATCCGGAGCAAAAAACGAGAGTTAAAAGGGCGTTTTTTTACTCTTGATTGTTAAGAAAATGACAAAAAGTATAGAAAAAACCTATGAATTTGGGAATTACCAGAGAGGGGTAAATGATATGGAAAATTCAGCAACAAATCCAGCCAATCGAGTTGATTGGCGAACAGTGCTTGTGTTTGTATCGATTGCTTTCAGCTCCCAATGCGGAGGCGGTTTCGCATCTGGTTCCACCCCATGGACGTATTTCTTCCGGAATACTGGCTTTTACGGGATGCTTCCCGTGGTGACACAGCCGTATTTCTGCTTGTTTATGCCCTTTGCCGTGGCAGCTATCAATTGTTTTACTATTTATTTCTTTATGAAATTTGCTATGGATTTTCGTACTTTTGATTATAGTAATTTTTTGGCAAAATATGGATCCCGTTTTTGTGGAGGGATTTTTGCAAGGCCAATGCAATATATTTATGAGTTCAATTTTAACTGGTTGTTGATTGTATGTATGGCGCTGGCATATTCTACCTCAGGTTCTGCGTTACAAGAGTTGACCGGTATTCCGTATCTGGCATCCACGTTGATTATTGGGGTGATTATGTTTGTCCTCTGTATGAAAGGGACGGACTTGGTGCGTAAAAATGCGGTATTTATGAGCGCGGTAATTTTCATTGCCTTGGTTGCCGTCCATATTCCAAATATTATTTTTAATGTGGTATCAGGAAGGCTGAGCAATGAGATGGGAATTATGTCTCAACTGCTCAACGATGACATTGCGGCAGGAGCGGGAAGTTTCGTTAAGTATTTGCTGGTAGCTTTCTGTTGGGCTTATATCTTTTCTGGACAAAATCTGGCTGGTTTTGGCGCATATGTGAATCATGCACAGCTGTTTACCAACAAAAAGACTTTGCGTTGGGCCGTGGTATTATCGGTGATTGCCAACTGGGCATTTTTGGAGATGAATGTAATTAATCTGGCGTCCAACTATTCGGCTGTATACGATGGGTGGGCAAACGGAAGAGCAGTTTATACCATTCTGGTAGTTCAGAACGGATTTGGTTCTGGCGCTATTAAAGCAATATTATTGACATTGATTACCATTGCTATCTTTTTTGCTACCATTTCTACAGCTATCAATTACGCACAAGGATTTAATGATCGGATTTTGAACTGGTATCAGAAAATGAAAAATGAAGATCCAAAGGTATCGGCTGAAAAACGCAACAAGCGAGGAGCCGTTCTGACATTGCTTTATGTTATCCTGACATGGGCAGTATCACAGATGGGACTTACAGCGCTAGTGTCTAAGGGTCTGACTTTTGCTTCGATCATTACCTTGTTTACGTTGATTATTCCGACAATCCTGAACGTCGTTATCAAATGGCCAGATGCCGATTATGCACATCTGAAAAAGGAAAAGTAGGCAGAATCAAAGAGGCAAAGCTTGAATAGGAAATATAATTATTATACAAGGAGGATATGATATGTTATCGGGAATTGGTTTGATTATTGCCGTGGCCCTGCTGATTTTTATGATTATAAAGGGTGTGGATATGATCACGGCATCCGTGATTACAGCTGCCATTATTCTGGTTACCAGTGGATTGAATTTCTGGGAAGGACTTCTGACCACCTTTTCTGAAGGAGCAGGAAGCTTTTGTACCCAGTGGTTTTTAATTTTAGCATTGGGAGGTATCTTTGGAGAACTGGTAAATCAGACAGGACTGGCGACAAAGATTGCCAAATCTCTTTCCAATGCTCTGGGGGCAAAGAGAGTCGGTTTGATTATGATGATTTGTACATTCTTCATTACAATGCTGGGAATTAATGGTTACATCATGGTATTTGTGTTGTATCCTATTGCTGACAACTTGCTTCGGGAAAATAAAATGGATCGCCGGCTTCTGCCATTCTTGATGATCTGCGGCGGAGCGAATGCTAACGGTTTTGCATTTTCCATGGATATTTGTAATGTGCTTCCAAGTAATTTCTTTGGAACTTCTCTGGGAGTTGCTCCAGGGCTGGCAGTTGTATTCTCGGTAATTACTTGTACTTGGTATGTACTGTACTTTAATTATGCTCAGAAGAAGAGTATGACAAAACATTCAGAAAAAGAGCTTCTGGATATGTATAAATCCGAAAATAAAATCATGAAGGATGAGGAACTTCCGGGACTTTTGATTTCTCTGCTTCCCTTTATTTTGGTGTTGGCAGTGGTTGTGGCAACTACCAGTATGGGAACTTCCACCAGCTTGACCGCCGCTTTGCTAGTCGGTGTAATGGTGATTATTGTTACTCAGTTTAAAAAGATCAAGAATTTGAAGACTTCTGTAAAAAGTGGCGCCAATTCTGGCTTGGGCACCATGCTTACCGTGGCGGCAGTTATCGGTCTTTCACGGGTATTGACACAGGCTCCGGCATTTGCGGCTGTACAGCAGTTTGTATTGGGCATCAGTCTGCCAATCTATTTAAAGACCTGGTTGGGAACTATGATTTGTGGTGCATTAACTGGTTCTGCAATTTCTGCTGAGACGTTGTTCTTGGAGAGCTTTGGTAAAGCATTTTTGGATATGGGAGCGAATGTAAACGCTCTGCACAGAATCGTGGTAGAAGCAGGTATCACTTTGAATAAGTTGCCAAATGCTTCCCCAGTGGTTATGGAAACTTCTGTTTGTGAATGTACGCTGGCAGAGAGCTATAAGCATGTGGTGCTCGGATCTACGATTCCATGTATTATCGCTGGCTTTATCATCTCTATGATGGCGACGATGGGAATTATATTCTAACATTGCTTGATTATTTGTGCCGTACAGGCTTTTGGATTGTCCGAAAGCCTGTTTGACGTAGTAGTGGAATACATGTGGAGGAAAAACATGAACTTATCACAGCTTTATTATTTTAAAAAGCTGGCGGAACTGCAACATTACACCAAAGCTGCAAAGGAATTGTATATCAGTCAACCCAGTCTCAGCGATTCGATGTCATCCTTGGAAAAAGAGCTTGGAGTGACCTTGTTTCAAAAAGAAGGACGAACGACTCGTCTGACCAAGTATGGAAGTGAATTTTATGAACATGTAACGGCTGCTTTAAGGGAACTGGAGCATGGGATTGCGCTTGTTAAAAGACATTCTGGACAGATTGGCGGAACCGTGGATGTTGGCTGTATTCCAACGTTGCTGGGAGACTATCTGGCAGCGGCGATCAACAACTACTCAACATTTCATAATCCAATGACAAAATTTTCAGTTTATCAGGGCGTGACATTGGATATTATTCCTCGGGTAAAAACGGGGCAATATGATTTGGGTTTTTGTTCTATGGTGGAAAATGAACCAGATCTGGTATTTGTACCAATCACAACGCAGGAATTGATTATTGTGGTGAATAAAGAACATCCCTTGGCAAGACAAAAAGGAGTATATCTGAAGGAATTAAAGCCGTATTTGATCACAACTTACCGCTTGGATATTCCGATTGGTCAGGTGGTGAAAAAGCAATTGAAACCAAACTTGATTGAAGCTTCTTATCTCTACGACAGTGAGATCACCATATGCGGTCTGGTATCCCGAAAACCTATGGTAGGATTGGTGGCAAGGACGCCATATCAGAAACAATTTGATAATCTGGTGGAATTGGAACTTTTAGATGTGCCAAAGGATGCCAGATTAGTTTATATGGTGTATAGTAAGAAAAATTTTATCACCTCGGCAGTAGAAGCTTTTGCCGATTATATGGTTGCGAATGAAATGAATCTGCCATGAAAAAGGTTGCGAGGCTTTTGGGAGCATGATATGATAATTTTATTGGATAAAAGGAGGATATAATAATGGCGATTAATGGACATACAAGATTATTGGCTTTGATTGGAAGTCCGGTGGGGCATTCAGGATCCCCAGCAATGCAAAATTATAGTTGTGAGAGAACCGGAGTGGACGGCGCTTATTTAGCATTTGACATTAAAGAGGAGCAGACAAAAGAAGCTTTTGATGCATTACGGTTGTTGAATGTGCAGGGATTCAATGTGACTATGCCTTGTAAAACGGCGGCAGCGGCTTGCTGCGATAAGCTTTCAAGAGCAGCAGAGCTGATCGGAGCGGTCAATACGGTAGTGAATGAAAATGGTAAAATGGTGGGATATATCACGGACGGCCAGGGCTGGGTGCGCAACTGTCGAGAGAACGGCGTGGAGATCACGGGAAAGAAGATGACGATTGTAGGATCTGGTGGTGCTGCCACGGCAATAGAGATTACAGCAGCGCTGGAGGGAATCCGGGAACTTGCCATTTTTGCAATTAAAGATTCTTTTTTTGTCAATGCAGAAGCTACTGTGGAGAAAATTCGTACTCATGTGCCGGGATGCACTGTAAACTTATATGATCTGGCTGACAAAGAGAAATTTTATCAGGAAATTGCTGACAGTGATATTTTTACGAATGGAACTCGTGTGGGAATGAAGCCTATGGAAGATGAAAGCCTGATTGAAGATAAAAGTGCGTTCCGAAAGGATCTGGTAGTGACGGATGTTGTATATAATCCCCGGGAGACACGCATGATTAAAGAGGCAAAAGAAGCCGGCTGTAAAGTGATTCCTGGAGTTGGTATGCTGTTATGGCAGGGAGCCGAAGGATTTAAGCTGTTTACTGGTAATGAGATGCCGGCTGCGGAAGTGATGGAAAAATTCTTTAAGGATTAAAGCTTTATTTCGTTATTTCCGAGGATACGTCGTGAAGAGAACGTACCTCTGAAACTGTCAAACCTACCCTCAGAGAAGAAAGGGATACACGTCCAAAGAGCCGTCTGTTGGTGGCTGCGGTGTGTATCCCCTTCTTCTCTGAGGGAAACTAATTAGCAGATATGATTTTCCAAGAAGCAATTGGATAAACAAAATCGAAAAAAGTAAAAAGCATGTTGCAGTAGTGTCATAATTATGGTATTATTATGATATTATTATGGAAATAAAAAGGGAGGTGATAAGATGCCACAGATTATTCCTATCAAAGAGTTAAAAAACACTTCAGAGATATCTGAATTATGTCACAATACGAAAGGTCCAGTCTTTATTACAAAGAATGGATATGGAGATATGGTGATTATGAGTATGGAGATTTATGAAAGTATGATGAATCAGCTCGCGATGTATCAGAATTTGGAGTTATCTGAGAGGCAGGTTGAGGAAGGAAAGATGAAAGATGCCAGGAAGTCCCTGGCAGAGATGAGGACAAAGTATGGGTTATAAACTGATGATAACAGAGCAGGCGGAAGAATTGCTTGACAGTCTGGTATGTCATATCTTGTTTGAGCTCAAGAATGAGCCGGCCGCCCTTCTCCTTTTAGACGGGGTTCAGAAGATATATCACTGCCTGGAACAAAGCCTATTACCATTTCCGGTGAGTGGTGATGGGTATCTGTCAGACAAAGGTTATCGGGAAGCAATTGTGCCCGAGATGAATTATATGGTTGTATTTGATATGGTTGATCAGAGTATTATTATTTTAGGAATTTTTCACCGACAGGAGATTTTCGAATAAGCTTGTTGCGAAAAGATTGATTCAAAGGCAGTTCTGTCTTTTATCTGGCATATCGCCAAAATTTCAGAAATGATTACAAAAAATATTGTATTGTTGACAGGGATACCATTCAGAATATCAAGAAGATAATAATGAAGCGATAAAAAGGAGTTGACTTTTGACAAAGAATGTACTATGATGAAATCAGAAAAAGAACATTTGTTCGCACGGAGGTTGATATGAATAAGGATGATAAGTTAAAAGCATTAGATGCCGCCATTACACAGATAGAGAAGTCTTATGGGAAGGGCTCGATTATGAAGCTTGGGGACTCTCGCAAGAATATGAATGTAGAGACAGTTCCTACAGGGTCTCTCAGCCTGGATATTGCGTTGGGACTGGGCGGAGTACCGAAGGGGAGAGTGATTGAGATCTATGGACCGGAGTCTAGCGGTAAGACGACGGTTGCCCTCCATATGGTTTCGGAGGTACAAAAGCGGGGAGGAATTGCCGGCTTTATTGATGCGGAGCATGCCCTGGATCCCGTATATGCAAAGAATATTGGTGTAGATATAGATAATCTGTATATTTCTCAGCCCGATAATGGAGAGCAGGCATTGGAGATTACAGAGACTATGGTTCGTTCTGGCGCCGTTGATATCGTGATTGTAGATTCCGTGGCTGCTTTGGTACCCAAGGCAGAGATTGATGGAGAGATGGGAGATTCTCATGTGGGTTTGCAGGCGCGATTGATGTCACAGGCATTGCGGAAGCTGACGGGGGTGATCAGCAAGAGTAATTGTTGCGTGATTTTTATCAATCAGCTTCGGGAAAAAGTTGGTGTGATGTTTGGCAGTCCGGAAACCACTACCGGAGGTCGGGCTCTGAAGTTTTATGCTTCTGTACGTTTGGACGTGCGTCGGAAAGAAGCTCTCAAACAAGGGGGAGAAGTGATCGGCAACCATGTTTGCGTGAAAGTTGTGAAGAATAAGATTGCTCCGCCGTTTAAAGAGGCAGAGTTTGACATTATGTTTGGTCAGGGTATTTCTCGGGAAGGAGATATTCTGGATTTGGCAGTAAAGGAAAATATTATTGAAAAAAGTGGTGCCTGGTATGCTTATAAGGGATCAAAGATCGGCCAGGGACGTGAGAATGCGAAAAATTATCTGCGTGAGAACCCAGCTATCTGTGCCGAAGCAGAGTGTAAGGTAAGGGAACGCTATGGACTTCAGGGAGATGTCGTAGTATCAGCGGAGGCCGCAGCAACGCCGGCAGATTCGACATCGGCTAAGGAAGAGTCTGATAATGAATGATCGGAAAAGAAACTTAAAGACCGTTCGGGATTGTGCTCTTACCTTGTTAGAATACTGTGACCGAACGGAACAAGAGATGCGCAGAAAGCTGAAAGAGAGAGAATATACTCCAGAAGAGATTGAAAAAACGATTGTTTTTTTGAAAGAATATCATTATATTGATGATGACCGGTATTCGCAAAAATATATCCATACATATGCCGATCGCAAGAGTATCCGCCGGCTTCGCAGAGAACTAGAACAAAAAGGAGTATCTCGAGAGCGGATTGATGCAGCATTGGATGAGATTACCGTAGATGAAAGTATGCAAATCGCTGTTTGGATTCAGAAAAAGGGTTATATGCCAGGAGAGCATCTGGATCCGGACAAATACCGAAAGCTGATGGCCGGATTAGGAAGGCGAGGATATTCCTTTGACACAATTCGCCGAGTGATGGACGGAGATTGAGATTTCCACAGACGGCATCCCTTTGTCACAGGGGCAAACCCTTTGAAACCCCTTGATTATACTTGACATAGTGCACAAAACAGTTTAAAATTGAGATATTGTATTCATGTACAATGAAAACTAAATAAGGAGGTGCTCCTGTGTCAAAAACAGCGATGTCAACCGGCATAATGTTGATCGTTTTTATTATTGTGCTGGTAGTTGTGGCATTTATTATCTGGAAACTTGCGATTAACCACCGGATTAAAACGTATGAGAGCAAGGTAGGGACCGCAGAGGAAAAAGCCAGAGAAATAATAGATGAAGCGCTAAAGACGGCAGAGACAAAGAAGCGAGAAGCTCTCCTAGAGGCGAAAGAAGAGTCGATTAAGACGAAAAATGAGCTGGATAAGGAGACAAAGGAAAGACGCGCAGAGCTTCAGCGTTACGAGAGACGCGTACTGAGTAAGGAAGAGAATTTAGACAAAAAAGCAGAGAACATGGAAAAACGGGAAGCCGGTATTGCAGCCCGCGAGGAAGCCCTCAACAAGCGAAATACAGAGGTAGAGACTTTGTATGAGAAGGCTTTGCAGGAATTGGAACGGATTTCTGGATTAACTACGGATCAGGCGAAAGAATATCTTTTAAAGTCCGTGGAAGAAGAAGTTAAGCACGATACAGCCCGATTAGTAAAGGAATTAGAAAGCAAAGCGCGGGAGGAAGCGGATAAAAAAGCGAAGGATTATGTGGTGACTGCGATTCAGCGGTGTGCGGCAGATCATGTAGCTGAGACGACAGTCTCTGTAGTCCAGCTTCCCAGTGACGAGATGAAAGGGCGTATTATTGGTCGGGAAGGTAGGAATATTCGTACTTTAGAGACGATGACAGGGGTGGAACTGATCATTGATGATACTCCTGAGGCAGTAGTGTTATCAGGATTTGATCCGATTCGAAGAGAGGTTGCTAGGATTGCCTTGGAGCGTTTGATTGTCGATGGAAGAATTCATCCGGCAAGGATCGAAGAAATGGTTGAGAAGGCACAGAAGGAAGTGGAAGCCAACATGCGGGAAGATGGGGAAACCGCTACTCTCGAAGTAGGAATTCACGGAATTCATCCAGAATTGGTGAAGTTGCTGGGTAAAATGAAATTTAGAACCAGTTACGGACAAAATGCTTTGAAGCATTCGATGGAAGTCGCTCAATTGGCAGGTCTTTTGGCGGCAGAAGTGGGAGTCGATGTCCGTATGGCCAAACGTGCTGGCCTGTTACATGATATTGGTAAATCCATTGACCATGAGGTAGAGGGTTCCCATGTGCAGTTGGGCGCTGATCTGTGTAAAAAGTACAAAGAATCAGCAATTGTAATCAACTCCGTGGAATCTCATCATGGAGATGCGGAACCTCAGAGTTTGATTGCTTGTATCGTTCAGGCGGCCGATACGATATCGGCAGCACGTCCAGGCGCAAGAAGAGAAACTCTAGAAACATATACAAATCGACTAAAGCAATTGGAAGAGATTACGAATTCCTTCAAAGGAGTGGACAAATCTTATGCGATTCAGGCTGGCCGGGAAGTTCGTATTATGGTCATTCCGGAACAGGTGAACGATGATGATATGATTTTGATGGCACGTGAGATATCTAAGCGTATTGAAAATGAGCTGGATTATCCTGGACAGATCAAAGTCAATGTGATTCGTGAGTCTCGTGCTACGGATTACGCAAAATAGTCGTTATAGTGTAGAAGGATGCCTGAAATTCATTAAAAAAGTATTGATGAGTTTCAGGCATTTTTTTGTAATAAGATTTAGATATCGATAATACTTACAATTTTTGTTTAATAATTACAAATTGTGAAATTTGCTTGACAGACTTATTTTTTTGTAATAGAGTGAGAAAAAAGAATATTAGAATGGGAGGTAAATACGTGCATAGCTGGAAAAAAATATGTGGTGTGATGTTGGCCTTGTCGCTGGCGATGGGAATGACAGCGATTTCATCTTATGCCGCAACTAGAAAGAAGATCAATTCTGTTACGGTGGATATTACTGCCCGCATTGAACTAGGGGCAAAATATGGGGAAGAAGAGATCGAAGTAGAAACCCGCGGTAAAAATTACACTTATGATTATTATGATATTGAGAATTTTGGTTTTGAGTGGGTGGAGGATGATGTTCCGGAGATTACGATCTATCTAAGAGCAGATGAAGGATATTATTTTGCGTTGACAAAAGCAAGTTCAGTAAAACTGAGCGGTGCAACGTATGTTAAAGCTAGTAAGCAGGATTCTTCAGAGACTTTAGCTTTGCGAGTGAAGTTGCCTTCGATGGCAGAGATGGTGGGTCAGGAGAGCGAAGTGATATTGACCGAAGGAGGTTTTGCCAAATGGGGTGAAGTGCGTGGAGCTGGTAGTTATGAATTGCGTTTGTACCGTAACGGAACAGGTGTAGGTGCGAATTATCAAAGTACAGAACAATTATTCTATGATTACACGGATCAGATGGGAAAGCCAGCAACTTATCAGGTAAAAGTTCGAGCGGTCAACAAGCAGAATAAGGAAAGCAAGGGAAAGTGGATGGAGTCCGAGAGCATTACTATTTCTAATGAAATGGCGACAGCTATCCGCAATGGAACAGCTGCAGGACTGCCAGTAGAGGGCGAATGGAAGAATGAGGGAAATGGCTGGTGGTACGAGCACGAAGATGGAAGCTATACCAGGAACAACTGGGAAGAGATCGATAAGAAATGGTATTTGTTTGATGAGAATGGGTATATGAGAACCGGTTGGGTTGAGTGGAACGGAGAACGCTATTATTGTCATGATGAGACCGGGGAGATGTTGAAGAACACCACCACCCCGGATGGATATATTCTTGATAATGAAGGTCACCTTAAGAACGAATAGATTTGGCTTGGGGCCTCGCCGGGAACGGCGGGGTCTTTTATTTGATATATTCGATAATATTCCTTGGTTTCTGGATTCTTGACTGTTTCGGAACGGTTCATAGTAAGAAATTTGGTCAGCTCATAACAGCTAATCCAGATTTCGTTGTTCCCTTCTTTTTGTGATTCGTCAAAGATCAGTTGCATACCAAAATGAAGATGTGGTTCATTAATATTATTGGTGTTTTCCGTAGAACTGTAACCGGTTCGGCCGAGATAGCCGATAACATCTCCAGCTTGGACGTAGCTTCCCTCCTTCAATGTCTTGTGATAAGGGTAGTTTTTTCGCAAATGAGCATAGTAATAGTAACGTTTTTTATCAAAGCTGCGTATACCTAGCCGCCAGCCTCCGTATTGGTTCCAGCCAATTGCTTCTACATAGCCCGATTCTACTGCGATTACAGGAGTTCCTACTTGCCCCATCAAATCATGCCCGAGATGTTGACGTTTAAAGCCATAACTGCGAGAGACACCAAAGTCATCAAAATCATTGTATGGATAATTTTTGGCAATGGGAGAAAATGCTTTTAGCCCATATTTAGTGACCCAAACCGGTTCTCCAGTGACTTCGTCCGGGATTTGGATGTCATAGACGCCAACCATGCCACCTAAAACAGCATGATAGGCTTCCAAATAATAAGAATAATATTTCATGTCTTTGGTAAGTTCTTCTATAGAGGAACCATCTTGTAATTTTTGGGCTAGGGCATCCATATCAGATGCTTTATATCGGGAAAAATCGCCACCATAACGGGCACCCAGAAAAGCCAGCAGTTCCAGCCAGTTTAGATGAGGCGTCTGATTGTAACTATCTACATCTAGCCGCAAAGCTTGACGCATGGCGTCAGCAGTCACATCAAAATCAACCCAATGAATAAAGTTTTGTGAAGTTGAATCACTGGCATTGTTAGATTGGGCAGCGATGGATTGACCGGAGACTTTTTCTGTGGTGGCAGAAGAGGCAGATAGGAGATGAATGGCCAAAAAGGAGAAAAAAATCAGTTCTGACAAAATCAACAGGGTGGTGGCTATCCGTGCATATTTATGGGGACGATGGCTGTTCATTGGATGTCCTCCTTTGGATGGTATTGTTGGTATTATAGGGTATGTATATGCAGATAGAAGTAGAGATTATGTTTGACGGGATGGGACAAAGAGAAAGAAATAACAAAAAGGAGCTACATTATTACTAACATCATGTCATTCAGATAAGTGGTGGCAAAAGGTACGCCAAGAAAGCGGAGAGAAAAGTAACGGGAAATCGTCTGTTTCTTTTTCCGGTTTCGAGATTAAGAATTCCTAAAATCCCTGACTTTTGCTAAAAGCGAAACGAAAATATACAAACTCGCTCCGCTCAGACAGTGTATATTTTCGTTTCAACGCTCAATTCAGGGATTTAAGGACTTCTAAATCTCTGCAAAGTC
>JAAWNY010000058.1 GCA_022799175.1 Lachnospiraceae bacterium | reverse complement strand
GGAATTCTTAATCTCGAAACCGGAAAAAGGAGCAGACGGTTTGGCGTTGGTTCTCGCCTCATTTCCTTGCTTATGCTTCTCGTTTCCTTATCTAAATGACATTGGTTCACACCATGACTAATCACTCCGCTGATTAGTCATGAGCCAGTATAACTATGGAGCCAAAGCATATGCCCCATCGCCGCAGGCGATTTCAAATGGGCATATGCTGTTACGTTCACAGGATACCTGTGAACAGTAACCTTTTTCTCCCACGCTCTGCCTTATCGCAATGCCTCCCACAAAAACTCTGGCACTTCTCCTTTGGGAAATCTTACTTCCACGCTGTTATTCCATTTTTCGTTCTCAAAGTCCTCATAATCATAATCCCTGTTCACTTTCAGTTCCGGATCCCAAATCAGCAAACTAACCGCCATATTCTCTGACTGGAAAAAAGGATCATAATAACATAGTCCATCATAAATCAAAACCTTTCTCAGCTCTTCAATTCTCTCTGATTCCTCAATCTCATAATAGTTTTCATTGATTTCATATTTTTTCTCATAGGGATCCTCCTCCGATAATGGCGCCCTTACCTGTATTATCTGCACATCCAAATCATCCAGATATCCGCCCACCTTTACCCCCTGCTTTTGCAGCAGCTGGATCGTCTCTGTAAAAGACGGATATAGCGGATAAAAATCCTCATTCACAAAATCCCTCCATCTCGAATATCGGTACTCCTGAGGATCATTCACCTCCTGCTGCTTCCACCAGCGCATAGCCTCCTCATCGAGCTCCTTGCTAAAGCGAATCAGCCCCACGGGTGCTTCCTTTTCCATCCCGGCAACCGTCATCGCTGCAAACTCCTTCTGATATATTTCCAGCATCTGCGCCTTCTCTTCGGCAGACATACTCTCCAGACAAACCTCATTCTCATTATCCCTGGAATACTTTCCTCGGAACCGGATCGTGTCCACCTGCTCCCCCGTCATAGCCAAAAGCGGAAACACTCCCCGCTGAAACTCTTCATTCACATAAAGCTTTTCAAACGCCGAACGCGCCTTCTCGTTAATCGATATAGAATAGATACGGCTGACCCTTCTTCCGCTGTTCAATGTATAGCAAATCTCCACCCGACTCCAGAACCCTTCTTCCGCAGGCTGACGGCTATAATATTCCCCTTCATACCCATTCGCTTTTCTCCGCTTATTCTCCTCTACCTGCTCAACCCCGGCAGATGCGATATCCAGCAGATTTTCAACATCATGATATTTCATATTCTGAAGCACATATTCACTATCCGAAGCATGTTTCCATATATAGCGGCCATCTGGAGCTTTCTCTGTTTGGCCATAGGACACCCAGTTCGTCACACCGCTCATACGAATCGACGCCTCACGCACCTGCCCGGCCTTTGGCAAATAGCGATCATACCCCAACAGATCATATTTGAATACCAGCATAATCCCCATTGACACCACCAGGCAGCCTGCCAGCTGTAGCTTATGAGAAAACAACTTCCGAAAATCAAAATGATAGATAATCTCCACCACACAATGACAGATTCCTCCGCCAAACACAATCCCAAACACAGCCCATCCCATCGAGCTATGCACAGTATAAAGAAACAGGCCCAGACCCAAAGCAGACAAAATTGTCAGCAAAATCCGGATAACCGGACGAGAAACCGGAAATGCCATCGCTCTCCCAGCCGCTTCCGACGGACGTTTCCGATACAAAAAACACGCCAAAACCGCTAAAAGCAGCGATACTCCCCAGGCAATCAATACAGGTACGGTCATCGGTGCCGGCGTCTGATAGGAATCCCCATTTCTCATCTGCTGATAAATATATTCTGCAACTGGCGATAACCGCATCCCGTTCTTCAAGATATTTTCTGACAACAATCCCGGCAAATAAGAAGCATAGGTCCAAAAAAAACTGGAAAAATATGCTATCATCAGCATCACCGCCATCGGTATATAAAAAGCAAATACCATGCTTCCCAAAAAACCGATCACCAGATGTCCTGTCATCATAGCCGCTACCACCACGGTGACATACATCAAAATAAAATAAGTAATATGAAGTCCAAAAGCTGCCAAAGCCACTGGCCAAAGCCTGCTTCCGCTGGCTCCGTTGGAAATCCCTACCATCACGGCCAGCACCTGACAGATTCCATACGGAATCACCAAAAGCAGAATTCCATCCAAAAAATTAATGGCAAACAGCTTCTCTCTTCTCACGGGAATCCCATGATAAAAATCCACTTTGCTCTTAGAATTCAAGTAAGAAAAACTGCTTAGCCCACAGATCAGAGCCGCTACCATCATCAAAAACACCGTCATTCCACAGTTAAAAGACAGCCACCGGGTAAGTCCATTCTCATAATCCGCCAATCCTTTGGCATAATCTGCATAATCCCGAATCTCTCCAGCCGTGAATGCTGCCACCACCGGATAAAAAAAGAAGAAACCCAGGCTAAGCAATGCTCCTGCCCACATTCGCCGCTTTAAATCTTCTCTCATCAGCTTAAAAAATAAGTTTTTTGATGTCATAGCCCACAACCTCCGTTTCACTGATAAAGATTTCTTCTAAGGACAGCGGAATCGTCTCATAAAATACTGGGTTCGCCGTCTGCATCACATGCTCTACTTTGTTTAAATCTCCCCGTACTGTCAACGTCAAAAGCTTTCCCCGACGATCCGTCTTGATAATCTCCATACCCGTCAGCGACTCCGGCTCCATTCCCTCGGCTAACACGCACTGAACTTTATGGATGTTCATTTTCATTTCATCCAACTCCCGACTCAGCAGAATCCCACCTTTGTGCAAAAGTCCTACATGATCACAGATATCCTCCAGCTCTCGCAAATTGTGCGAGGCTATGATCGGTGTCAGATGACGCTCTTGCATATCATTAGCAAAAATACTTTTTACTGCCTGACGCATCACGGGATCCAATCCATCAAATGTCTCATCACAAAACAAATAATCCGTCCCTGCACAGATTCCACAGATGACAGATACCTGCTTTTTCATGCCTTTAGAAAAAGTGTTAATCTTACGATTCTCATCCAAATCAAAGCTTCTCATCAAGCCGTGAAACCGCTCCTTATCAAAAGAAGGATAAACAATCTGGTAATAAGCCATCAAATCCCTTGGCGTGGAATTGCTGAAAAAATATTGATCATCAGAAATGTAAAAGAATCTCTGTTTTGCCTCTTCATTCTCAAACACCTCTATGCCATCGATGGTGATCGTCCCGTCATCCGGCTTTAGTACCCCGGCTGCCATCCGCAAAAATGTGCTCTTTCCTGCCCCATTCGTTCCAATCAGACCAAACACACTGCCATCACGAATCTGTGCATTGATATGATCCACCGCCACAATATCTTCAAATCGTTTTGTCAGATTTATTGCCTCTATCATACTATCATCCCTCCCCTGCCTGTTTTGCTGGTTCACCGTCATAGACCTGACCAGCCATTATCACAAATTCGTCCCGCAAAATACCGATGGTTTTGGCTTCTCTCACCAGCCCCCCCAGTTTTCCTTCCAGCTCTGTTTTCTTCGCTTCTCGCAACTTGCGGATACTACCCACAAAACTACCGCGCCCTTTCACCGAATAAGTATATCCTTTTCTCTCCAGTTCCCCATATGCACGCTGAATCGTGTTCGGGTTGATAGACAGTTCCATGGCCAGATTCCTTACAGAGGGCATCTGACTGTCTTCTTCCAGGATTCCCAACATCATCAGTTCCTGAAGCCGTTCCACTATCTGTTCATAGATCGGCCGACTGTCCTTTAAATCCAGCAGAATCATCCATATTCTCCTTTCTCCCAACAGTTTCCATACCTTCCCTGTCTTTTTTGTCAGCCTTAGTTTTTAAGTGTGCTAAGATTGTTAATACACTTATACCACAAACTGCCAGCAATGGCAAGAGAAAAAAACTTACAATATTATTAAAAAGAGAAGGGTACAAAATTAATGGTATTTAGATATAGTGGTAGAAGGTACGCCCAGGAAGAGGAGAGAGAAAGATATGTATCTTAATTCTTGTTTTACTGCCGCAAAGAGGACAACATACAAAAATCGCTTTATTAGTACCAATCATCCTTTTCGTTTCGGTCAAGGGCATTGATTAAATCCATGTCTTCTGCTCCCAGATCAAAATCAAATAGTTCTGTATTTTTTTGATATGGTCGGGATTGCTTGAACCCGATATAACAACCACACTCTTTTGTAAATTCCAACGTAAAATTACCTGTGCTAATGATTTCCCATGTGACGCGGCAATTCACTTCCTAAATAGAACTATGAATTAATGGGCTAAGGTCTTTTGTATATAAATTTTCTTCATCGAAATATTCTATAAACCGATTTTCAGGAATAATGATTCTCCACTCCTCTTCACTTCTGTATTTTTCTGGTTTAAATAGAGTATGATTATGCCAAACAAACCATTTTAACTGTTCTTACTCCATAGGATTGGCTATTCTTCTTTTGTTCTTGCTCTAACTTTACCCATTCAACAAAATTTTTCATCACCTCAGTTGTGTTGAACCCATTATCATCAAAAACTTTATCTGGGACACCTGGAAACATCGTCAAAAATACTTCTTTTTCGTCAAAATCCATTTGACAATCATAGGGATCATTAACATTCATATCTGTTATTCATACTTTTCCCTCCTAAAATCGCATGGTTGAAAGCCACAATAAGTTCTATGTTCTAATATATTTATGAGCCACGGACATCATCTTCCCATGGCTCAATTTTATCACTACTTTCTTCCAATTGAAATTATCTTCAAGCAGAGTTTTTATTTTAGGGCTCGATTATGTCCCAAAGGCTAGAATAGACATTTGAATTTGAATATGCTATACTCGTTGAACAAGCCTTGATTTGAGGTGCAAATATATGAACCACATTGATGTAAAGCCTGTAAAGACACAATATGATTATTTTGAAGATTACTGGATAATTGATGGTATTCCCATTGTATCCTATCTGCATCAGCATACGTCGCTTTCTTTTTCTGCGCTTGGATTACTTCCTGCGTGGAGCGGAAAACTGGTTTCGCAGTGGGAAAACGATTTTATATGGGAGTTAGTGAATAGTAAAGAGGAATTAAATGTTCCCATTTTAGTCTGTGAGGATGATTGTGATCTTTCTTGTATTGTTATTGTAGCTCACATCCGTAAAATTGAGAATATTGTCTATTGGGATAAGATTGGTTTGCTAAATCACTCAAATATGAACCGCCGGGAGTATACGCAAAGCGGTATTCTTTTTTTAGAAGCATATTCTGAAGAAGATTGGCAAAGATATGGAGACAATATTGCCATAGAACCATATGGCAGTCCAGAATATTGGAATTGGGTAAATAAAAATTTCCACGAGGAAAGTATTCGGAGATTGCGAAATTATTTGAAACCGTATATGCAAAAAGATCAAAATATCAACTGGATATGGTTTCCAGAATGGAAATTTGAAAAAGAGGAATATGAAACAATGATACAACAATATCAAAAATTTAGAGACATTCCATAAAAAGGGAAAATCCTGTTTTCCGAATATTTATCCAATAAAACTTCCTATGACTTTCTTGCCCCAGTAAAAAACCATTTTATACACCCTATCTTCGTGTCCCTCAGTTTCCCACCACAGAAAGCACAATAGAATGTATCCTTACAAATTTAGCATTTCATATGGAAATCTTTTGTAATGACATTCAGAGAAAGAAACGAGAAAAGCAGCCCAGGAAGAGGGGAAAGAAACCGTGAGAAATGGTCTGTGAATTTTGACTTTTGCAGAGATTTAGAAATCCTTAAATCCCTGATTTTGGCGTTGAAACGAAAATATACACTGTTTGAGCGGAGCGAGTTTGTATATTTTCGTTTCGTTTTTCGCAAAAATCAGGGATTTTAGGAATTCTTAATCTCGAAACCGAAAAAAGGAGCAGACCATTTCTCACGGTTTCTCTCCCCTCTTCCTGGGCGTACCCTTTATCACTACATATCTAAATACCATTAACCACAAATAAATCCCCCGCCATTCCCCTATCCTGTGTTCATAAACAACCAGACACAAGAGATAGAAAAAGCGAAGGACTTCATTTTGCAACGTCTTCCTCAAATATTTGTTAATATTATTCTTGGTAATAGAAAATATGATTTCACACCTTAAACCGGTATCCCACTCCCCATATCGTCTCTATATACTGTGGTTTCGCCGTATTAAACTCTATTTTCTCCCGAATCTTCTTGATATGAACCGTCACCGTAGCAATATCTCCGATAGATTCCATATCCCAAATCTTAGAAAACAGCTCCTCCTTGGTATATACATGATTGGGATTCTGTGCCAGAAAGGTCAGCAAATCAAACTCCTTCGTCGTAAAATTCTTTTCTTCCCCATTCACCCACACCCGACGAGCCGTCTTATCAATCTTCAATCCACGGATCTCAATCACTTCATTTTCCATACTGCCGCTGCCAATCAGACGCTCATAGCGAGCCAGATGAGCCTTCACCCGTGCCACCATCTCACTGGGACTAAACGGCTTCGTCATATAATCATCGGCCCCCAAACCGAGACCACGAATCTTGTCAATATCCTCCTTCTTCGCCGAAATAATGATAATCGGCGTATTTTTCGCTTCCCGGAACTTTCTGCAAATCTCAAACCCATCCATCCCCGGAAGCATCAGGTCCAAAATCATCAAGTCAAACTCTTCCTCCAGAGCACGCTTCAGCCCTTTCAAGCCGTCTTCCTCCAGCTCCACCTCAAAATCACTCAGCTCCAGATAGTCCCGCTCCAGCTCCGCAATGCTGGTTTCATCCTCAATGATCAGTATCCTGCTCATGCTGTAAAACCTCCTGATATTTTCTTAAAACAAAATGCATCTCTGTACCCATACCCTCTTTGCTGGTGGCCCAGATTCTCCCTCCATGGTCTTCCACGATCTTCCGGACAATCGAAAGTCCGATCCCGCTGCCACCCTGAGAAGAATTGCGCGAGGAATCCGTGCGGTAAAACCGATCGAAAATATATGGCAAATCCTTTGCTGCAATCCCCCGCCCATTATCCTCGATCTCCACCTGAATAAAATCTCCCACATCCTTGATACGGATATTGATCATTCCACGCTCTTTATCCAAATACTTGACCGAATTACCAATAATATTATTGATCACACGTTTCATCTGCTCGGCATCCGCAATCACCATCACTTCATCATTCACGTAATTAAAATATCCAAACTCAATATTGCGGGATTCCATATCCAGTCCCACTTCTTCTGCACAGTCGCGAAAATACTGATCTACATTGATCTTGGAAAAAGTATAAGGGATCTTGTTTGTATCAATCTTTGAATAAAACGTCAGCTCATCAATCAGCCGGTCCATGTCATTTGCCTTATTGTAAATGGTGCGAATATATTTATCCAGTTTCTCCGGCGAAGAAGCCACTCCATCCATAATCCCTTCTACATATCCCTTGATAGCGGTAATCGGCGTCTTTAAATCATGAGAAATATTACTGATCAGCTCTTTGCTCTCTATATCGTCTTGAATCTTTTCCTCTGCGTTCTCTTTCAAGCGAATCCGCATCTCCTCAAAATCCTGGCAAAGCTGTCCAATCTCATCATCCTCTTCCACATCCATCGTAAAATCCAGATTGCCGTCTCGAATCTTCCGGACCGCCTCCTGTAGTTTACTGATCGGACGTATGATAGATCGATAAACCCACATCGTCAGCGCCGCAGAAACAAACACCAACATAAATACGCCGGATATCAGCATCTGACCCACCATACTTCTCACTTCCGGTTCAAAATGCTCAAAGCGGTAAAGCAAAAATAATTTATTCATCGAAATCAGCATTCCGGCAAAGACAATCGGCAAAATGCTGAATGTGAGAAACGCGATTAACAGCCGCGTGCGCATCTTCATAACAGCATCCTCCTTTCCGAAAGGACGGGAAATAATGCTACATTTCTCTTATCTATCAGTATACCATAAGAATTCAAATTTGTTTATAAAACTATTCTAAAAATTGTTTCCATCCTCTGAATGCAATCCCTTTTACCGCGCAAACTGACTCCGATATAGCTCCGCATAGAATCCATTTTGTCCCAGCAATCCCTCATGTGTCCCCTGCTCGATGATATGGCCATCTTTCATGACCAGGATCACATCGGCTTCCCGAATGGTGGACAAACGGTGAGCCACAATAAAACTAGTCCGTCCCTGCATCATAGTAGCAAAAGCTTTTTGAATACGAATCTCGGTACGAGTATCGATAGAGGAGGTGGCTTCATCCAAAATCAGCATCGGAGGCAAGCAAAGCATAACACGAGCAATGCAAAGAAGCTGTTTTTGTCCCTGGGATAAATTACCTCCATCCTCGGTAATCTCTGTATCATACCCTTGAGACATCCGCTTAATAAAACTGTGAGCATGTGCCGCTTTTGCCGCCTGAATAATTTCCTCCAGAGAGGCATCGGGTTTTCCATAAGAAATATTTTCCCGAATCGTACCGGATTTCAACCAAGTCTCCTGTAAAACCATACCATAATTCCCACGCAGGCTCTTACGGGTCAAATGGCGGATTTCCCAACCAGATACTCGAATGGCGCCTCCATTTACATCATAAAAACGCATCAGCAAATTGATCAAAGTTGTCTTCCCACACCCCGTCGGGCCCACGATAGCCACTCTTTGTCCTGGCTTTACGTCCAAATTTAAATGTTCAATCAAAGGTATCTGTGGATTGTAGGAAAAAGAAACATCTTGCAATTCTACTCTGCCATCTGCGTTTTCCAAAACGACGGCATCGGAATCTTCCGCCGGTATCGGTGACTCATCTATCAGCTCAAACACACGCGTCGCACAGGCCAGTGCATTCTGCAATTCTGTCACCACACCCGATATCTCATTAAATGGCTTGGTATATTGGTTGGCATAACTCAAAAAAATCGAAAGCTGACCCACACTCAAAATCCCACGGATAGCAGCATATGCTCCAGCCACTCCTACACTGGCATATACCATACTATTGACAAACCGGGTTGCTGGGTTGGTAATGGAAGAAAAGAAAATAGCCCGCAGACTGCAAAAACGCAACCGCTCATTAATCTCCTCAAAGCGCTGCTGTGCCTCTCCCTCATAACCAAAAGCCTGCACTACTTTTTGGTTTCCAATCATCTCGTCCACCAAGGAAGTCAGCTCTCCCCGCGTCTTAGACTGCAACTGAAACATGGCAAACGTTTTTCTGGCAATATAGCTAGCCACAAACAAGGATAACGGCGTAACCAGCACCACCACCACAGTAATCAAAGGATTCACTACCAACATAAATCCTAGAGTGCCCAAAATCGTCAATACTCCCGTAAACAATTGGGTAAATCCCATCAAAAGTCCCTCGGAAAACTGATCAATATCAGCAATAATCCGACTGATTACATCACCATAAGGATGAGAATCGATGTAACTAAGAGGCAATACTTCCAGGTGGTTAAAAGCTTTCGTTCGAATATCTTTTACTACATGGTACGTAATCCGGTTATTGATATGATTCATCAACCATTGAGCAATCGCTGTGATCAAAATGACTACCACGAGCTGTTTTAAAATGGAAATCAGTCCAACAAAATCCACCCGACCTGGACCCAGAATCAGATCTACCCCTTCTCCTATCAGGATCGGCGCGTAAAGTGTAGCAGCCACTGTCACTGCTGCCAGTAATAGTGACACCAGCACCATCCATCGATAGGCGCCGATATAATTCAAAATTCTTGTCAAAGTTGATCTATGCTTTTTTAATGATAATTTCATTTTACAGCACCTCCTCTTCGGACAACTGGGACAGACAGATCTCCCGGTAAATTTCACAACTCTTTAAAAGTTCTTGATGAGTCCCACATCCCACCACATGACCGTCATCTAACACCAGAATCTGATCCGCATTTTTAATTGTTGTCGCCCGCTGGGATACAATAAAAACCGTCATCTCTTTTGTGCCTTCCCGAATTGCCTGGCGCAACTTCGCATCTGTGGCAAAATCCAGAGCAGAAGCACTGTCATCCATAATCAGAATCTCTGGCTGTTTCACCAAAGCCCGGGCAATCGTCAAACGTTGGCGCTGACCTCCAGAAAGATTTTTACCATTTTGGTCAATCTGCAGATCCAACCCTTTTTCCTTGCTATCCACAAACTCACGAGCTTGTGCCAGATCCAAAGCATGATAAATCTCCTCGTCACTGGCTTCTTTTTTCCCCCATTTCATATTTTCCCGCAAAGTTCCCTTAAAAAGCACGGCTTTTTGAGGCACTACTCCTATTTTTTGACGAAGCTCTGTCAGCGGATATTCCCGCACATCCCTACCATCCACCAGCACCGCTCCCTCTCGCACGTCATAAAAGCGGGGAATCAAATTCACCAGCGAAGACTTTCCGGAACCCGTACCGCCAATGACGCCTATCGTTTGTCCTTGCTTCACAGTAAAGTCGATCTGAATCAGCGAATCTTCCTTTGCCTTTTTATACGCAAAATTCACCTGCCGAAAACAAACTTTTGCCGAAACAGAATCCGTCTCTTTTGATATCTGGTCTGTCTGTTTCTTATCTTGTCCTGCCGCCGGATCGACAATACTGCTTTTTTCCTCAAATACCGTACTGATTCGGTTCGCACAGGCCAATGCCTTGGAAATCGATACGATCAAATTCGCCAACTTAATCAGCTCCACCAAAATCTGCGACATATAATTGACCAAGGCCACCGTCTCACCTTGGGTGATGATTCCTGCATCCACTTGCTTACCAGATATCCATATCACCGCAATAATAGCCAGGTTGATAATTACATAAGTGATCGGATTCATCAATGCTGAGATCTTCCCTACAAAGATCTGGAAACGTACTAAAAGATCATTAGACGCATCAAATCGATGAATCTCATCCTCCTGGCGATTAAAGGCCCGAATCACCCGTGCTCCGGTCAGATTCTCCCTTGTGGCCAGTGTCACCTGATCTAACTGTCGCTGAACCTTTTTATATAGAGGCATACTAATCGCCATAATTCCAAACACTACCACACTGAGCGCAGGAATCGCTACCACAAACACCATAGCTGCCTCTCTATTTACAGTAAATGCCATCACCATGGCACCGAATACAATAAAAGGGGATCGCAAAAGTAAACGCAATGCCAGATTCAACCCTGACTGCACCTGATTGACATCACTTGTCATACGAGTAATCAACGTAGCCGTTCCAATTACATCTTGTTCACTATATGACAAATGTCCGATATGGGCAAACAAATCATTGCGCAGTGCCGTGCTAAACCCTACTGCTGCTTTTGCTGAAAAAAACTGGGCTGTCAACGAACAAGTGAGTCCGATAATCCCCAGAAGCACCAAAATCCCACCCATTTTCAAAATGTAAGACACATCGTAATTTTTAATCCCGACATCGATGATCTGTGCCATTACCAAAGGCACAAACAGCTCAAAACTGGCTTCCAACATCTTAAACAGCGGGCCAAGCACGCTTTCCAATTCATATCCCTTTAAATACCTTAGCAGTTTTTTCATAACACCCTCCATAGTTCCCAAATTGCTTTTTGAACTTTTCCCCTCAATAGACAAGGATCTTTGAAAATTGTATCATAAGAATAATTCATCCACAAGACTTTTTTAGCATCCGCCTACCGTTCAAATCCCTCCTTGTCATTTTCCTCTCTCCATGGTACTATAGTTTAAAATAAAAAAATCAATGGGGAATGTCCATGATCAGCTTTACCTTAAAATGTATCCGAATCTGGCAAAAATATGGAAAGGATGAGATTACCGTTTATGCGGCTCAAGCATCCTTTTTCTTAATGTTGGCTTTTTTCCCTTTTCTTATGTTGCTTTTGACCCTGATTCAGCTTATTCCATCCATCAATAAATCCGATTTGCAATATTTGTTAGTGCGCATCCTTCCCGATATGTTGGATGCTCTGATTCTCGGTATCATTGATGATTTATATCTGAAATCTCCCAGAACCATGCTTTCCCTGACTGCTTTGTTGGCTTTGTGGTCGGCTGCCCGTGGCATGATGGGAATTGAGAGAGGCTTAAACCGAATCTATGGCAGCACAGAAAGACGTGGTTATCTGCTTCGCCGTCTGATTTGTACCGGTTATACCTTTCTCTTTATGGTTGTCTGTGTGGTTTCTCTGGTATTATTGGTATTTGGCAGCTCCCTTCAAGATCTTCTAATACGGATTTTTCCCTTTCTCGAAAGCTTGACCCGCCATGTGATCAGTTTTCGGAGTCTGCTGGCTATTGTGCTATTTTTATTTGCTTTTGTATTACTTTATACGATTGTTCCGGCCAAAAAACAAGACCCCTGGCAACAACTGCCTGGGGCCATCTTTGCAGCGATCTGCTGGCTGCTATTTTCCTATGGTTTTTCTCTGTACTTTTCCAATTTCAGCAATTTTTCTTACATGTATGGAAGCCTGACCGGTGTTGTGCTGTTGATGTTGTGGTTATATTTCTGCATTTGTATCCTGTTCATTGGTGCTGAAATCAATGATTTTTACACCAATCCCAAAAATCTGCCCACAAGTAAAAGCTCATCTTCATAGATACAATTTGGCAGACTGCCACATTTTACCATCTCCTCACACTCCCGATAATCCATCCAGCGAACCGCTTCTACCTCTGACTGTTGCAGGCAAAGCTCGTTCTCATCAATGGGTTCCTGATAGATATAAACGGCGCTGATTTCATAATCCCGAAATGGCTTTTCATAAAACACTTGCTCGAATCCGCCCCGGTGAATACCGACAAAACGTAGTTTTGCCAGATCCGTCCGAATTCCCAACTCCTCCCAAAGCTCCCGCAACGCAGTCGCTGGATAATCATCTCCGGCGGCCACATGTCCGGCGGCAGAGATATCATAACAACCCGGATTCGAGTCCTTTCCCTTGCTTCGTTTCTGAAGCAGAAGATCATAACCACTTCGGTCATTCTCACGTATCGCCCAAACATGGGAAGTGGCATGAGGACTGCCGTCCCGATGCGCCACCCCCCGCTCTCGTACAATACCAGTACGCACACCCTCTCTGGTCAGCACGTCAAACAGCTCCATACTTTTACCGTTCAATGCTGCGGATACCAAAACGCCCGTTCCATCATAGACTAATTTCAGAGAGAAGAACTCTTTTGTTTCCTCCAGCAAACGAAAAAAAATCTTATCTCCTTCCCAGATATTCAGCTTCCAAACGTCTTGTTTATCCACCCATTCCAACTGCCCTTCCTCACAAGGCTGTTGTTGCCCGGTAAAACCATCCGCAGTGAACAACGACATATACTCGGTAACGCCATCTCCGGACACAAAAGTCACAATGCCACGATACCGGTAAGCAGTCAGGGTGTAGCCGGTTTCCTCCCAAACTTCCCGCAGCAGACATTCTTCTGGACTCTCATCTGCCTCAAAATGTCCGCCTACCCCGATCCACTTATCCTTATTCACATCATTCTTTTTCATGGTTCGATGAAGCATCAGATATTTGCCATCCCGTTCCAGATAACATAATGTGCTTAATTGGGTCATTTTTTCTCCTTCAAAAACGGCTTGATCTTCTTGTACAGTTCCCCGGCTTTTTTACTGCCATACTTTTTCACCAGCAGATTGTTCACCAGCAACTTACTTTTGCCACTTCCAATACAGGGAAGGATCAGTTCCACAACTTCCCCAGGTATCATCTGACGCAGATTCTCCTCCAGCTCGCTCCGTTCTTTTATGCTCTTCTTCGTCTCTGTGGAAATCGTATCAATCAGTCGGATATTCTTATCCTTCCAAAATTCCAGGAGCACTTCATATCCCAGATCTTTGCTGACAATACAGAATCTGCTATTTTCCTCTTTGGCCATCAAATATCCCAGATATGCTGCCAGCTGAAAATCCAGGGCGTTTTTCTTTCCCGTTGTGATCTTGCGAAATTCCACAACCGCATGGCACTCCTGCAATCTCTGATGCAGATCAAAACTCATTTTATCCGCATTTTCGCTGTAAAAAATCACTACCTGATCCTTGCTGTCAAGTTCAGATAATCCATTCAGCCCATATTCTCCTGTATTTTCGTAGTCAATTAAATAGTAAGTCATCCTATCTTTTCTGTCCTTTCTATTTTTGGCTATGACTTGCGGGCTATTTTATTTTACAATTTTTTAAAAGAAAGCGCAAGGACTTCCTGACACGCCCCAGAAATATAAAACTCTTATAGTTCTACTATCCGCGTTGCAATCCGTTGGCGGAAACGAATATCATGTTCTACGATAAGCATGGTTGGTTGATAAAACAACAACAGATCTTCTATCTGTATTCTTGAAAATACATCGATGTAGTTCAGCGGCTCATCCCAGATATATAAATGAGCAGGGGTCATCAAGCTGGCCGCCAACAAGACCTTTTTCTTTTGACCTTCGGAAAATTCTTCCATTTTTTTAGAAAACTGACTTCTTTCCATATCAAGCTGTCGCAAAAGAGTACAAAAAAGGCTTTCCTCTAAATCATAACGATCACAGAATTCCCGAATTCCTCCTTTCAAAAAACTCGTATCCTGATTGATGTAAGAAAAGGTCAGTCCACTGCCAATCTGAAGCTCTCCGGAGCGGATTTCGGGTGTTTTTTCTACAGGCAGACGATTAGCCGCCAAAAGGATTTTTATCCATGTAGATTTTCCACAACCATTCCCTCCATGTAAAAGCACCCGCTCCCCGCGCCTTAATTCAAAAGAAAAATTTTTCAGAACATCCTCTTGGTTTCCCTCGTATCCAATATTCAGTTCTCTGCCAGAGATCAGTTGTTCCTTGTGATAGGATAATGGATTTAACTTTAGCGAAACTGGATTTTCAACATCGCATAGGAGGTCTTCTTTAGCGGCAATCTCCCGTTCCATCCGTTTCTTATATTGTACCATCCGACTCTGCAACTTTCTGGTTTTTTCTCCGATAAAAGCCCGGTTAGCATGATCCGGTTCCTTTATCGGATCATAGCCGATTTTGCTGTTCTCACTTTTTTTTGCCCAGCGACCAGCTTGATCTGCCGCTTTTTTTAAGGATGCAATTTCCCGAAGATGTTTTTCATTCTCCATTTTTGCAAAATGATCTTGGCGATTTTTGTTTTCCCACCAGCTAGAAAAATTCCCACTCTGTATCTGGATCGATTTACGATTCAGAACCAGTACATGATCGATACAAGCATCCAAAAGCTCCCTGTCATGCGATACTAAAATAAACCCCTTTTTCCCCTGGATATACTGTTTTACCACTTCCCGCGACTCTTGATCCAGATGATTGGTAGGTTCATCAATGAGCAAAAAGTCATTCTCTCTAGAAAACAAAATTGCCAAAAACACTTTTGTTCTCTCTCCCTGACTCAAAGTATGGAAAGGTCGGTATAGCAAATCTGCCGCAGCATTTAACTTCGTCAGCTCACAGATTACCCGCCACTCTTCACTGCCTGGCTTTAACTCCTCTAGCCACTCAGAAGCACATTGTCCCATTTTTTCTTCCGTAAGCGAATACGGAAAATAATCAAATATCGTAGATGTCAAAATAGTACCCTGAAAATCATATTTTCCAAGTAACAATCTCAAAAATGTGGTTTTTCCTCTACCATTTCTGCCAATAAATCCCAATTTCCAATCGGTATCTATCATGAATGATGCATTCTCAAAAACATAGTCAAAACTTCCCTCATAACCAAAAGTAAGGTTCGTAATCTGAATCTGTGACATAAACATTCCTCCTTTTGAATCTCTCCTGTCGCCAGCCATAAATACCCCTTTTTCACAAGGATGATCCCAAAGATTCTGATTCTTTTACTTTCATTTTTGTGGGAACGCTTCCACTTAAGCATGTGTTGAAATACACAGATTTGCAGACACAAAAAAGAAAGGTTATGAGAATCATAATCCACTTCTGGCAACATGAAAATACAGCAAGACTTCTGCCTTCCTGCCGGTAATCGGTTCATGTTTCCAAAGCTGATTATTTTCTCATCCTTTCACCTCTCTCTTCTCACGATTTTATTATCATATCATAAACTATACCGAAATGCAATACCTTATATCCCGTCAATGCTCCAACATACTTTTCATATTCACAGAATATGCTTCGTAAGGCTGGTATTTTTGCAATTCTTCCGGCCAATAATATACAGCCAAATGCTCTAATTTTTCTTCTAATGGTATTTCTTTTCGCGCCTCTGTACGGATTCTTTGAATCGCCCGTTCATGTTCTGCAAAACAATGTTTCCAGGTATCCTCCGCTTTTTCTTCCGCAGCAAATCCTGTATGAGCAAAAATCAACAAGTCAGCACCGATATTTTGCATCTTTTTCATTGATGCGATTGACCTATCATATCCCAGCAAAAAACAAGGACTGAAACCATTCTTTCCGGCATAAACCCCGGCAGTCTCCGCACACAGTAGTATCTTTTGGTCACATTCCTCGCGCTCAATCAGGAAGGAAAAGCTGTCTCGAGTATGGCCTAGCGTCTCCACCGCTGTAACTTTCCATTCATCAAGCTGGAATATCTGACCGTCTGCTAACACATCATCCGCATATAAATCCTCATCCCGATATTTTACTTCTGATACTCCCCAATCGTTTGCTGCCGCCTCGTTCATCTCCCGAATTCTGCGCAGAGCAGATGGTTTATCCAAAATCATTTTCCCGTGGGGTGCTATATATACTTTTACATCTGGCCATTTTGCTCTCAAATATGGGACTCCCGAAACATGATCAAAATGACTGTGTGTCAAAAATACATAATCAAGAGATTCTCCCCGCAAAACCGTTTCGATATGTTTTACCAACATATCTCCACAACAAGCCACACCAGAATCAAATAGAATGTTAGTTTTTCCTGCTGCCAAAAAAGCGTTTCCCGGCCAATCTCCACTGACATCATAGATATATTCTTTCATTCTATCAATTCTCCCCCTCTTTTCTTTCCGTTTTTATAAAATAAAAAGCCTTGAATTCTCAAGGCCAATCTCACAAACAAGAAACTCTCCCTCTTTAGGAAGCTCTTCTTCCTGCTGACGATATGGAGACAACGGGATTCGAACCCGCGGTCTCTACGTTGCGAACGTAGCGCTTTCCCAGCTAAGCTATGTCCCCTTAATCTTTCATTCTCTGCCAATCTTTGCAGCAAAGAAAATGGAGACAACAGGGCTCGAACCTGCGACCCCATGCGTGTGATGCATGTGCTCTCCCAGCTGAGCTATGCCTCCGTTCATTATTCTACCACATTTTCTAAAAAATGCAACTCTTTTTTCTATTTTTCTTTAATTTTTATGAATCGACTT
Source organism: Lachnospiraceae bacterium (assembly GCA_022799175.1). Lineage (GTDB taxonomy): Bacteria > Bacillota > Clostridia > Lachnospirales > Lachnospiraceae > Brotaphodocola. The sequence continues at coordinate 1,832 of JAAWNY010000058.1, read as the reverse complement.
CGGCATATCATACCATCGATTCAAAGTAATCCTTATACTCCACCTCAATGGCATACTTCATTCGAGTCATACTGATGTAGAGATGTTTTTTCAACGCCTCCTCCAACTCCTGCTCTTTTTGCCGCTCCAATAAATGTAATAAGTTTGCATGTTCCCTTATGATACGTGTAAAATCTGTCTCTGTCACAAAATCGAGCATGCGAAACCGGGTATAATGAAGCTGCTGTGCCTGAATAAACTCCCATAACTTCTCTTTGCCGGTAGCCGCAAACCAGATCCCATGCATTTGCGCATCCATCGGATAAAACTGTTCCGGCTCAAAATCCGGTTGTTGAATCAGCAATTCCTGCAGACGAATCTGATGCCGGATCTCTTCCATCTGAAAGGGGGTTGCTAATTGCATAAAATCTCGCATAACCATCCGTTCTACAGCCACCCGCATATAGATCATCTGGCGAATATTCTCCAGATTCAACCTCGTCACGCAAGTACCAGAATAAGGTACGGTATGCACAAATCCTTGTTCTTGCAGGCGCCGCAGAGCTTCCCGAACCGGAGTCCGGGAAACATCAAAACGGCTGCACAGTTCATTTTCACTGATGGATTGACCTGGCTTTAACTCTAACTCTAAAATTTCTTTTTTCAAAGTCTCAAATACATACTCTCCACGGTTTTTGCCGCACTTTTCACCCATGGCCAATCCTCCGCTTAGCAAGCTTTTCTTCTTACCGATTAGGATGGTTGTTTCCCAATATATGCCTGGATTCCCCCATCCACATACAAAATCTGACCATTCACAAAATCAGAAGCCGCCGAAGCCAAAAATACTGCCGGCCCCCCTAAATCAGAAGCCTCCCCCCAGCGTCCCGCCGGAGTTTTAGAAACAATAAACTGATCGAAAGGATGTCGGGAACCATCCGCCTGCTTTTCTCGCAATGGCGCTGTCTGTGGGGTAGCAATGTAACCAGGTCCAATCCCATTGCACTGTATATTATATTCGCCATACTCAGACGCAATATTTCTGGTCAGCATTTTTAAACCGCCCTTGGCTGCCGCATACGCAGAAACCGTCTCACGTCCAAATTCTGACATCATGGAGCAAATATTGATAATCTTACCGCCACCCTTTTTCATCATCGCAGGAATCACTGCCTTCGATACAATAAACGGGGCATTCAAATCCACATCAATCACTTGGCGGAAATCTTTTGCTGCCATCTCGATCATCGGAATCCGCTTGATAATCCCAGCGTTATTCACCAGAATATCAACGGTTCCCACCTCTTTCTCAATCACGGATACGACAGCATTCACCGCATCCTCATCCGTCACATCGCAAACATAACCATGCGCCTGGATTCCTTCTTCTTTATAAGCAGCAATCCCCTTATCCACCAGCTCCTGACGGATATCATTAAATACAATGGTAGCTCCCGCTCCTGCCATCGCTTTGGCGATCGCAAAACCAATACCATAAGACGCTCCCGTTATCCATGCCACTTTACCTTCCAGGGAATAATTTTTCATGTAGTCCATGTGATTCTTCTCCTTTTACTTGATCAACACATTTCGTATACATTATTTATAAATTGTATACAAGTTTCTTATATGTGTACATTATCACATTTATCTTCAAAACACAATGGACACATTCCACAAATTCCCATTTATTTCTTTGGTAACTTTTCTTACTACTATCAGAATTTCCACAAAGTCCATTTCCTATTTGCTATAGAAACCTGCTAACAAAAGTCAAGACTTTTTGGCAGGTTTTTTATAAATTTTTAATATGAATTTTTCCCACGACAATTAGACCGGTGGAAAATCCGGTC
>JAAWNY010000007.1 GCA_022799175.1 Lachnospiraceae bacterium | reverse complement strand
GAAACAAAAATATACATTGTCTGAGCGGAGCGAGTTTGTATATTTTCGTTTCGTTTTTAGCAAAAGTCAGGGATTTTAGGAATTCTTAATCTCGAAACCAGAAAAAGAAGCAGACGGTTTGGCGTTGGTTCTCGCCTCATTTCCTTGACTATGCTTTTCGTTTCCTTATCTTAATGACATTGACAATCAAGGTACTGTTTTTTATTTTTGTAAGTATTAAAAAAAATACTACTACTAAAAAAAGACAGTACTTGAAGTACACAGAGTATTGAGTTATTTTAATCACAGAATAAAAAAGAAAAGGAGCGATAAACTATGCACTTTACAGGAACTATATGGCGGCCACCTTATGAAGCAACCTCATTCCTTTTGCAGGCGACAGCCGGCTGCACTCATCACCAATGCAAATTCTGTACCCTATACGCTGATTTACCATTTTCCTTTCAGATGTCTCCTCTCGTCCACATAGAAGAGGATTTGAAAGAAGCCAAAAAGCAGATAGAGCTTTGGAAAAATATCCAGATATCACGGACGTTTCTGACTGGAGCAAATCCCTTTGTATTGAAATTTTCAAGGCTGATGGAAATTGCTGATCTCATAAAGAAATACCTTCCAGATAATAAAACCATCGGCTGCTTTTCTAGAATAACCGATATCGCCCTAAAGACAGATGAGGAACTGTCCGCATTGGCAGACAAGGGCTATGATCGCTTAACCATTGGCATCGAAACCGGTGATGATGATGCCTTAACCTTTATGCACAAAGGATATCTTTCCACTGATATTCTCATCCAATGCCAGCGGCTTGATCAAGCAGGGATCGGTTATCACTTTTTTTATCTTGCTGGTATTTCCGGCGCAGAAAAAGGGCGAAAAGGGGCGGCAACAACTGCCCAGATATGCAACCAGCTTCACCCTCAAATCATAGGAGCAAACATGTTGACCATTTATCCAAATTCAAAACTTTATGAAGAAATAAAAAAAGGAAACTGGCAAGAAGAATCAGAAATGGAAAAATATGAGGAGCTGAAAACTCTGGTCGAAAGCTTAAATATCCCCGTCTGGTTTGGTACGTTGGGTGCCTCCAATCCCATACCCATTCAGGGCACATTGCCTAGAGATAAAAAGAAAGTTTTATCCCTTTTAGATGAGATTTTAGAAAAGATAAGCGAGGAAGAACTGCGAACCTATCGCAAAAATCTACGCCATTTATAGGAAATCATTTCCAATCGTGAACTTCTCTTGTTCCTGTTCTTCCTTTTTCTGCAAAATTTGCAGTACTGTCATGGCCTCCACACCCTTTTCCCGACTTCTTCTCTATCGCCTCTGATGAAATCGTCTACAAAAACGCCTGCTCCATAATTTTTACTGGGGTAGGCTTGCTAGAAATACTCTCTCAACTCTCATTTTTATACAGTGTATAATAATCAGAATCCAGATTCTCTATCATCTGATGAAACCATCTTTTTGTGTCATCAAGCGCACGATTGTAGATAATTGGTGCCATTTTCTCTTCAAATAATTCCAAAATCTGTATCTGCTCAATCATCCCGATTTCTTCTCCCCGCACATCCAGATAAAATGCTTTTATTTCCTCTTTCAATTTGTCCTTCTGGATATCGGACAACTTAATTTGAGACAAATTTCTTCCCTTTTTCATAAAGGCGCCTCCTTTTCCCTGTCATATCCATCACCGTCATTTTCAAAACCGTAGTAATTCCAATCATATCTGTATTAAATGGAAAATCTTCCGCATGGTATTGCCGCATCAAAATCTTCAACGCCTCATATTTTTCTTCCTCTTTTACGATTTCTATGGTTCCATGACCAATCACACTTGCATAGCCCATGGTACAATCCATTTGTTCCTCATAAAGAACTAACTTATGATCACAATCCATTTCAAAAGTTGCTCGATTATCCTTGGCAATCAAATCCAATTTCTTACCTTCCCTGGCAGCATGAAAATAGAAAAAGACCTGCTCTCCCTGTACCTCTAACCCGAAATTAAGAGGAACAATATAGGGAAAATCTTCATCATTTAAGGCGATTCTACACACATCACACGTTTTGATAATCTCAATCATTTCATTAAAATTTGTAATTTCTCTATCTTTTCTTCTCATAATTTTCCCCTTATTTATCATATTCGATTTCTTCTTTTTCCTCATCTTCTACGGAAAAATCACCCTTAAAAAATCATTGATAAGAACAATCAGCAAGGATCCTCGTTTCTATTAAATCTAACCCACCACCTACTACAACGCCTACTCCCGGAATAAGCTTTCCTAAAATACGCATCTGTACATATAATACGCTGCCACCATTGCTCTACATGCTTATTTCCATATTTTCTTGTCAATATCAACAGCCACTTCTGCTACGATCCCATATCCTTCCTGAAGCCATTTACTCAAGATTTCCAAAAAAGCTTTCATAAAAAGCAACGTCATACCCCGTTCCCGCACCATCCGAAAAATATTCTCCCTCTAGAATGGCAAAGTTGAAAGCATCTGCACATCCGTTTTCATCCATCATATTGACATCCACAATGGCACTTAGAGAATGGTCCGTATAGGAAATCATCTCTTCTATCATTTGCCGCACTTTTCTTTCTGTTTCCTGGCGCTGCCGTACTCTTTCCTGCTCTCTATCACTTCCATAGTCCACATAGAGAGTCATGTGCAAACTATAAGGAAATTTTTTAAAAACTTCCTGGTATTGCAACCGGGAAAAATCAATGTTTTCTGTCAAAGAATACTCCCACATTCGATCAAACATAGCCGAAGCTTCCAACACATTCTGAGAGATAAAGGAGGCATATTCCTTAAAATAAAGTCTGCTATCATTTTTCCGAACTCCAGATATACCGGCAATCGTTTTATCCCAGAACTTTTTTTTGTAAAATTCTTCTGTCAGATCGGAAAAATATCTTTCCACAAAGCATTCTATCTCTGCTTTATTTAATTGATAGCAGCGATTATCAAATACAAATGTACAGTCCTGCCCTTCGACATTTTTATAGAAAAGTGTCCATTCTATGTAGTGCACAATGACATTCTTTTGATCGCATTCATCAAAATAACAATGCTCCTTCTCCACCCCCTCAGACAGCACAGAACCCTCCCCAAAACAATCTTTAAGCATCCTTTTCCCTGCTTCTGGCACATCCTCATCGTAGCAGATTTTCTCATTCCCTAGCGGCAATGCCAGGAGTAATGCTCCAGGAAACCAGGAAAATGGGAGAAAGAAAGAATGAAACAACAAATATCCAACAAGAAAAATTCCGGCAATCAGTATCCGCCCCTTATTTTCTATTTTCTTTAAGAATACTAATAAAAGAACACAAAAAACCACAAAAAAAACATACACGAAAATAAACATACATCATTCCTTCGTATCAAAGCAATCCCAGTGCTCTACACATAATTCCAGAACAAACAACCAGCGGCGAAAAATTCCTTCTTATCAGCAGATATCCCACAGCAACCATTCCGATTATCAATATCTGCCTTTTATCTTCCACATTCCATGAGAATACAATCAATAAAATGCAAAGAATTACACTATAAATAGACATAACAAATAACATCCTTTTTTCCTCCTATTCTTCCAAATGTTCTCTCATATTCTGCAATATCTCTGGCGAATGCCCATTCCAATCAATCCCCTCCCCAACAATCTTCAAAGGCGACTGTGTACGATAAAACTTTGTTGGATTGCCGGGAAATTCTGTCAAAACCTTTCCTATTTTCTCAGATTCCCTTTTCTTATATTTTCCTGAATGATTTCGTCTGCTGCCTGGTACAATCTTTCTGAACCTAATTTTGTCTTTTTATGCCTTCCATATACCTGTTTGGAAGTAACCTTATGTTCCTTCCAATCTCCCCCGTTGTTACTATGGTTCAGCAACAATGGCTGTAGATTATCCATTGCATGTGCAAATCTTGCCTCTGCCGTCCGATTCTCCTCAAACTCATCAAACAGGGATATCAGCTCTTGCTTTTGATCTTCTGGTAAAATAGAATATATTTTTTCCTTTGCCGCATCCTCTCTCTGTTTTTGCGTCTTTCGATTTTCCTCATCGTATGCATAGGTATCACCGGACTCTATCTCCACAATATCATGAATTAGACACAAAATCATCACTCTGGCAATATCAATTTTCTCATTCGCATATTCTCTCAAAAGATAAGCCATCACCGCCATATGCCAGGCATGCTCTGCGTCATTTTCCTTTCTCCCATAACCAGATAAATGCGTCTGGCGGAAAATATTTTTTTCCTTGTCGATCTCCAGTGCAAATTCCAGTTGTTTTTTTAGCCTTTGTTCCATAAAACCATATCTCCTCTTTCCCTTTATACTCTCCCCAGACCATGTTTTTTACTTCTTCCCAATCCGATTGGCTAAGCAGCTATAAAATCATTTTTTCCTCCTCGACTTTTACTACTCCAACAACGTAACCCAGTTGTCGGATCGGTACGCTTCCAAACACATGCGTATTTGCTCTTCATTATTTTTTTCCTCAGCCAAAGTTGGCAATTCTTCCATTCCAAAATACCGGCTTTCCGTGGTTTCTATATTTTTCTCAAAAATTCTTTTCCATTCCTCTTTCAAAAACTCATACCGACGCCGCTTCTCTTCCTTTGCCAAGTGTACCTCGCGAAACTGTTCTGGATTATTTTCATAGTTTAACGTTTCCTCTCCGAATTGCTCACTGGTAAGGTCAAACACACAGTCGCCCACAACATTATAGCAATGATAGTTTCCTCCGGGCAGAGGAATTCCGTATACTTTGCCGCCAAATATATCTTGCGCCAGAAATGCTGTGATGGAACACTGGCCTAAAGTCCGGTTTTCTTTGCTCCATTTTTCTCGCAATCTAGGCGCACAGGTATATTCGCACCAAATATTTGAAAGTGCATCGTATAGCTTACAGGGAGTCCAAGTTTCCCCATATTCGTTGGTAATTGCTGGAACATCCCCATGATTCCAACCATAAAATGCGTAAGCCATTTTCTCCTCCAATCGTTTCAAAAGAATGATTCCCTATCGCTCAACTATCCTTCCCGCATAATTCCCATACGATAGCGGCAAACACTTCAATCCCTTCCACCAATACTTTTTCATCAAAATCAAAAGCCGTGGTATGCTGGGCGGAAGCCATCGGCGTCATGGAACGCATGTAAGTGGCCTTCCCTCCATGCTCTTGAACTCGGTTCATCATCAGAGAAATGTCCTCACTTCCCCAATTTCTAGCATTCCGGCAACTACTGACACGCAAATGAGGAAGTTCTTTCTCCACAATTCCTGCAATCTGTTCCAGAAAATCCTCATCGCTGTGCTGGGATTCTGCGCCTCCCTGAAGTACCATGTTACAAGTACATCCATTCATCTGAGCCGCTCCGTTGCAGATCCGTACGGCTTCCTGATCCATATAGCGATTAATTTCTGTAGTCTCCCCCCGCACTTCAAATTGAATCACAGCATGATTAGGAACCACATTTCTTCCGGTTCCTCCCTGAATCGTACCTACATTTACGCGTGAAATTCCACCACTATGTCTGGGAATCGCTGTCAAATTCAAAACTGCATTGGCAGCCGCCACAATAGCACTTTTCCCTTTTTCCGGAAATCCTCCTGCATGGGCGGCGTCACCATAAAAATGGGCATCATACTTACTAGTGGCAAGAGAGCCCCAGGTTCCTGGCGTCACATCGCCATCATCTAACTCTTCTGTAGGCGCGATGTGAGTTCCCACAAAGTAATCCACATCATCCAGATGGCCATGCGCTACGATAGCTCTGGCTCCCTTGGCTCCTTCTTCCCCTGGCTGAAAAATCAGCTTGATCGTTCCATGTAGTTCCTTTTTTAATTTCACCAGAACCTCTGCCACACCAAGACCAATGGCGCCATGTCCATCATGGCCACAGGCATGCATGGCGCCTCTGTTTACGGAAGAAAATCCTTCTCGGTAAGGTCTGTGAAATTCTTTCTCTTCCTCAATAAGCCCTAGAGCATCAATGTCAAACCGCAGGGCAACCACTGGCCCTGGGCCGCATCGCAAAATTCCCATAACTCCTGTAAAACCTTCCTTCATTTCTTCTGTCAGATAATCCGTTGGCGTTCCCTGCTCACAAACAAGCTCTGCATGAGCCCTCAATTCCTCTAAGGATGGAACTCCCATTCGTGCTTCTTCTAAACACAACGCCTTTCCCGTCACCACCTCATACCCCAATTCTGTCAATATCTTATTAATAATAGCTGAAGTCCTCATCTCCAGCCATGCCGTTTCCGCATACCGGTGAAAATCTCGCCGTCTTGCCCTGCTGACTTGATCCAGAGATTTCGCATACTCTATCATTCGGATGTTCATTTTGCCTTCTCCTTTTTCGGGTTTGATGATCTCTTTTGCCTTGATGGCCTTTTTTGCTCTGCGGTTTGTCATTGGTGAGAGATCTCTTATTTTTGCTTCGCTTTCGTGAACATTATACCACACCCGTTAATTTGAAACAATATTATTCATGGAAGAGTCACAATAACAATGTCATTTATGTAAAAAAACGAGAAAAGCATCCAAGGAAAAGGGGAGAAAAGTAACGGAAAATCATCTGTGATATTTTGACTTTGCAGAGATTTAGAAGTAGCGCATCAACAATCCAACTAATTTTCCCAAAATCAAAAAATTGGTTGAATTTCTCTGTCATTTTGTGTAAACTGAAAGGAGTTACGAAATGTAAAGGGAAAGGACAATCAAAGAAAATGAAAAAGGTAATGAATCAATCAAAACTAAACATGATTTTAAATGGTATTTCTTTAACGTCTCTTTTTTTGATGATTCTTCTTTTGTTTGCCTACGGAAACATAAAGGGGAAATTAAATGCCGCCAATGCAGACAGATTTAATCTGACCTATAATGCCAACCGCTTTATGAACGGTTCTGCCTACCTCACCAACGAGGTGCGGGCTTATGCCTCCACCGGAGAGCAGGTGCACTTTGACAACTATTGGAATGAAATTAATAACTTAAAGAATCGAGATCTCGGCGTTGCCGCTATGCAGGAAATCGGTATCACTGCCAGTGAACAAGCCATGATTGATCAGATGTCCTCTCTTTCCAACAATCTCGTTCCTCTGGAAGAACAAGCTATGGAACAGGTGCAAGCTGGTCAGATGGCAGAGGCTCTGGCCTATGTATACGGCCCGGATTATAGCTCAGTTACCGCAAATATTAATGCCTTAAAAGAACAATTTTTAAACGATCTGGAGACTCGTTCTAAAGCACAAGTTGATAAGTTTACTCTGGAATCCGATATTATTATGGGCATTATTTTCCTCTTCATGATTGTCGTGGGCATTATGCAGTTTTTGGTTATGATAATTACCAAAAAACGAATTCTGAATCCTGTGATCGCAGTCCGCGATCAGATGGGTGAGATTTCCAGAGGCAACCTTTCTGCTCCATTTACATTAGAGCCCGATACTTCTGAGATCGGAATGCTAGTGGCTTCCATCCACGAGACAAAAAAAGAATTAAAAAAATATATTTCTGATATCAACTCCAAACTGACTCAAATGGCGCAAGGACAGATGGACTTGTCCATTGGCAATGATTACCGTGGTGAGTTTCAGCCGATTCAGCTGGCCATGAGTCAGATACTGAATTCTCTCAACCAGGCTTTGTCCCGGATTAATCAGACAGCAGAACAGGTATCCACAGAATCTGAGAAAATGGCTTCGGACTCCCAGACTCTTTCTAATGGTGCAGTGGCTCAGGCATCTGCGGTTGAAGAACTGTCAGCCAGCATTCAGGATCTTTCCGGTCAGGTCAACAGCACCTCCGAAGATGCCGATAATGCCCGCAAATTATCCATTGATACTGCAGCACAGCTAGAAGCCTGCAATCAAAAGATGGCGGATCTGACCACTGCTATGGGAGATATCTCCAAAGCTTCCCAGCAAATCAGCGGAATTATCAAAACGATTGAAGATATTTCCTTCCAGACAAATATTCTAGCCCTCAATGCTGCTGTAGAGGCGGCCCGCGCCGGTAGCGCCGGAAAAGGCTTCGCCGTAGTAGCCGACGAGGTACAAAGTCTAGCCAATAAAAGCACTGAGGCCGCTCAGGATATCACCAATCTAATTCAAAATTCTCTCAGTCTGGTAGAACGTGGAACGGCGCTGTCGGCAGACAGCACCAAAACACTAGATGCCGGAGTCACCAAGGCCAGGAAGTCCACAGAACTGGTAGAGCGCATCGCCCAGTCTGCCAAAGAACAGGCAGAGTCTCTGACTCAGCTGACTCTAGGTATGGAACAGATATCCGAGGTAGTTCAAACCAATGCCTCTACCGCTGAAAAATCCTCCGACTCCGCCCAAGAACTTCGGCTTCAGGCCGGAGAATTAAAAGAATCCGTTCAGAGATTCCGGCTTCGCAAATAATAAAAAATTCTATAAAAAAGGAATCCTGCTACACAGGATTCTCCGCCTGCGGCGGGTTGCTTTCGCAACAGGATTTCTCACCGCCGCAGTGCGATCCCCTCAGAACAAAAAGTACGACGATCGATTCAGCCATGTATCTTCAGCCAAATCTTCTCTTCTCCCTCAATACCAAATACAACGATAAAATTGTTGCCAATAGATCGCTGATCGGCTGCGCAAAAAACACCCCATTGATCGCTAGAAAAACCGGCAATACATAAATAAACGGCACCAGAAAAACCACTTGTCTAAGCAAAGTAATAACAATTGATGGCCCTGGGCGGTTAATAGACTGAAAAAATGTAGTTGCCAGCATCACAAATCCTAAAACCGGAGTAATACAAAAATTGATTCGCAAACCCGTAATTCCAATCTGAAACATTTCTTCTGTTCCTCCAAAAGCCGCCAGAATCTGTCTTGGAAAAACCAACACAAGGATCCAGATAAAGCAGGTAATACCAACTGAAAAAACTGTGGCCTGAAAAAGCGTAGACATTACTCTTTTATAATTGCCCGATCCATAATTATTTCCCAAAATCGGCTGAATCCCTTGGCTGATACCACTAGCCGGCATGATCACAAAAGTCATGATGCTAGACACTACTGCATAGACACTGATGGCAATATCTCCTCCATACTTTCCTAGCTGGCTGTTGTAGACAAGACTGATAAACCCCATGGCCATCTGCGCCACCCAGAATGCAAAGCCACAAGAAAGGATCTGGAAACAAAATCCCTTTTCCAGACGAAAAATCTCTTTTGAGATACGAACCTGTGTCCGGTTCCCAAATATCAGAAAAGCCCCGAAAAAAGCAGAAGCGACTTGCCCGGCCACGGTTGCCGCCGCTGCCCCCATCACACCCCAATCCAATACAATAATAAACAAGGCATCCAAAATAATATTGGTTACTGCTCCCAATCCCGTCACACACATTCCCAAAACTGGTTTCCCAGAAACTCGGACAAAATCACAAAACAGCTGGGATAATCCTTGAAACAGACATCCAAGCGCTACAATCCGATAATACGCAATCGCATAAGAATAAGCCGTCTGCGTAACTCCAAAAATCTTTAAAAAGAAATCCGGAAAAAGCAATAGCAAAACACTAAGTGCAATCTCAAATCCACAGACCATAACCAAGGCATTTCCAAAAGACCGATTCCCCTTATCCGATTCATTCTGACCAGAAAAAAGGCTAAAAAAAGTAGACCCCCCTGCACTGCACGTCAAAGCAAACGCCATCATCATAAACGATAACGGAAAACAGACTGACAAACCGGCCAAAGCAGACGTACCATTAAAATTTCCTACAAACATCCGGTCTACAATGTTATAAATCGCAGTGATCAAAAGAGAAATTGCCGCTGGAATAGAAAACTTAAGAATCATGGGAAACAACTCCCCATTTAAATAATCAACACTTTTTTTGTTCATAAATAATTCCCCCAAAAAATTAGTTTACTAAGTATTTATTTTAAAATGCAACTGCCCTTTCAGGCAGCCTGCATAAAATATAAATGAATTTCAGGAAACATTCTCCATCATTTTCTCAATGATCCTAAAAAAAATATCCATTTCTTCCTGAGGAATCTCCTTCGTCAACTCCTCCTCCAAATTGATCAGATCCGTAATAACCACATCCTTATACTGTAACGCTTTTTCGCTGACAAGTATCCTTTTTAGCCTCCCATCCTCCGCCATAACCTCCCGGCGAATCAATCCGTCCTGCTCCATCTTTTTGAGAAGCTGCGTTGCCGTCGGAGGGCGCAGACCAAACTCCTCCTCAATATCCTTCTGAAAAACATCGTGATTCTGAGCCAGAACAAAATGCAACACTCTTCCCTGAGAACCGCTGAGCATAGCTCTACTTGGAAAAGCGTCAATCTTTCTGCGCAATTTGTTTGACAGTTTATTGATATAATGTGCCGCATGTTTGTTCAATCTCATATCCCCCCCCAATTATTTAGTAACCTAAGTATAAGAAATGAAAATAAAATTGTCAAGTCTCAATCTACAAAAATATCATCGAATGGATTCCATATTTCTGGTTATCCAGGTGGTAAGGTACCTTGACATATTATTTCTCCTGCGTTATCATACAATTATAAGGTACCTTGTAAAGGAGAATAACCATGGATCGCTATTGTCCCCTCTGTGAAAAAAAGTGTCCTTTCGAAAACACACAATGCCAATCCGGCAAACAATATGCTCTTTTCAGCGGATCACGCCATGAGACCCAGGAGAACCAGTTGTTCGCCCTGTTTTACAAACTAAGTCACCTTTTCATCCACCGAAACGGCCAGAATCAAGGAAAAAATCGGATTCTGGCGATTTTGCGCCACCACGGAGACATGACACAAAGAAAACTTTTAGATCATACAGACATCCGTTCTGCATCTTTAAGCGAACTTTTAACTAAAATAGAGGCCAACGGAGATATTACCCGGGAGCGCAGCCAAGAAAACGCCCGCAACCTCCTTATCCGCCTGACGCCAAAAGGAACCACAGAAGCCATCCGCATCCACCAGGAAAACTTACGACTCTCGGATGAGCTTTTCTCTTGCTTAAACATACAAGAGCAAGAACAACTAAAGCATATTTTGATAAAACTCTTGGTCAACTGGAAAAAAGAGAACGAATAAAAGAACGCTTGAAAGCGTTCTCAAAGATAAAAAGGAGTGTAAACCATGATTATTGACTGTCATTCTCATCACATTAGCCCACCCTACAACACCAATTATCTTGCATGGGTAGAGAAAACCGGTCGTAGAGATTACGGCCCGCCCTATCTGTGGAATAATCCCATATTCCAAGATATTTCCAAACGAATCGAAATCATGAAAAACCACCATATCGATTATTCTATCATCACCTACAGCTCCAATGTGGTGCAAATAATCGACAGTGTCGCCGACAATGGCATCTTACGACAAGCAGCTATGGCTGATTTAAACGACAAAGCACAAGAAACTGTCCAAAAATATGCTCAATGGATTGGGGCTACTGCCCTGATTGACTTAAGGCTGGGAAACGATGCCTTGATTGAGATGGAGCGCACCTCTGACTGGGCAACCGGCTATTCCGTCCTGACTGCCTACGAGATAGATGGTCGATTGACATTTCTGGATGATCCGCAGTTCATGCCTTTTTGGAAAAAATCTGCAGAGCTGAAAAAACCTGTATTTATCCATTTCGGCAGCCTTTATAAAATCAATGACAAGTCTCACCAGATGCCAGGGTATATGAACGATTCCATGTTATGCGCCGGTATGGGACAGCTCATGGAGAATTCCCTCTGCCTAAGCCGTCTTGTCTTAAGCGGCCTATTCGATCGCTTTCCCTCCTTAAAGGTGGTGATGGGACAACTTGGCGGCATGTATCCTTTCATGCTGGATCGCTTCGAAACGCTCTATCACATGCACCAAAACGGAGCTACCGCCAAAGGAATATCTGTGGATAATCCCTCCGATACCGAACATTTTTTGAGAAATTACCGAAACTACACTGATAATATTTATGTAGATACCCATTCTATGAGTGAAAATGCCATCCGCTGCGCTGTCGAAATTCTTGGAGAAGATAAAATTCTATATGGCTCCGATTTACCCATCACTCCGCCACAATGGGGAATCGAACGGGGAATTCAAGAAATCCAAAATAGCAAACTTTCCCGCCATGTAAAAGAAAAAATCTTCTCCATCAATGCGCAGACTCTTTTGCAATAAACATTTTTTGCCAGGAGATGATTCTGTTTAAAACAGCACAAAACCAGATACTACTCTTTCTTAATTTTCTCTGGATTCCTGTACACCCCCAGAAACAGCCAAATACCATGAGAATCATCCCGGATTCCAAACAAAAATGGACGGTCAAGAATCATCTCTGCCATCTCCTCACTCTCAATCATGGCACCCCTGGCTATCGCCATCATAGTATAGGCGGCGCCTTCCACCCCATTCTCGTCCACACCGATATGTGTCTCTTGAATCACCTCAGACACCCTCATCGTCTCTGGGGAAATCCCACCAAACTCCGCCTGGCTGCCAAACATTCGCTCCATCCCCATGGCCTTTAGGGTATCATTTAAAGAATAACTGGTCCCAAAATCAAATTTTGGCACCTTCCAGATCACTTTTCCGCGGATCCAGTCCTCCTCCCTCACCTCCAGAGCATCTCTCAACTTTTGAGGGCTTTCTAAAAAATCTTTCACCATTCTCTCCTCATCTGGCAACAAAAACATCATTCGACACCCGTTGTTCGTCTCCAAATAAGATACTGTATATCCCTCTCCTTTTTTAAATTTTCCCTCCATTTGCGTACGGTTTAGATAGGGCACCGCAACCTGTCTTCCATCCTCTTGATAAAAGACATCCTCCTGCGTCATTTCCTCAGAAAATGGCTCTACCCATCCACCATAAAAATACAGCGTATTCAAAATAACCAAAAGTGTTGCCGGATCTATGGCAAGCTGCGGCACAAGCACCCCATTCGTCTTTTGGGCAATCCATTCTCCCATCTTCTTTTCTGTATCTGGGCTCCCAAAATCCACACTATAAGAAGAGGCAAAAAATTTCTCCGCCGCCATTTTCTGATACTCTTCATAAATGTTCAGCTGATCGGAGATCCACAGAGAATTCCCCAATTGTATGGTACTTGGATTGTCTCCCATGCCATAATACGCCATCCTTTCCTGATCTCTCTGGCTCTGGTATCCATACGACTGATAAAGCCTACGGCACTGTTCTGCCAGCTCTTTCTGATCTTTCACTCCCAGCTTTTCCAAAATCAAATTTGCCGTCTTCCCCCGGGCGCCACAGCCTGCCAGTGCTAAAGTGTAATAAAGACTTAAAGGACTATAATTTCCATTTCCCTGAACATCCTTTAAAACTGCACTTCCACTCTCATAAGCAAAACCATCCAACCCTTCTGCAAATGCCTCCGAAATCTCATTCTCAG
This sequence comes from Lachnospiraceae bacterium, assembly GCA_022799175.1. GTDB lineage: Bacteria > Bacillota > Clostridia > Lachnospirales > Lachnospiraceae > Brotaphodocola. The sequence continues at coordinate 57,091 of JAAWNY010000007.1, read as the reverse complement.
CTAAAAGTTGATTCCAACCTTCATAATCCTCTGGGGAAAGTTCTGCCTTTTCTGGATCTTTGGCTTCCCTCGTTTTCCCCTTGTTGTAATTCGGATTCTCCATAGATTCCTTAGTTTCCTCTCCTGACATACGGGTTTCCACCACAGAGCTTTCTGCTGTTTCCTGCTTCTTATCCAACAAGGTTCCCGACGGTTGACAGCCGATAATTGTGGATGATGCCATTGCTACCACCAGCAGATAAGCAGTCAAGTGTTTTTTGTTTTCTCTCATATTCTTCTCTCCTTTATATAAGAAATCATGATTTGCGAAATCAGGTACAAATACCACATACAAAATTTTCGCTGCTATAAAGATAATACGAATGGCAGAGAAAAATTTATGGAAATTCCATTCTTTTTCTATATAACAATACTCCTTGAACGATGACAATTCACAAAGTTTAAACTGCGATATGCTTTGCCAATTCCTCTTTTATCTATTATCATCTATATCTGTCATTTCTCAACTCTTTACCTAATAAATCCCCCTGCCAACAATAAAAATGTGCAGGCTTTGAAATCACATTTCTCGGCCTGCACACTTTATTTTATCCACTCCCATAAGATAACTTACATGATTTTAAATCCTAAAACTTCACATATCCGATTCTTTTGCCATTAGCAATGAATCTTAATCCCTGTCTCAAATTTCTCATCATCTACGATCACACGTACGTCATAATCCCCCGTGAGACCTGCTTTGTTAACACTTAAAGTAACCGCACGGGCATCCTTGGTGATGAAAGTTCCACAACACAGCGCCTCAAATTTGTTGGCTGCCGTGGAAATATAGTAACGATGTTTTTCCTCACCCTTCTCTAACATCAACATGACTAACTGGCCCTTTTCATACACAGCCTTATAAGTGAAACGATCATCCTCCTCAATAATTTGCGCCTCATAACGCTCTGGAATCAGTTCTCCACTGCTCTCAAGCGGGATATCCGTTTCAAATTCTTTGGTCACGCCCATAGCTCCCAGATATTGCCCCTTGCCCAACAACAACTCTTCGTTATCGTGATACAAATGCAACTTCTCCGCCCGGTAGAAGTTACCCTCCACCTCCAGCTCCAGCATCACCTGATCATCTAACACCTCAACCGTAATACTTCTGGTAGACACATCAGGGTCATCCTGCATCAGAGCTGCAAAAATCTCCGCTGCCACACCCTTGTAATACTGGATACCGCCAGAATGAACCATGTAATGTCCTTCTTTATAATACTCTACATTACAGATATACTTGGAGAAGAACTCTGCTCCCCGTTCCTTACCGTATTGCCATACCTGCTTAATCGTCATATCATCAGTGTTGATCTTATAGCGGACACCGCGGGAGAAATTATCCTTGTTCTCCAGGTAATTCTCCTTGATTTTAGAACGGAAATGTCCATTATCAAAGCACATCACATCTCCATTAGGGGTGATCAGATTGGCATGCTGTTCATACTGCCAGTCAAACTCGCCATCTCCCACTGGGGTAAACATATACTTCTGATATTTCTCTGGCCATCCGGTAGGATCCCCGATAATCCAATTTAGCTCTCCACTATCAAAGTCAATATTTACCATGGCATCTACATGGCGTCCGGAAAAGGTCAGGGAATTGGTATTCTTATCATACCACACCGCATTATTGTGGAACCAGTCATGAGCCGTCCAGCTTCCTGATTTACTGCAACCGGGATCCAGGAACTTTTTGTAATCCCAAGTCTTTAAGATCTCACCCGTATTGCGATCTACCAAAACACACATGTCTTCCACGGTATCACTTCTCAAATCTTCGGTCAATACCAGTAGGTTGCCATCTTCCATCTCAAACTGATCATGATGATAACCACCAGGAATGGCAAATTCCTTATAAATCTTACCTGCCATGCTCATCTCATAAATTCCGGACATGTAGTATGGAATCTGCAACAGACGATCCGTCCCCACACAAATATTCCCATTTTTCAACCGTTTTAAGTCAAATACCACTGGGATATTCAAATACCAGCGAATCTCCCCCTGATAGTCAAAACCAGTCGCCAACTGAGTCAAAGCCGGAGTAACGATAATAATCTGATCCCGTAGATATCCGGCAGTCGTATTCATATGTACCAGCTTCGGCACATCCTTACCCAGAGGTTCCGTCTTGATATGAACCGTCTTTTTGAAACCACGGTACAGTTCGATCTCCACCTCATTATCATAATCTGCATACAATCCCATCACTGGCAGAATATGTGTGGTAGCTGGCGGATAAGTATGGCTAATATTTCCCTGCGGCTGTTCTTTACCCAGCACGGTTACCGTCACCGCAGTCTCCTTTTCCGTCTTAAAAAGCACTACTGCAGCCAGAGGATTAATCAGATAAGGATTGCACTTGACAAGCGGCTCTTCAATTGTATAATTGCCAGCCTCAAACTCTGCTAGAATAGCAGCTTCCGCCTCTGCCTGACGGGTCAAGATTGACGGCAGAAATGAATACTTAATGGACTCCATAAAAAACTCCTCCTTCTAAAAGAAAATATGATAAAATATTGCCCTCAGTAGATGAGGGTATTGTTACTCAATGAATCAATGTTGAATGAATCCCACTTGACAGACAAAACAGAGCAATAACTGGCTACATCAGCATTCCTGCCTCCAAACTGTTGTATTTATTGATAAATGCCTCTATTCTTCTTATAAAAACTGTTATTATTTTAACATCTCTTTAGTTATTTTAGCATAACATATGTTAAGTTTATCAAAAAATATAGCAAAGATCAATAAATAGTGGTATACTGTTTCCAAAAGCAATTTATCAAGGACGGTAAGCGTATTATGGAAACAAAGAATGGATTATTTGATTGTTTTTTTACTCATGGAGAACGGACTGTTGTAGAAAAAAACAAGATTATATATGCGCCGGATAACAAAGCCCAGACGGATTCCCTCTATTATCTGGAATCTGGACTAGTAGCATTGATGAGTTATTCCCGGGGAGGAGATGAACGAGTATATCTTTACATGAAAGGGCCACGAATCATTTCTTTTATGGCCTTGTTAGTGAACGTCACCAATTGCCAGGAAATCACTGGCAATGGCATTCCCAGCCACGTGGTTCAGATGACAAAAACTCGCTGTATCCTCTACCGAATGCCAGGTTCTGTTTTCCGCAGACTCCTCGATGAAGATCTCAAATTCAACCGGTTGATTTTGCAGGCGACCGCTGCTAATTTCCAGGAGGTCCTAAGTCATTTCCAACAAGCTTTGGAGGACAGCGCCAGCGTCCGTCTCTGCCGTCTGTTGTTAGATTCCTACATTGTCAAAGACGGCAAAAAGATTCTTCCTAAAACTATGAGCTTTTTGGAAATGTCCAAATATTTAGGCACTCATCCTGTGACCGTATCTCGTATTGTAGCCGTGCTGAAAAAGGATGGCTGTATTGTCAAAGAGCAGGGATTCGTCGTAATCCGTAATGAAGAACGACTTTTGCAAATGATCGAAAATGAGATCGATATTAAATAAAAACAATTACCGCCTGATAATAAGGCCAGCCAACCATTGCTTCTAAAATATTCATAACTGTATCACCCAGCTGACAATATGCTCTTTGGTTTGTCCGCTAGACAAGCTCAATTGCCGTACAGAGTAAATCGGCAACAAAAAACTGCCCCATTAGCCAAAATTCTCAGCTTATGTGACAGTTTCGTTTTATCACTCTGCTTTCTCAACCATAATATTTTATGGTTATTTACCGTTATGTGTCCAATTATTTAATCCAATACACTATATCCATAACTATTAACAATGGCATCCAACTTCACGCCATTTTTGCAGTCGGAACATTCTTTCGGATCGGAAAGTTTAAAATCAGGCAAATCGGACACCCCGAATACCGAATTCACTGGATAACCATCAATCTCATCCACAGCAGAAAAAATCACGGAAATACCTTCAATGATACCACCGTAGGAATTGATACAACGAATACTTTTGGCAATCGTTCTTCCGGACATTGCCGTCGCCAATACTACCAGCACATGCTTGTCCTTTAACATCTGGCGGATATTATCCCGCACTACCATTTGACCAGTGGAATCAAACTCTGGTGTAATGATATAACTGGTATGATGGCTGTTTAACGTAGTAACACCAATATTAGAAAGCTCTTCTGCCACATAAGCTCCGATCACCTCGCAGCCATCCATGCAGATGATGGTGTCGATAGGAGTCTTCGTTGCCAGTGAAGCCATCAGCTGCTCCATATCCACGCCTGCCAAAGAAATGTTCCCTGCTAAATTCACTCGACTCACATAACGGGATACCATGGCCTTCGCGACTTCCTGCGCTTCTTTGCGCCGCATCTTTAAGGAAGTCATGTCAATGTAATAATTAATATGGAAACGATCCGAAGAAAAATGGCCCTTTGTAACTTTCAACGCTACCTCTGGATTATCCTTTGCATAAATCTTAGTGGGTTTTCCCATACTCATAAGCGATACCTCCTATAGGATTATTACTATCAGAGTACCGCAAAATGACGAAAAAATCCATAACTAAGGTTAACAAACTAAAATATTTGTAGTATTTCTGACAGCTCAAAAAGCTAGCTTCCCATCTTTTATACACTGTCCGTATTTTGTCCTGCTGCTTCTTTCTGCATCTCTCTTTTTCTCTTTGTTATCAGCCCTCCGATTCTGCCGCTTTCCTTGGAAGTCAGGCTTCGCCAACCATTTTCCAAGACTTTGGCGCCCAATCCAAGTTCCTCGGCGATTTCAAATTTCAATTGTTCCTCCGGAGTCATGTTGTTTATATCAAAAGGCTTCTTTGTTTTTTTATTTTTAGGCATAATAAAGGCATACTCCTTTCCTTACTTTCTCTAAGAGTATGCCCGATAATTTTATTCCTTATACGTAACCTTCCATCCATCCGTCAAATCCGATCGGATATCTTATATCTCTGGTTCCATGGGAATAATAATTGCCGCCACCAAATAAGCCACAATACTCATCCCTGCCCAGCACGTCAAAAGTACCCATAAAAGCCGTATTAATGTGGGATCCACATTCAGATAATCCCCCAATCCCCCACATACTCCACAAATCATTTTATCCTTATTCGAACGATATAATCTCCGGTTTCTATCCATAATTTTCTCCTTTCCTCTTCTGCTTATCTCAAATCCTCTTTATTTGGTTCTCGCCTATTTCCAATAGCTCACGGTAATACTTCCCGCCGAGCATTCCAACTCTGCCTTCTTTTCCGCTCCATAGTCCAATTTTTTTTCGTAATGCAATCCCTGGTATTCCTCTGATTCACTGTCCATCAAAACAATACTCCCCGCCGCGCACTCCAATTCGTAATCAAAATCTTCTTTCTCTCCCTTCAACGCTAAAAGAATCTCTCCTATATCACTGTCTACGGATACTTCTCTTGCCACATCTGCCCGGCATTGGATCCAACCGGCATCCGACTCCAATTTCAACTTATCAACGTTAGCCTGCTCTACCTCTATCGTCCCCGCCTTCACCTGCAAAGAAATCTCTCCTGCCTCCATAGTCTCCGCCTGAAATACCCCTGCTGCCACCTCAATATCAATCGCATCCAAAGGATATCCTGTCGGAACCATAATCATGATTCTATTTTCAAAGGACTCACGGTTTCTTCGGGAACTCCAGGGCAAGTCAATCTTCAAAGTATCTCCCTCCTGAGAATATTCATAGTCTTCTCCGCCATCTGCTTTGGCAATCATGATTTGACCTTCTCCTAGTTCTTCCGATTCCTGAAAAAACACAATCCCATCAACATCTGCTTTCAATTTTCGGATGTTCTCATACTGACGTGCCTCTTCTAAAGGAAACTCCATGCTTCCTGGCTTTTCCAAAATCACCCCATCCCATCGATCTGCTACCTTCAGTGTCTGTTTTAGATAATATCCTCCTCCCATCATGGCTCCGGCTGTTATGACCCCAATCCCCAGCAAGCAAAAAACTATGGAGAGAATCATCATCCATTTGATTCCTTTCTTCATGTCCTGTCCCTCCTTTTTCGATATAGTATCCGATTCAGCCAATTAACTACACCACAGATACAAAACGGAATCAACTTTCCATATATCAATATTGAAACGGCAACTCCCAAAAATGCTAGACCCATAACAAAAATTCCACAACCAAGGATCAATACTCCGCTCCAGGGATAGGCAAACATCAGCCCTACTCCTAAAACGATCAACGCCACAGCACCAATCCAGGCGGCGACGGTCAATACCGCTGCCAATACGACTGCTCCAATCAGCAGGGTCAGCAGACCCACTGCAATTCCCAGCAATCCTCCTCCCACACCAAGAAAAACCGGTGAGGCCACACAGATCAATGCCAGAATCAAAATTATCTTAAGTATCTGACTCCCAAGGCTGCCTTTTGACAAAATATTTCTTCCAAACAGATGTCCTGGTTTTCGCCCTTGCCCTGACCATCGTGGCTCTGCATCCTGCCATTCCTCCCCATTCTCTGACTCTCCAGAAGATCTATGACATTCTGCCACCTGATACCGGGGTTCCCGAAATCGTTCATCCTGATAACCACTTTCCGTAAATTCTCCCCCCTCATTCAGATTTCCTCTAAGATCTGCCCGGATGATGGCCGCTACCCGCTCCGGACTACCAAACTCACGGATCACATCCTCTTCATGCTCCTCCCCTGCTTCCTCCAAATAATCGTGATAATAGGCGAGCGCATCCGATTTCTCTTCCTCTGGAATATCCTGAAGAAGATATTCCAACTCTCTTATAAATTCCACTCTGTTCATCAGTCCGCCTCCTCAAGTATTCTGGAAATCTTCTGGGAATAAATGTTCCACTCTCCGCGGTACAGATTCAGCTGTAACCTTCCTCTCTCTGTAATCCTATAGTATCTCCGGTTCCTGCCATCAATAGCCATATCATAACTTTCCAGACACTCTTCCTTCAAAAGCCGTCTTAGCACCGGATATAAAGTGGACTCTGAGATATCAATCGCTCCCCGAACATCTTGGGTTATCTTATAACCATAAGTACCCTGCTTCTCCCGGGATACCACCGCCAAAACGATCGCATCCAAAAGCGCTGCTCCTGTATTAAATACCATGACCTCTCTCCTGTTTTCGAATCCCGCTTCCATACAGTTACTTTTATAATATTATTTATTTTTCTATATTATATATTATATAATATTGTTTGTCAACTATCTCTTTTGCAATTTTTTAATAATCTCATGATAAAGGCATTGTAAATCAAAGAAAGTGATCCAAAGAGCATCCTTCTTATTGTTTCATAGGATGCTCTACAGAATAAAAAAAGACCAGATAAGCATCTCTTACCTGATCTTTTTCATCTCATTCCTATTTAGAAGAACAACCGCTTATTCCTCATATTGTGCTGCAACTGCTTCAATATCCACATCCGCCACGTCCAGATTCTCTTCCTGCACGGGTTCCGGAGCATTCTGAAGCGCCTTAATACTCAAGCTTATCTTCCGATCTTCCCCATTAAAATCTACTACACGAGCCTCGATCTCCTGCCCGATCTTCAGAGCATCTGACGGTTTCTCCACATGCTCACGGGAAATCTGAGATACATGCAACAGTGCATCCACTCCTGGCTCTAACTCCACGAAAGCGCCAAAATCGGTCATCCGCGCCACCCGGCCCGTCACGATACTGCCAGCAGCATATTTCTCGTCAGCATTCGCCCACGGATTCTGATCCGGGAACTTTAAGCTGAGCGCAATTTTCTCGCCGTTGATATCCTTGATCAATACTGTCAACGGATCTCCACTCTTAAACACCTTCTTGGGATTCTCCACACGCCCCCAAGACATCTCAGAAATATGAAGCAGACCGTCTGCCCCGCCCAAGTCAATAAAAGCGCCAAAATCCGTAACATTCTTGACCGTGCCTTCCACCACGTCTCCTACCTGAATGCGCTCAAACAACTCCTTCTGCATCTCTGCTTTCCGGGCTGCCATCAGCTGCTTCCGATCTCCGATAATTCTTCTTCTACGGGGATTGAACTCAGTAACTACAAACTCAACCTCCTGATCGGCATACTTGGTCAAATCTCTCTCATAAGTATCGGAAACTAAACTAGCTGGAATGAATACTCTCGTACCTTCCACTTCTACGCTCAGTCCACCGTCCAGTACCTGAGTCACCTTAGCAGTCAAAACCTCCTGGCTGTTAAACGCCTCTTCCAGACGCTTGTTCCCCTTGTCAATGGCCAGTCTCTTATAAGAAAGTGCAACTTGTCCTTCCCCATCATTGACCTTTACTACCTTTGCTTCCATCTCATCACCCACATGAACTAAGTTCCGCAGATCTACATTATTCTCATTGGTATATTCATTGCGCGGAATAATTCCATCGGATTTGTAGCCTATATTCAAGACAATCTCATCATCTTTAACATCAATGACTTTACCAGTGACGATCTCCCCTGTACGGATTGTCTTTAAAGACTCCTCTAGCATTTGTTCAAACTCATTTAATTCTGGCATTTGCATGAACCTCCTCGATAATTTGTTTCGGGGTAGACGCCCCGGCTGTAATACCTACGTTGCGTACAGAATTCACACATTCAGGATTGAAATCGCCTACTGTCTGGATAAAGTAAGTGTTCTTACATTTCTTTTGGCATATCTCGTACAGTTTCTGCGAGTTGGAGCTCTTTTTGTCGCCAATAACAATCATCACATCCACCTCTGAAGCAATACGGCTGGCTTCCACTTGTCTTTCCTGAGTTGCACTGCAAATCGTATTTAAAACAAGTATATCATAACCCTTTTTCTCAAATTTTTCAACTAATTCTTGAAATTTATTGTAATTAAATGTCGTCTGTGCCACCAGACACCAGGAAATTCCCTGCTGAATTGGCAATTTTTCCAACTCCGATGCGTTTTGAACCACCCTAATGCCGCCCCCGGACCATCCACAGATCCCTTGTACCTCCGGATGCTTGGGATCGCCAATGATAATTACCTGCCGACCTGTCGCTTCCTGCTCTTGTACTATGCGGTGAATCTTTTTTACAAAAGGACATGTGGCATCGACCACGGTAATTCCGTTTTTCTTCAAAATATCATAAACGGACTTACCTGCCCCATGAGAACGAATGATAACAATCCCTTCGGTAAGCGCTGCTAACTCCTCTTCACTATTCAGTACACAGACGCCTTTTTCTTCTAAATCTCGTACCACCTCCCGGTTATGAATAATGGGACCGTAAGTGAATACTGGTTTTTCTGCCTTTTTAATCTGTTCATATACCTGTTCTACCGCCCGTTTTACACCAAAACAAAAACCGGCGGTCTTTGCCACAATTACCTCCATATGCACTATCTGACCAAAAGTCCCCGGGTTTTTGCCACCTCGATGATAGCCGATACCACCTGATCAATGCTCATATCCGAACCATCCACCAGAATGGCATCTTCTGCCTGCTTCAACGGGGCAATGGCGCGGTTTTTGTCCCTTTGGTCCCTTTCTATAATATCTTGCTCAATTTCCTGCAAATTACACATCTCACCTTTTTCTTTCAATTCTTTAAAACGTCTCATGGCACGAACCTTTGGACTGGCTGTCAAAAATATTTTGGCCTGTGCCTTTGGCAATACACAAGTGCCAATATCTCTTCCATCCATAATGACACTGGCACTGGCAGCCAGCCCGCGCTGTAAGCCCAAAAGATGAGCACGTACTGCTGGATAAGCACTGACAGCTGAAGCTGTCTTCCCTACTTCTTCGGTTCGGATCTGACCGGATACATCTTCTCCATTCAAGAGTACCCGCTGGGTACCATTTTGATGACGAATGGTAATCTGCGCCTCGGCAATCCCGGAAGAAACCTCCTTTTCATCCTCCGGTCTTATCCCCTGACGCAGACAAAAAAGGGCGATTGCCCGATACATCGCTCCGGTATCCACATAAATAAATCCCAACCGCTCCGCAGCCAGGCGGGCAATTGTGCTCTTACCGGCCCCTGCCGGTCCGTCTACTGCAATGGCAAAAATCTGATTCTGCATCTTAATCCTGCTCCTTTTCCGATTTATTATAAAAACGATACCGACATCCCTGCCAAATAACCGGTAGACCATGCAATCTGCAGATTAAATCCTCCGGTTACGGCATCCAAATCCAGTACCTCTCCTGCAAAATACAAGCCTTGTACCAATTTGGATTCCATGGTCCCAGGATGAATCTCTCGCACAGAAATCCCTCCTTGGGTAACAATCGCCTCCGAATAATCTCGAAGTCCGACCAATGTCAACCGAAAATCTTTTATCAACGCTATCAAACGATGCCGTTCTTCTCGCGTAATCTCATTTACTGGCTTGTCTTCTACAATCTTACTTCTCTCCACAATCACCGGGATCAGCCGGGAGGGCAGTAAATGAACCAGAGAATTTTTAAACTTCCGATTTTTTGCCTCCTCAAAATCCCGCAAAATTCGTGCATCCAACTGCTCCTTTGTCATTGCTGGCTTCAAATCTATCGCTAAGGTCAGAACCTCTTTTTTCAATTCCTTTGCCACATAGCTGCTAGCCGATAGCAGTACTGGCCCACTGACTCCAAAATGAGTAAACAGCATCTCGCCAAAAGCTTCATATCTGATTTTTTCACCTTTTAACACACGCACCCGAACATTTCTCAGGGACAATCCCTGCAATGCCTGTACGGATGTCAGTTCCTGTACCACAAAAGGTACCAGTGCCGGACTTTGTTCGGTCAAAGTGTGTCCCATCTTTCTGGCAAACACGTATCCATCGCCGGTAGAACCCGTAGAAGGATAGGATAGTCCACCAGTAGCAACAATTATGGCATCGGCCGGAATCGGACGATGTCCCTTTTTTAAAATAATTCCAGTGATATGACCGGAATCCTGGGTCAAATCTGCCACCTCCTCCCGGAGATGTACCTCCACGCCTAACGCCTGAAGGCGCCTGGAAATCGCTTTTATCACATCCGAAGATTTATCTGACGTCGGAAAAACCCGGTTTCCTCTCTCTATTTTTACCGGACAACCGTTCTCTTCCATAAAAGCAATCATATCCTGATTAGAAAAAGCATAAAAACTACTGTAAAGAAATTTTCCATTGTGTACCACGTGGTCGAACAATTCCTCTGTATCACAGGCGTTGGTCAAATTACAGCGACCTTTCCCTGTAATATAAATTTTCTTACCTAACTTCTCATTTTTTTCATAAAGCCGGACTTGATGCCCGGCACCAGCGGCAGATACGGCCGCCATCATGCCTGCCGCTCCGCCGCCGATAATCACCACCTTGCTCATACCATTCCCATCACGGCTGCTAAAACTCCGCTTTGCCGCTTCCTGTCACTTTTATTTGTTCTCGGCCTTCACCTGCCGAATCTTCTCTTCCAATGCCTCCACAACCGTCTGCAGAACCTTGACGCGAGCATAATATTTGTTGTTTCCTTCCACTACAATCCAAGGTGCATAAGTGGTCGAGGTCCGCACTAACATCTCATTGACGGCAATCTCATACTGATCCCATTTCTCCCGGTTGCGCCAGTCCTCATCGGTGATCTTCCATTGCTTTTCCGGAATTTCCATTCTCTCCTTGAAGCGCCGCTCCTGCTCGTCTTTATCGATATGAAGCCAGAATTTCAGCACCACAGCACCGGCATTCGCCATATGCGCCTCCATCTCATTGATCTCCTGATAAGCCCGTTTCCAGTCATCTTCTGTGCAAAAACCCTCAATTCGCTCTACCATCACCCGGCCATACCAGGTACGATCAAAGATCGCCACATGTCCGGCCTTTGGCACTTTATTCCAGAAACGCCACAGATAATGATGCTTCTTCTCGATATCGTTGGGAGATGCGGTGGGACATACCTGATAACCACGAGGATCCATATGGCTAGTGAGGCGCTTAATGGCTCCTCCTTTTCCTCCGGCATCCCATCCTTCAAATCCCAGTACCACCGGAATCCGCAGGCGATAAATATCACTGTGCAAAATTTCCAGCCGTCTTTGCAACTTATCCAACTTTTCTTTATATTCTTCCTTTGTCAGTTTCTTGGAAAGATCCACCCCTGACAACACTCCATTCTGATAACGGCTGCCGGCATCCAGAGAGATTCCAGAATTCACCTTTTTCATAACCTTTTTCGCTTCCTTCTCAGTCAGCGCCCGCTCCAGTCTTTCCGTCACAGTTTTTATGATTTTCATTGCCGCATAATTGCGATCCGTAGCCTCAATGATCGTCCACGGAGCAAACTCCGTATCCGTCCGTTCCAGCATCTCCTCGTTAATTTGAAGATATTCTTCATAATTCCGGTTTCTCTCCCAGTCACTGTCATTGACATGCCAGCGAGTCTCCACCGACTTCTCCAGCTTTTTAAAACGCTTTTTTTGCTCCTCCTGAGAGATGTACAAAAACAGCTTAATAATCACTGCACCACCGTCACTCAATTGTTTTTCAAAAGAACAAATATCCCGAAACGCCTCTGGCAATTCTTTTTTCTTTGTCACCTTATCAAACCGATCGACTAAGACTTTCCGATACCAGCTCCGGTCATAGATAGCAATTCGTCCGTTCTCCGGAGTCAACGTCCAAAACTTCCACAAAAATGGTCGTAGATTTTCTTCTTCTGTAGGCTGATTGCTGGCATACACATCAAATCCCCGAGGATCCAATGCCTGAATCAGGCGGTTGATCTGCGTTCCTTTTCCGGCAGCGCCCATACCCTCAAAAAGGATCAGTACCGGAATCCCCGCATCCTTTAAACGCCGCTGCAATTGTCCTAACTTAGCCCCTTCTTCCTGCTGAACCTTTTTGTAGATTTCCTTCTCCACGGTTCTTGATAAATCGATCTTTTCTAACATCCCTTCTTACCTCCAAGCTGTCTTTCTTTTATGGATCTATCTTAAGGTTGTTCCGTATCTGCGTTCGGTATGCGATCAATTCTTCATATCGATAAAAGAATTGTATTCTCGCTCCCCAATTACCGCCCGCCTCCCCTGGCCGATCTGTCAAGACAAACCATACAAAGCTCTCTTTCAAATCCGGCAACGGTTCTTTATAATCTCCTGGCTTCACTCCCAACTCTACCTGTTGTGCCGAATTCTCATCGGAAAATATGATTTCAAAATCTGTCCGATATTCCTCAATCTGTTCTAGCATCTGTCCATATAGCAGCAAAATCTGACGAATCATATCTGTCTCATTCCGCCATTTTCCCTCCGCTGTCAGGGCATCTTCCAGATCCAGACCCCAGATAAATTCTGGTTCTCTTTGTTCCTCTACTTCCTCGTCTTCCTCCGGCTGTAGGATCTCCAAAGCCGTCTTCGTCTCCCCAATACCATCCGTATAAAAGTCGATACGTCGCAAACGCTGCCCGTCACCCATTGGCAACAATTGCCTCACAAGCGTCAACAGCACGTTGACTCGTGGGTCCTGCGCTCCTGCATTTTCCATCTCCCGGCGTCCCAACCCCAGCTGCGGGTTCTGCCCGGCGGCTGGGATAATCTCGTAGCTGTCTAACAGTATCTTCTCTGTCGGATATTCCCGAAATTCCAGTTCATAGCCATCCGTTTCCGGAGTCATGGATATCGCAGTCCGGCCGACCACATCCTGCCAACTACCAGCAATCCCATTGGGCCCTTCTGTCTCTTCTATCGGCTCTCCATACACCGATACCAACCGCTCCCGCATATCTGCCATATCGACTCCAGCGCCATCCCCATCTACAGCAATCGTATCCAACCGGCCATTCTGATAATAGTATGTAGTCAGTAAAACCTGATCCACTCCCAGCCACTTTACCGGATATTCCCAGGACTGAATGGTATTTCCCTCCCCGTCCGTATTCTCTGCTGCCAAAAATCCCCGAATACCCAAACGGTTCTCCGTCTCCTGCGGCGTCTCTCCAAAACCAATTGGCTGTCTTATTGGCTGAATATAGGCATCATCCCGCAAATCGTTGTAGTGATGGGCTTTTGCCAACATTGACGGAGTGTCTGGACTCATGATATCAAAAATGGCACGACTCACTACGTTCACCACCTGAGCCAGCCGCTCAATGTCCACCAGTTCCGGTCGGTCAAAACGAGAACCCGCCTCAAATGCCTCCCGTTGCTGACTCACAGTCACTGCCGGCACTCGGCCGCGAACAAAAGGACTATGCTCTCCTTCCTGCTGTCCATAAAACCAGTTTTCCTGAAGAAGTTCCTGACTGGCATCCCGCAAGGCATCTCCTAGCATGGTCGGCTTTCCATCCTCAGATTCCAGCATAATTCCACTATTTATGGAACACCCCAAGCCCCCCAGATGTACGACTCCGATCACTCGATGACGCTCTTCCTCACTCAAAGATTCTACATAATAGCGACTCCCTGTCTGCCCTTTTGAATAACGGGAAAAACTGACAAAGCGAAGTTCCGTATCGGTAGGCATTCGTGAAAGCAACCTCGCCGTTTCCAAAAGAGCTGCCACCCCAGAAGCGCTCTCGCTAGCTCCAGGACTCCAAGGAAGCGTGTCATGACAAGCGCTTACAATCACAATATCTGCCTCTGGTTTTGATGTTTCTCTCACTGCCACCACATTGATGCCCGAAACATCTGTCTCCGGCGCGCCTGACGGACTGCTAAATTGTTGAAGCGAGGTATCATATCCGTAATCCTCCAATAACTGTCGGATATAGCGAATCGCCTCCCTCTCCTCCTCGCTTCCTCCGGCACGGGGGGTCCCGGCAAGGATTTCCAGCTCTTCTTGCAAATAAAAAGGATTGCTCTCTTCTAAAACCGGAAGCTCCTCTTTAGGAACCATAACTTCTTTGCTCTCCTGAGGCAAAACCCGGGTGGATGGCCCGGCACAGCCACCCAAAAGACACCCCGTTATCCATACTGCCGCCAGAAAGATTGCCCGTAGGAATTTGGGTAAATCATCCATAAAACTCTCCTTTCGGACAGATTTTCTTTTTAGTATAGCATATCTGGGATTTTTTAGAAAGAGGAGATATGGGAAAATGAGAGAAATTGATGCTGTTGTGATATTGAAACAAAAAGAGGAAAAAACAAAAGGCGGACAAACGTCAAAATCTCGGCTGACTGTCCGTCTTTTTGCCTCTTCCTTCTAAACTAATGTTAAATATTCTCGTCACATTTCTGCTGTGACAAAAATATCATAGATCGCCTTGATCGCTCCCTCGAAATCCACATTTTTCACGCCGATAATAATGTTCAATTCACTGGAACCCTGATCGATCATCTTTACATTAATCCGGGCATGCGCCAGGGCGGAAAAGATCCTTCCGGCAGTTCCCCGGGTCGCTTTCATTCCACGTCCCACCACAGCAATCAATGCCAGATCCGACTCCAGCTCTACACTGTCCGGCTCTACTGCCCGATGAATTCCCGCAATCACCGATTGTTCATACTCTTCAAATTCGTCCTGATGAACCATGATAGTCATCGTATCAATTCCCGATGGCATATGCTCAAAAGAAATGCCATATTTCTCGAATACCTCCAGAACCTTTCTTCCAAAACCAACTTCTGCATTCATCATTGCCTTTTCAATATTGATGGCGCAAAAGCCTCGCTTCCCGGCAATTCCGGTGATCGTATATCTTGGTTTCCGGCAAGTGCTCTCCACGATCAGCGTCCCTTTATCCTCCGGCTTATTGGTATTGCGAATATTGATGGGAATTCCTTCTTTTCTCACCGGGAAAATGGCATCCTCATGAAGCACGCTGGCTCCCATGTAGGCCAACTCACGCAGCTCTTTATAGGTAATCGTCTCAATCACCTCGGGAGCCTCCACGATCCGTGGATCCGCTACCAAAAACCCCGACACATCCGTCCAGTTCTCGTACAAATCAGCATGAATCGCCTTTGCCACGATCGAACCAGTCACATCAGAACCACCGCGGGAGAAGGTCTTGATACTTCCATCATGTTTCGAGCCATAGAATCCTGGAATCACTGCTCTTTCCACATGCGCCAAACGCTCTGACAATTCTTTATGGGTAGTCTCTGGCTCAAAGTTTCCCTGAGCATCAAAAAATATCACTTCTGCAGCATCGATGAATTCGAATCCCAGATAAGTGGCCATCACAATGCCATTCAGATACTCGCCGCGGGAAGCCGCATAGTCCCGTCCGATTCCCTTGACAAAGTTTTCTTCAATTCGATCAAATTCATAGTCTAGATTCAGATTCAAATCCAGTCCATCAATGATCTCCAAATAACGCTCTTTGATCCGGTTCAGCAGCTTCTTGTAAGCCACGCCTGTGCTGGCAGCATCGTAGCAGGCATACAACATATCGGTAACTTTTTCGTCCTTATCATTCCGCTTGCCCGGCGCGGAAGGGATCACATACCGCCTCGTCTTATCCGAACGGATGATCTCTCCCACCTTTTTGAACTGTCTGGTGCTGGCCAGTGAACTTCCGCCAAATTTTACAACCTTCTTCATCATGTCCTCTCCTGTCTGCCGGGGCTTCTTAGTAAAGCCCTGTAATCCGTTTCATTCGACAACATAATACTGTAAATTTGGGGGGCTGTCAAGAAAAATCCTACAAAACCCTGTTTGCTGGCAAGCTGGAAATTATCTTTCTTTATATCACGATAAAAAAGGACCCCTCGCAAAGTTTCCCTGCAAGGAGTCCTTTCTTTTATTCTTCTTTTACCGGAAATATCTCACCCCGGACTCAAAAATCTGCATATCCTGTTCTCCGTAAATATTGATTGCCACCGCTTCACCACGCCGCTCGGAATGGGCCATTTTGCCGAAGATTCTTCCGTCCGGACTGGTAATTCCCTCGATTGCCATATAAGAGCCGTTGGGATTCCAGAATTCGTCCATCGTCGGAACGCCCTCAGCATTCACATACTGCGTTGCCACTTGTCCGTTGGCAAACAACTTTTGCAGCCACTCTTCCTTAGCCACAAAACGGCCCTCTCCATGGGAGGCCGGAATACAGTAGATCTTGCCTGGCTCTGCTCCCTGTAACCATGGCGAACGGTTGCTCATCACCTTCGTATAAACCATCTTTGATACATGGCGGCCAATGGTATTCATCGCTAGGGTCGGCGAATCTGCATGTTGCTCCACGATCCGTCCTTCCGGCACCAGACCTAGCTTGATCAACGCCTGAAAACCATTGCAGATCCCCAACATCAACCCGTCACGCTCATTTAAAAGCTTTTCGATTTCTTCTTTGATCACTGCATTCCGAAATACTGTGGCAAAGAACTTCGCACTTCCCTCCGGTTCATCGCCAGCTGAGAAGCCTCCCGGAAACATTACAATCTGAGCTTTGGCGATATCTTTTTTGTATGTCTCCACAGATTCCCGGATATCCTCCGCCGAGAGATTCTTAAATACCCGTGTCACGACCTTTGCTCCGGCACGTTCAAATGCTTTTGTGCTGTCATATTCGCAATTCGTTCCCGGAAATACAGGAATAAATACCGTGGGCTGCGCCAGCTTATGATTGCAAATATATACCGAATCTACCCGGTAAACTTCATTGGTCACCGGACTCTGCTCCACACCCGACTGGGTGGGGAATACCTTTTCCAAGGTACCTGTCCAGCTCTTCAACGCTTCCTCAAGGGAGATGCTCACCGGCCCGTATTCCAGCGACGCCCGATCTGTCACCTCGCCAATCAGCGTATAAGTCATTGCCAGCTCGCCAACCTTCCCGTCTGCCACCTCGCAGACGATATCTCCCCAAGCGGCGCCAAAGAAATCTCTCGCATCTACGTTGTGCTCAATCTTTACTCCTAATTGATTGCCAAAGGCCATCTTGCTGACTGCTTCTGCCAGTCCATGTCCTTCCACGGCATATGCCGACAAGACGCGTCCAGCGCGGATATCTGTCAACAACTTCTCATAGCCCTCCATCAATTGCCCGTAAACCGGCAGATCATACGCATCTCGTTCTGCCCGGAATACTACAATCTTACTGCCCACCTTTTTAAACTCTGGCGTGATGATATCTTTGTGGCTGGCCACATCTACCGCAAAAGAAACCAGAGTCGGCGGCACATGGATCTCTCCATGTTGCTCATCATTGAAGGTACCTGACATACTGTCCTTGCCGCCGATAGAAGGCAATCCAAAGCCCAGCTGCGCCTGATAAGCGCCAAGCAATGCGGCAAACGGAACCCCCCAGCGCTTTGCGTCATCCGTCATCCGCTTGAAATACTCCTGGAACGTAAAACGAATCTTTCTAAAATCGCCGCCTGCCGCGACTATTTTCGCCACCGAAGCCACCACGGCATAGACCGCTCCATGATAAGGACTCCAGCTCGACAGATACGGATCAAAGCCATAACTCATCATTGTCACAGTATCCGTGCTCCCAGAAAGCACTGGTAGCTTCGCCACCATCGTCTGCGTCTCAGTCAGCTGATATTTTCCCCCATAAGGCATCAATACCGATCCTGCGCCGATAGAACCATCAAACATTTCCACCAGCCCTTTCTGGGAACAGACATTGAGATCTGCCAGCACCTTAAGCCACGCCTCACGTACATCTGGCACATCCTTTTTCACAAACAAACTGTCTTCCTTCGACGGAACCTCCAGCACAACCTCCGCCTCCTGGTGAGCGCCATTTGTGTCCAAAAACGCCCGGCTGATGTCTACGATCGTCTTGCCCCGCCAGTTCATTACTAACCTCGGCTCCCCAGTCACCACAGCCACCGGCACTGCCTCTAAGTTTTCCTCCCCGGCATAGACCAAAAACTGTTCCACATCCTGCGGGCGAAGCACCACGGCCATCCGCTCCTGCGACTCAGAAATAGCGATCTCTGTGCCGTCTAACCCCGCATATTTTTTGGGAACTTTATCCAGATCAATGGTCAATCCTGCTGCCAGCTCGCCGATCGCTACCGACACCCCTCCGGCGCCAAAGTCATTGCACTTTTTAATTATGCTGCTGACCTCTGGTCTGCGGAACAATCGCTGAATTTTTCTCTCTGTTGGCGCATTTCCCTTCTGTACCTCCGCACCACAAACTTCAATAGAAGCCTCTGTATGTACCTTAGAAGAACCCGTGGCACCACCGATGCCGTCGCGTCCGGTCCGGCCACCCAAAAGTACGATGATATCCCCCGGATCCGACGTCAGTCGTTTCACATATTTTCTGGGAGCCGCTCCCATAACCGCACCGATCTCCATCCGCTTTGCCGCATAATTCGGATGATAGATTTCTTTCACATAACCGGTAGATAATCCGATCTGATTGCCATAGGAACTATACCCCAAAGCCGCGCCATTGACCAGTTTTTTCTGCGGCAGTTTGCCCTTCATCGTCTCGTCCAAAGAAGCCGTCGGATCTGCCGCTCCTGTCACTCGCATCGCCTGATAGACATAAGTACGCCCGGAAAGCGGATCCCGAATAGCGCCGCCCAAACAAGTCGCCGCACCGCCAAACGGTTCGATCTCCGTCGGATGGTTGTGGGTTTCATTCTTAAAATTAACTAGCCACTCCTCCGTCACCCCGTCAATGGTAACCGGCACCACAATGCTGCAGGCATTGATCTCCTCGGATTCCTCCAAATCCTCCAGCTTTCCCTCGGCCCGCAGCTTCTTCATCGCCAGCAATGCCAGATCCATCAGACATACAAACTTATCATCCCGTCCCCGATAAAGCGCTTCCCGGTCTGCTAAATACTGCTCATAAGCTCCACGGAGCGGTTCCTGATAATCCCCCTCCATAATCGTCACATCTTTCAATTCTGTGGAAAACGTCGTATGACGGCAATGATCCGACCAGTAGGTATCCAGTACCCGCACCTCTGTCACGGTTGGCTCCCGATGCTCCTCCTCCCGATAATATTTCTGAATGTGTTGAAAATCCTTAAACGTCATCGCCAGATTCAAAGAATCATAAAGCGCTTTTAACTCCTGTTCCGCCAAATCGCGAAAACCCTCAAAGCTTGCCACATCTGCTGGTGTGTCAAACACAGTTATTAATGTCTGCGGCTTCTTCTCGTCCGCCTCCCGCGAATCCACTGGATTGATGCAAAATGCTTTCACTGCCGCCTTTTGTTCTTCAGTCAGCTCCCCCGTCAGTACATAAGTGGTAGCTGTCCGGATCACTGGCTCCTCGTCTTCCTTCAAAAGCTTGACGCACTGTTCCGCCGAATCTGCCCGCTGATCAAACTGCCCCGGCAAATATTCCACCGAAAATACCGTGTCCCCGGCTTCTGCTAAAAACTCCTCCTCATACACCAAATCCACCGGCGGCTCCGAAAATACTGTCGCCAATGCCTGTCGATATACCTCATCTGACAGATTCTCCACATCATACCGAATCAGCACCCGCACGTTACTCACCGTGTCAATATTCAGATAGCTTCCAATCTCTTCCTTTAATTCTCTCGCCTTCACAGCAAACTGCGGCTTCTTCTCCACAAACACCCGTCTTACGCTCATAGCAAATCCTCCTTCCGAATTCCTTGACTCTCCCACTAATTACCAGAGAATGCGGATCTTGCCCGCTTTCCTTTTTACTCTCAAAATATTCCTCTTAGTTTACTTACTCGTATCATAACATAAAGTAATTTATAAATAAAATTAATATATCTAATCATTTTTATTTGTATTATTAATATATTATCCTGCTGATACTCTCATGCACTGCCCCAAACTTCCCCTTATCATATTTTTCTGAACTAGCAAATATCACTCTCTTTCCGTTTTATGGGACGTACCCTAAAAATCAAAAATCCCGGCAGGACACAAAAAACATGTATCCTACCAGGAATTTTTAATTCTACTTTATAAAATCAAACACATCTACCACCTGTTACTGCAACAGACTTAAGATACTCTGAGGCACAGAATTCGACTGGGCCAACATGGACTGAGAAGCCTGCAAAAGAATATTGTTTTTCGTGAAAGCCGTAATCTCATCCGCCATATCCGTATCACGAATCCGGCTTTCTGCAGAAGTAATATTCTCAGAAGTAACCTTCAAGTTATTCACCGTATGCTCCAGTCTGTTCTGACAGTGATGGTAACACTATTGGCAATTCGATCATTTTCCATATTTAATCTACTCTTTTATGACAGCCATCTGCCATATCGGACGGATGTCTTCTTTTCTGAAAACAGAAATAGACGTTCTGACAGAGATTTCTTCATGGCACTTCCGGCAAATCCTCCGCTTTGGGCAATCCTGTTCCTCTCTCTTCCCGCCGATAATTTATGCGAAGCAGCAGCAGGCCTAATATCAATAACACCAATCCGATCCCTGACATCACTCTTACGGCTGTAAAACTGACAAAACGGACCACCAATGGTTCTCCCAACTCTGCAATCTCTTCTGTTGTATATCCCAGCTCCTCGAGATACTCCTGATAATACTTCACCAGATTCCCCTCCAGAAGCTCTACCTTCCCCTCCATAAAAAATTCCGTTGAGGGCTCCGTTCCTGAAGTCAGATAGGTAAACGTCTCTTCCGAAAGCTGATTCAATGTTTCCACATCCGCCTGACGACTTTTCAAGGCAAAATAGCCATTCGAAGAAGGTACCAGATAATAATTTCCCGATTTGCGGCTACCACTGCGAGAACCATCGCTACGCTTTGTATAACTGCTCTCCGATGCAAAATAATCCAGAACATACACTACATTACCGGCTACATGGCCTCCTGCCTTCAGCTGGGCGCCATCTTCCTCCAAAAGTTCCTCAAAACTGACCACCGGCTTAAAAGATATTATCAGATCCGGTATCGACATGTACAATGTCATTCCGCCAAAAAAGATTAGCATCAGCACTGCCGTATTAAAACTTCTAATTAAATTTCCGATTTTCACTATTTTCTCCTCATGCTAAAAATCTTTTTATGACTTTACCACACGACCCTTTTTGTCCACGCCTCGCTCACGATTGACACACTCCTGAAAATCTTTCGCAAATTTTTCAAAAGCCGCCGCCTCTTCTTTTTGCTGGATATTCACTTGACATTCCTTGCCTGACTTGGTATTGCTGGCGCTCACCGTAATCAGATAGACGTTTTTCTTCCCGCCTGGGAAATTTAATTGTAGCTGATAGGCATTGCCACCTACATAATTGAGATTTTCGGAACTGGCCTTGATCGGTTCTGTGTAGACAATCTTTCCGTGCTCCACTCCGATCGGAACCACCCATAAGTGATTGGGCTGATCGGCCCGAAAGCCCACAGCATAATAATGATAGACCTCCCGCCTCATACGAGCACCGCCATATACTTCCTTGCTATGGGCATATGCTGCCGTATACTGGGATCCGTCTGGCACCAGATTGCTGATAATCTTACGGATTTCCGCCTTTTCCTCACTGTTCACACCCTTTTTTTCATCCATACTTATCTTGATGTAAAGGATAATAAACAAAACTACAAAAATAACGATGGTAATAATAAATACCTGAGGACTAACCCCGACCATCTCCGCCATCTTCTCAATCATAATTGCTTTCCTCCTATAAATCCTTTTGCCTTACACTATGGCGCTCGGCCATTTTCTTCCCTTTGTTCTTCTTTTTTAGCAAACAAAAAGGATTTTTAATTCTTCATTTTTTGCAAAAATTCACCCATTTCTCCCAGTCCTGCAAACACGGCATCTGGTTTCACGTCTGATTCTGCAAGATCCGCCATCGTTGCTTCCCCGGAAAGCACTAAAATCCCCCGGGCCCCGTTATTCACTCCGGTCTTTACATCCGTATACAGACGATCGCCCACAAAAGTCACCCGCTCCCGCTGTATCCCTGTGAGCTCCAACACCATATCCACGGTCTCAGCAAAAGGCTTCCCCACATACCGGGGTTCTTTTCCCGTGGACAGAGCAATCGCCGCACACATGGCTCCGCAATCGGGAATAAACCCTTCTGCCGTCGGACAATTGATGTCCGGGTGCGTTGCCAAAAAATCAGCGCCATCGCGAATATAGGTACATGCTCGCTCCAGCTTTTCATAGGTCAGGGTCATATCAAACCCCACCACTACCGCATCTGGTACCTCTGTGGTCAGATAAATCCCGTTCTCCCGGAAATTTTCCTCCAAAGCCGGTGTTCCTAAAAGATAGATGGATTTCCCCGGGTAAATACCCTTTAAATACTGTACCATCACATCGCCCGAAGTCATAATCTGTTGCCGTGTAATCTGGCAATCCATCTTTGCCAGCTTTTCTATGTACTCCTTCGGCGATCGAGAAGAATTGTTTGTAAAAAACACAAACTTCTTTCCCAATCGCTCTACCTGCCTCAAAAACTCCAAAGCCCCCTCTAAAATCTGATCTCCCAAGTAGAACGTTCCGTCCATATCCAACACGAAAAGCTCTGTCTCCTGAAGTATCTGCTCTTTCTCCATGCATCCTCCTCTCTTGTCCCAATCTTCTCTCCGAAATTCCCCTGTTCTGAGAAAATGAGATCATACCTGCCATTTTCCACAAAAACCGTCCATACTTATCCCGTTTGGGAAACATTCACCGATAACAGTCCCATCTCTTTCATCATGACCCTCACTCACTGACTGTCAGCACATCTTCCCTTTCCGCCAGAGCAGAAAGCAAATGTGCTTTGTTAAAACCAACAGGATAAATAACATCAAACTCCAGAGCAATTTCTGCCTTTTTTTTCTTATGCACCTTAGCACCACCCACCTCTATCTTTTGTGAAAGCAGAAATGCCTCAATTTCCTGCACTGCTCCTGGTTTTTGGACAATTGTCATACGAACACATCCATTATACGACTCCTGGGTAAAATAAGCAACATGTTGAAATACATATTGTAGAAAAAGAATAATAAATGCGGCTCCGATACCCATCAGATACATCCCGGCTCCTAATGCCAGTCCCATGCCTGCTGTCACCCAGATAATTGCTGCACTGGTCAAACCATTCACCAGATTATTTTTTACAAAGATAACGCCGGCTCCCAGAAAACCGATGCCGCCTATTACCTGGGCGGCAATTCTTGCCGCATCATAATCTGGTACATCAAAAAAACCATACTTGGAAATCACCATAAATAACGCCGCCCCAAAAGCAACCACTGACAAGGTACGGGTAGCTACAGACTTCGTGTTCTTTCTTCGCTCAAAACCAATCCAAAAGCCAAAGAACAATGCCAGCAAAGTTCGAAACAGATACTCCATCTGTGTCAACAATTCCGATGAAATCATCCATTTTTCTATTCCATATATGTATTCCATAGTATTCCTCCTTCCTTATCTGTTTTACTGGCCTTCTGGCGTTTCCCCAGTATCATTCTCTCGTTGAATCCCTGGCCCGAATCCTTCTTCTGCCGCCATTTGCTCCCTTTGTTTATCCACCCTCTCCTGTTCTTTCCTCGCCTTCTCTCTTAGGCGCTCCCGCGTCTCTTCATCTTCTTCCAATTGCAGAATCTCTTCCATTATCTTGCAAGTCTCCGGGGAAAGACGCCACAATACTTCCCGATCCTGTTCATCCAGATAGGCAGCAAACACTTTTCCAAAATAAAATTTCGCATCATTCTGATAGTAATCCGGTATTCCCAAAAACGAAGCAATCGCCGGCTCTTGTGCCCACAAAGCTTCCATCCGGACATCCTCTTTCTGAAAACATCCGGAAGCATAACCCACATATTCGCCAAATGCCTGCAAGATGCTGTTCACATCCGTAAACTTTACTTTTTTGTAGTGCGTATCCACATTATGATAGACATAATAGATCCCCTGACTGGTGTCTGGCGCCGCAAAATATTTCTTCTGTTTATAAAACATCATCTGCCACCCATCTCTGATAAAACGGGCAATCCAGCTTCTTGGAATCTCATACATATAGTCGGAAAACAGATCCCGGTCCTCCCCACTTGGAGATTTCTTACCTATCACTCTCACATCATGCTCTGGCTCATACATCCCTTCTTCGTTGTAAAATTTCATTCCCACATACTGATTCCATGCCATATTGCCATTGATAAAAAAATAATACGGAAGCCCGCCAATTGACCGTATCCCTCCATCTGCCATCCACCCATCATCGTTAAACCAATACCACTCTCCATGATAATACAACCAACCAGTATGTATCTTTTGCTCTTCATTATAATAGTACCAATGATGGTTCTCCTGTCTATAATACCAGCCCGGCTCACCGTCTCCCGGCGCCTCCATCGCATAGCCAGGTATCCTGTTTTTCAATATTAATACTAGCGCCAATCCGGAAAACCACACACAGACTCTGTTTCTCTTCATGGATTTCTTTTGCCCTTCCTCATAGTGAACCTTTACAAAGAAGGTGTCACAAAATAAGCCCCCGGTTATTTCTATATCCCGTATCCGGCTGCCCACACACAGGATATAAAAATAACAGAGGGCTTATTTTGCGACACCCCCAATTATCTCTGAGCAAAACGGTAAGCCGGGTTATGTCGTGGATGGCCATCTATCTAGGCCGGACGTCGCCGTCCGGCTCAAGCAACCTACCCGAAAGCAGACGGGCCGCCTTATGCTTTCTGTTCGGTCTTGCTTCGGATGGGGTTTACATGTGCCCCGTCTGTTACCAGGCGGGCGGTAGTCTCTTACACTGCCCTTCCACCCTTACCGGCATCTGCCGGCGGTATATTTCTGTTGCACTGTCCCTGGAGTCGCCTCCGCCAGACGTTATCTGGCATCCTGCCCTGTGAAGCCCGGACTTTCCTCTCCCGCCACCTTTCGGCACTGCGGCAGCGGCCATCTGTCTTACTCAGCAAAACAACTATACTATATACTATAACTCGAATAAAGTATCGTGTCAACCATCATACTTTGATACAGCTTCCTCCAATAAACTCCCGTAAAATTGAATTTTTAGGAATATCCTCACTGCTGATTCCCAAAAAATAATCCAGGAATTTCAAAAGTCGTTTCGCCTCCAGATACTCAGCGCTGTCTCTCGGCACACTAAACAGCAATGGCTCTGCATATTGCTTAAGCACTGCAAATTCATAGACCAACGCCGAGTTAAACATCACATCTGCTTCCTCCTGATATGGGAAAATATTCTCCTCCTCCCCACGGCGCACGGAAGGCCAGCGGCGAATCGTATCTTGAGCCGATGCCCCCCGGGTCCGAGAATCCCGAATCATTCGACGAATCAAACGCCCGTCTGTCGTCGGAATCCGGTTATGCTCATCAATATTCAGCTGTGTCAGAGCACTGATATAAATCTTAAATTTATTCTCCTTAGGCAAACTGTAGGATAATTCCTCATTCAGACAGTGAATTCCCTCTATCACTAAAATGTCCTCTGCGCCAAGCTTTAACTTGTTGCCCCGGTATTCTCTCTCCCCACTGATAAAATTATATTCTGGAAGTTCTACCGTCTTTCCAGCCAGCAAATCTTGCATATCGCGATTAAACTGTTCTACATCGATACATTTCAGTGACTCATAATTATAATTTCCCTGTTCATCTCTAGGGCTGTTCACCCGGTTTACAAAATAATTATCCACTGCGATGGGATGAGGTACCAATCCCTTTGCCCGTAGCTGAATGGACAGCCGGTGCGAAAATGTGGTTTTTCCAGAAGAAGAAGGCCCGGCAATCATCACAAATTTTTTATCCGGTTCCAGCGCAATCTGATCTGCAATATCCCCCATCTTTTTCTCCATCAATGCTTCCTGAATCAAAATCAAATCATTCATTCCGCCTGCTGTTATCCGCTCATTAAGAGCACCGACATTGGATACATGCAGTTTTCTTCCCCACTCTCCGGATTCCTTTAATACATGGAACAATTTCTCCTGAGGTACAAATGGCGGCACATGCGTCGGATCTGACATATCTGGCAGAAGAAGCACCACCCCTTGCTGATATTGCACCAGATCAAAATATTTCAAATACCCTGTGTGCTGCACCATATACCCATAATGATAATCCTCAAAGCCACCCAGATTATAGACATTCACCCGGGAAACCCGCCGATAATGGAATAAACGTTCCTTATCATACATCTTATAATGATGAAACAACTCCACTGCTTCGTCTGTACTGATATTACGCTTCATCACTGGTATTTTGGCATCCACATACTCCTGCATCTTTGCCTTCACCTGAGCTACCAGCGCCGAATCCAATACAAAATCCCCCACCGGTTCCAAAAACAACCCGCTTCCCATGGAAAAATTCACAGAAAGTCTCTTCAGCTTTTCTTCCCCCAGCACCTCATGAAATGCCTTCAAACACATCAAAAGCACACTTCGATGGTAAGTCTGCATCCCCGGTTTGTTTTTTGCAGTCAGAAAACGCACCTCGGAACCGTTGCGCACCACCTTGTGTAGTTCCTGCAGCTTTCCGTTAACAAATGCCAATAAAATGTCATTGGCAAACCGGGGTTGAAACTCTAGCGCCACATCTTTTAAAAGAGTTCCCACCTCATATTCCCGTCTTTCGTTTTCTACTGTAATTTGTACCATAGCTACCTCCTCCTTGCACGTTCTTTTTATACTGGTGCCCGTTTAATCATATTCCCGATGTTCTTCTCCAGCTACACCATCCGAAGGGGAAGCCGTATCGCTTCTGTCGTAATTTCCAACCCTCCCATAGCCAGTTGTTCCAGATACTCTTTCATAAAGGATATGAAAATGTGTTCCAGACCATAATGTCCGGCATCAATCACTGCCATCCCACAAGCAGCAGCATCAATCCCCCCATGGTGTCCAATGTCTCCGGTTATCAGTACTTGCGCTCCACAGGCAATCCCATGCCCAATCATACTGCCCCCAGCTCCCGGTGAGATTGCCACCCGCATCACCGGTTCTGTCACCTGGTCCATGCCATACACCGTCACGAATGGCAAATCAAATCGTTTCTTTACCAATTCTGCCAGCTGTTCTACTCTCATCCCTCGTTCCAGTCTACCAATCTTCCCCACCCCAAACGGCACTCCATTATACTCCCCAGTCACCTCCAGTGGTCCTTCCACCTGCAAGCCCAGTCGTCCGGCGGCCAAATCAGCCATACATCCTGGAGCAATGTCGAAATTGGTATGCATTGCCACATAGCAAATATCCGCCTGGATTAATCGCAATATTCTCCGACTGATGAAATCCTCATCATTTATCACTTTAATTGGCTTAAAAATCAGTGGATGATGGGTCAAAAGCAGATCGGTTCCTGTGGCAATAGCCCGATCCACCTCCTCATCCGTGGCATCCAGAGCGATCCGTACCTTATGGATTTCTTTCTCCCCACGTCCGGCCAAAAAACCGGAATTGTCCCATTCGCAAGCATAGGCAAAGGGCGCTAGCTCCTCCAGTTTTCCTATCAGTTCTCTACATCTCATCATTGTCTCTCCCTATTTTTTCTTTCCTCCTAGATAGTTTTTCCAAGCAGTTCTCTTACTTTCTTTGCCTGTTCGATCTCTTCTTCCACCTCCTGCAGACGTTCTTTTGCCCCAACCGTTTCCGCTCTGGCTGTTTTTTGTATCTGTTCTCGGATTTTTTGAAATTTTTGAATCTCCTGTTCCAGATATTCTGCCAACACCTGAGACTTTTTTCGAATCAGCTGCTCTCCATATCGATACTGGTACTCTTCCGAATAATACATTTCTCCCGGTTCTGCTTTCATAATGACATAATATTTTCCATCTTCCTGCAGCATAACCTCATCGCGAATCGCCAATCCCAACTCCTTCAGTCCGTACCGAAACCATGAAAGCTCCGATTGAGGCGAAAAAATCCAACAGCGAACCGTTTCCCGAATCTGCGGACTCTCCTTAAGAATCCGCAACATCAATTCTCCGCCCATTCCCGTCATAATCACCAACTGTGCTTCTCCTGGCTTCAGTGGTTTCAGACCATCTCCCAGCCGCAACGCAATCCGCTCTTGTAACCCCTGGTTTTGTACATGCTCCCGGGCCCGCAGAAGCGGCCCCTTCCGAATATCCAATGCCAGTACCCGACCAACAATCCCCCGCTCAATCAGGCAAATCGGAACAAAACCATGATCGGTTCCCACATCTGCCACGCAAAGTCCCTGTTTTTCTTCCTTTTCCTGAAGGGATATCCAGCAATAAGCCATATCTATAATCGTTTCCAAACGCTTCGATAATCTCATCCTGATCGCATCCTTTTTTGATGTCTCTTCTTTACCGGAAATGATTTCCGGAGGGCTCATTCCTGCCCAAAATAAACCGCTCCAGCATCCGTGTCACTTCCCGCATATCGATCGGTTTCGCAATATGGCCATTCATTCCGCAAGCCAGACACTTTTGAATATCCTCAGAAAATGCATCCGCGCTCATAGCAATAATGGGAATGGTACTGGCATCCGAACGATCCAGCTTTCGGATAGCTTTCGTAGCCTCGTATCCGGTCATTACCGGCATTCGAATATCCATCAAAATCCCATCATAAGTTCCCACAGAAGAATTCTCAAATTTTTCCACACAGATCTGGCCATTTTCCGCCCAGTCTAGCTCCAGACCAATCTCTGACAAAAGCTCTTGCGCAATCTCCCAGTTTAAATCATTGTCCTCTGCTAACAGAATCTTTCGACCAGTAAAATCAAACTCCTCCTCTAGTGCTTTTCTTTCCTGGACCTCCAAATCTCCGGCAAATTGCCGCAGGCCATAATAAAGCGTAGATTTAAACAATGGCTTTGCAATAAAACCTGATATTCCGGCTTCTTTCGCATCTTCCTCAATCTCGCTCCAATCATAGGCGGAAATCAGCAAAATCGGTAGTTCTTCTCCGTACATCTCTCGCAATTTACGAGCCGTTCGGATTCCATCCATCCCCGGCAGCTTCCAGTCCATAAGCACAATATGATAAGGCTCCTTTTTTCGTATCCGTTCCTCTACAGCAAGAATTGCACTCTCACCATCCATCGTCCAATCCGTACGCACTCCAATCGACTCCAGAGTCATTGCCGCACTTTCATATAGTTGCTGATCATCGTCTACAATCAACATATCCCATGCCGGAAGTCTCATATCATTTTCCGGTACAGTTGATTTTTCCAAATCCACAGTCACATGAAATTCCGTCCCCTGCCCTGGCTCACTGATGACCTGAATCGTTCCTGCCATCGCATCGATTATGTATTTAGAAATGGCCATACCTAGGCCGCTCCCCTCCGTTTTCTGTACACGAGTGCTGTCCTCCCGAGAAAATGAGTCAAAAAGCTTTTTTTGAAATTCCTTCGACATGCCAATGCCATTATCTTTGACTCGCAAATGAATTCTCACATAAGCATCTCCTCTGGGAGATTGTTCCTCACACAGAGACAGTCGGATCGTCCCGCCTTCCGGCGTGAATTTTACAGCATTCCCCAGAAAATTAATCAAAACCTGATTCAATCGCACGCTGTCACAACATATATTTTCCGCAAAAATATTTTCCACATGCACTTCAAAATTCTGTTGTTTTTCTTTTATCTGCGGCTGAATAATATTGACAATGCCATCCATAATCTCACTTAAGGATACCTGCTCTGTATTGAGCGATAATTTACCGCTCTCAATCTTTGACATGTCCAAAATATTATTAATCAATCCCAAAAGATGACGGCTGGACAGCGAAATCTTTTTTAAGCTATTCAAAACCTGTTGCTGGTTTTTAATATTGGCTATCGCAATGCTGGTCATTCCCACAATGGCATTCATGGGAGTCCGAATATCATGACTCATATTGGACAAAAACTCGCTCTTGGCCTTGCTGGCATGCTCCGCCATCTGCCGTGCTTCATCCAGAGCCAGCATCTGTCGCCGCATCTGCTGGAAATATTTAGCAAACACCACCATCAGAGCCAGCAGAATCACTGCGCAACTGCTCAGCGCTTTGATCACCCATTCTCCTCCCAAATCGGCAATCGTTTCATCCAAAATGCCATACGGCATAAATACCAGCAAAAACCATTCCGAATAAGATAAGCTAGTACAATACAAATGGCGCCTTTCACCTTCTATGGTGAATTCACTACTGAAATCTCTTTGAGCGTCCATAGCGATTCCGAGCTCGGTCACATACTCCTCTGGTGTCAGTTCTCCTACATTCTCATAGCGATTCCAAACCCGGTCAAAATAATTTTCGTCCACCACATCATCTCCCCGAAGAATAAAACTACCGTCCCGGCGAATGATAAAATAATATTCCATCGACGAATTTTCATTTAAAAATAATGTCTCTTCGATATAATGAACTGGAAGCCCCGCTACCAGGGCTCTACACTCCCGGCCATCTGACATCTGACCAGTCACCGGTACTCCCATAAGCACGATATCTGCTTCCGTTGCATCTTTTCCGATTGCCACCTTTTTTTCTCCTTGGTTCAGAGAATGCAAAAAAGGCGGCGGATCCATCAGTCTTATTTGATTTCCATAAATCATATCAAATTCCCCGTCACTAGAATAAAAAGCCAGATATTCAAATCCCCGGATTCTGGCCTCTCTGGTCAATTCCTGACGTAGTTTTTCTTCATCCGTAATTTCTGTCTGAATGGTTTCTAGCAACTCATTCAATTGAGACAATCGTAGCTCAATCGCTGTCTCAAAGTGCATGGCAACTTGTTCACTCATCCCTGACATATAAATCTTCCCGATCTTGCCGATGGTTTCTGAGCTCTTATAATTCATATGAACAGCCAGATAAATAAAAACAGTGACGCAAAGAACAGATACTGACAAAAGACTAACAATCAAAAAACGGGTGGCTCTATTACGTATCCCTTCGATTACTTCACGACCAAAATCATTTGTCCTGTTATTCCTGCTCATTCTGGCAGAATCCTTTTCTTTCATAGTTCATTTCTGTCCTCCTTTGTTGTCCTCAGTCCAAATAATCTTTCAGCTTTTTGCTCCGACTGGGATGACGCAACTTTCGCAACGCCTTCGCCTCTATCTGGCGAATCCGCTCTCTTGTTACATGGAATTCTTTGCCGACTTCTTCTAGCGTCCTCGGTCTACCATCATCCAAACCAAAGCGCAGGCGAAGCACTTTTTGTTCCCGCTCCGTCAAAGTTTCCAATGCTTCCATCAACTGCTCCCGTAAAAGAGTAAAGGTCGCCTGATCTACTGGCACTGCCACTTGATCATCCTGAATAAAATCCCCCAGATGGCTATCTTCTTCTTCCCCAATCGGAGTTTCCAGCGATACGGGTTCCTGAGAAATCTTACGGATTTCCTGCACTCGTTCTGGCGGCAGATCCATTCGGATGGCAATCTCCTCCTCGGATGGCTCTCTTCCCAGCTCTTGTACCAATTGTCGCTGGGTCCGAATCAAACGATTGATCGTTTCCACCATATGCACGGGAATCCGGATGGTTCTGGCTTGATCCGCAATCGATCGCGTGATCGCCTGCCGAATCCACCAGGTCGCATAGGTGCTAAACTTATAACCTTTTCGATAATCAAACTTTTCTACCGCTTTAATCAATCCCAGATTGCCTTCCTGAATCAAATCCAAAAGCTGCATTCCACGGCCCACATACCGTTTGGCAATGCTGACCACCAGACGTAGATTGGCCTCTGCCAACTGTTTTCTTGCCTCTCCATCCCCAAGCTCCATCTTTTTGGCCAGTTCAATCTCCTCTTCTATAGACAAAAGCGGAATCTTTCCGATCTCTTTCAGATACATGCGTACGGGATCTTCAATACTGACTCCGTCAGGCACAGACAGATCAATTTCCTCCACATTAATTTCTTCCCCATCCTGCAACTCTTCATCCAGAAACAACTCTGGATCCATTTCATCTTCCTCACCCAGACGCAGTACATCCACTTTATTTCGATCAAGAAATTCATAGATTCGATCCAGCTTATCTGGATCCAGAATCTCTCCCCGAAAAAAATCCAAAATCTCCCGATTCTCCAATACATTTTTCTTTTTCTTTGCGATTTCCAACAATAAAACTAGCTTTTCCTCCAATGTCTGTCTATGTTCTTCCATGTCTGCCCGCCTTTCCTGTTCTGCAACCATTTCTAGCGAAACGATCGCCGTCCTTCCTTTCCAACCACTCCCATTCTTTTTCCGGGCACGGTTTACTCCATTGCGACTGAAAGCATCTTCAACGCTGCCTGCTCTTGGATAATCCGCTGGAGTTCACTAATATCTGTCGCCTTTTGACTGGCATGATCCAGACTGTTTTTTTTCACTCGATATACAATATCCGAAAATGCCTTTTTTTGCTCTTCATTATTCAAAGAATCCTCCAATCTAGCATGAAACAGAGCCGCTACCTCTCTGTATTGTTCTTCATCATTGATAAAATGATTCAAAATTTCAGCCGGATTCACTTTGTTCTGCTGGTATCCGGCAAATACCAGCTCGGCTGCCCGATGATACAAAGGTTCTACAAAATCTTCCGCTGTAAGAATACCCTGGATTCGATCATACAGCTCCGGACGTTCTATCAACCATGTCAGCAGTAAGCGTTGAGCCCGAAGATTCCCATCATCCTTTTCCTTCTTTCGCTCTACTTCCCGCTTCGATTCCACTTGACGATTCACGGCTTTTGAAGCCACGCCTGGCATAGTACCCAAACGGTTCACTAACCGCCGCAGATTTTCATAAGGTATCCGGTATTCCCGAGCTACCGCCTGAATATAATTGTCTCGCTCCAGCTCTTCTTCAAATTCCAGAAGTTTTTTCGCCACCTCATGATAAAACCGTGTTTTCTGTTCGGGATCTTCCAGTTGATAATTCTTTTTCAATACATCTATCTCATACAAAAAGCTGTTCTGAGCCTCATGGATCCGTTGGCGGAATGCTTCCGCACCTAAATTTTTAATAAATTCATCCGGATCTTTATAGGGCTTCATATTTAATACTTTGGTGGAAATTCCCACTTCTTTTAATATCGGGATTGCCCGCAATGCTGCTTTTTCTCCTGCCCCATCACTGTCGTAAGTCAGTATTACTTGTTCGGTGTAACGCTTCAGAAGAATCGCGTGTTGTGTGGTCAATGCTGTGCCCAAGGAAGCTACCGTATTGCTAAAACCTGCCTGATGCAGAGCAATGACATCCATATATCCCTCGCAAACGAGCATATATTTCTCCCGGCTAATTCGGGCATAATTCAGGCCGTAAAGATTTCGGCTCTTATCAAATACCAGGGTTTCTGGCGAATTCAAATATTTGGGTTCCCCATCTCCTAGAACCCTTCCGCCAAATCCAACCACCCGGCTATTAACATCCATAATCGGAAACATTACCCGATTCCAAAACTTATCATGAGTTCCTCGTTCCTCCACCGTTACCAGACCGCTGTCTCTTAGAATCTCATCCCTATATCCTTTTGATCTCAGATATTGATACAAGTCACTGCTTGTTTTATTGGCATATCCTAGCCCGAACCGCCGGATTGTCTCCTCTGTCAATTCCCGCTTCTTAAAATACGCATATCCATACTTGCCTTGAGGCTGATGGAGCTGATAATAAAAATAATTTGCTGCCGCTTTATTGATCTTCAGAAGTTCGGAACGCTTGTCCGCTTTCTCCCGTTCTTCTTTGGAGTATTCCACCTCTGGCAGCCGGACACCAGCGCGATCCGCCAGCAGTTTCAAAGCCTCCGGAAACGTAAAATTCTCATATTCCATCACAAAGGTAATCGTATTTCCCCCTGCTCCACAACCAAAACAATAGTACATCTGCTTTTGAGGAGATACGGAAAAGGAAGGAGATTTCTCATTATGAAAAGGGCATAAACCAAAGTAGTTGCTTCCTTTCTTCTGCAACTTCACATATCCCGAAATCACATCTACAATGTCATTTCTTGTTCTCACTTCCTCGACGAGCTCTTCCGGATAATACATGAAATACTCCTTTCCTACATCTTCGTGTATCTTTTTTGCAACCATTCGTCGGATTGATTGCAATCTTTATACCTTCCATGCCTGAGGTACAAACAACTCCTCAAATTTATAAATCGCATAACTGTCGCTCATACCCGCTATATAATCGCAAACCACCCGTTCTTTTTTCTCCCCTCGCACTTCTATCATCTGACGGTATTCCTCCGGCATTTGCATGGCATGTTCCAGATAATAACGATACAAAGACGCAATCAACTGCTGCGCCTTCTTTTCCTCCGCTTTCGGAACCTCATTCAGATACATATTCTCAAACAGCCAAGCACGCAATCCTTGCATTGCTTCTTGCATCCCTGGCGACATCCGGATCTGTGGCTGATCCATACTACTCGCAATAATATCATGAATCATAGTATTCAGCCGCTCACGTACACTGTGCCCCAAAAGATCCGTATAGTGCTCCGGAATATCTGACTCTTTAAATATTTTTCCTCGAATCGCATCATCAATGTCATGATTTATGTATGCGATCTTATCTGACAAGCGCACAATACAGCCTTCCAAAGTAGATGGCTTTCCACTAGTTCGGTGATTCAATATCCCGTCCCGCACTTCTCTTGTCAAATTTAGTCCCTTCCCATCCTTTTCTAAAAGCTCAACTACCCGCACGCTCTGCTGATAATGAGCAAAACCATCTGGACATAATTCATTCAAAATTCGCTCTCCGGAATGGCCAAAAGGGGTGTGTCCCAGATCATGACCGAGCGCAATCGCCTCGGTTAGATTCTCATTCATCCGCAAGGCCCTGGCAATCGTCCGACCAATCTGGGCGACCTCCAGCGTATGGGTCAGTCTCGTCCGGTAATGATCTCCTTCCGGCGCCAGAAATACCTGGGTCTTATGTTTGAGTCTCCGAAATGCCTTGCAATGCAAAATCCGATCTCTGTCTCGCTGATACTCTGGGCGGATATCACACAATGGTTCCGGAAGATCTCTCCCCCTTGTATTTCGGCTCAAAGACGCAAAAGGACTCAGGTACTGCGCCTCCCAGGCTTCCTGTGCTTCTCTGATTGTCATCTGACCGCCCCCTTTTGTATCTTCTGCCCTCAGGGCATATTTTCTCATTTATGTTATTATATCATGCTTCCTGTAATTTTAGTACTATTTTTTCATTCTGGTTCAAAACCTTCTGAAAAGTAATCAAATAGTAAAAATCCCGCGAAAATTTTCTGAATATATTTACACTAACTGCATTTTATGCTAAAATAAATTCAGCTTTAAGACAAATGGAGGGGTGAATATGAAAATTATTTACGCAATTGTAAGCTCCGACGACGGCAACCGAGTAACGGATGTCCTCACCAAGCATCAATACAGTGTAACTAGACTGGCTACTACTGGCGGCTTTCTCAAAAAAGGAAATGCCACTTTGATGGTTGGTACTGACGAAGAGCGTGTGGATACTGCTATCGAACTGATTCGAGAGACCTGCGGAAAGCGACAAAAGATTACCTGTGATATCCCTTCTCCCAACATAGGTTCTATCTCTGCTGGCTATGTGATGATGCCTGTAACCGTGGAATTAGGTGGTGCTACTATTTTTGTAACAGATGTCGAGCGATTTGAGAAATTTTAGCATTTTGGTTTTTCCGGATATCAAAAGGGGCTGTTTTTCAACAGTCCCTCTTTATTTTGTATTGAAAAATACTTTTCAACTCTTTATGAGCGCCCCAGCCAGCTCTTGCATCGCCGTCAAATCGGCATCCTTCAGCGCAGATTTCACCGTCACCAGCGGATCCAGAATCTCAATCTCCTTCATGCTCTCTAGTATTCCCTTTATTACTTTCCCCGCCATAGGCGCCCAGCTACCATTTTCTACAATCCCCACCGTGCGCTTCTGATAATTCTTTGACCGAATATGCAATAAAAATTCTTCCATACATGGAAATACCCCACCATCATAAGTTGCCGCTGCCACCACCATCCGATCATAATAAAATGCCTTGCGCACGGCAAAAGACATGTCCGTTCGGGATAAATCCAGCACCTCTACCTGTTTTTCTCCCTGCTCGCCTAGAATTTCCGCAAGACGCTTTGCCACTTTTGCTGTATTTCCATGAATCGAAGCATAAGCGATCAAAACTCCATGCTGCTCTGGCTGATAAGTACTCCAGATCTGATATTGATTCAGGTAATATTCCAAATTCTCCTTCAGAATCGGTCCGTGCAGAGGACAAATGATCTGAATATCCAAATTCGCCGCCTTTTTCAGCAAAGCCTGCACCTGAACGCCATATTTGCCAACAATATTCAAATAATAACGGGCGGCTTCTTCTCCCCATTCCGTCTCGGAATCCATCATGCCAAACCTGCCAAAACCATCTGCAGAAAATAATATTTTCTCCGTCTGCTCATAAGTCACCATGACTTCTGGCCAGTGCACCATTGGTGCCATGAAAAACTGCAGGACATGTTTTCCCAGATTCAGAGTGTCTCCTTCTTTCACTTCAACTTTCTGATTTTCCAAATCAAAATCAAAAAATTGACGTATCATGCCAAAGGTCTTGGCATTTCCCACCAGCTTTGCCTCCGGATGCAGCTTTACAAAACGCTCAATATTGGCCGCATGATCCGGTTCCATATGAGAAATCACCAAATAATCCACGGGTTCTCCCGCTAACGCCTGTTCCAAATTGGCAAGCCATTGCTCGGATGCCCGAACATCCACCGTATCTAACACTGCCGTCTTTTCATCTAGTATCACATAAGAATTGTACGTAACGCCATCTGGGATTTGGTATTGACTTTCAAACAAATCCAGCGTCCGATCGCTGACGCCAATATAAAAAACAGAATCTGAAATATGTGTGTCACTCATCTTTGTTCCTCCTGTTATCTTCTCTGGCCTTCTCTCTATCATCATGCCATTTTCCGCCCATTTTATCACAAGAATATACAATTTTCTATTAGCAATCCTGACAAACTTGTTCTTATTTAAACACACAATTTCGTCTGCTCTCTCCAATGTCATTTAGAGGATTTCCCGTTGTTTTTCTCCCCTCTTCCTTGGCTGATTTTCTCGTTTCTTTATCTAAATGACATTGCTGCTCTCTCATATTTTTTCACCATCCGCACCACATCCATGCGAGTATACGGCTTCTCGATAAAACCAAACGCCTGGATCTTCCATGCTTCCAGCGAAAATCCGGGAATACTCGACATCAAAATCACTGCCGGCGGCTGCGTCAGACGGTGCAGTGACGATGCCAGACTGATTCCACTGATATCCGGCATCACAATATCTGTAAATACCATATCCACCGGATTCTCTCTGACGAAATCAACTACCGCCACCGCCTCCTCAAAACAAGCCAGCAACTCTACATTTTCCATATTTCGAAAAATTCCGGCGATTTTTGTTAACAGTTCCGGTGCATTGTCCACTGCTACCACTTTGATTCTCATATCCGATTCCACCTTGTCCTTGTATTCACCATCGCTGCCTGCTTTTGCAACGTCTCTTATTTTATCATAGGAAATCTCTGTTCACAACAAAAAATGCAACATTCTTTAACATCAAACGACTACTTTTAACATTTCATTCAATCCAAACAGAGGATTTTTTTTGAGTTGTTCTTCCAGAAATTCTAAATTTTGATCCGAATTCTCCACCTCCCGTGAGTAACGATACGCCGTTCCCACCAGCTCTGCTCTGTCAATTCTTCCTTTTATGGCATAACGAAACAGACTCCATTCCCGGATTATGAAACTCCCAAATACTACCAGCTTTGCCTTTCCATATACATCTTCGTCATAAACGGCCCCTAACATATACGTATTAACAAAATATATCGCCAGATTCTCCCATTCCTGTTCCAGATCTGCTGATGCTCTCTCAAACTGCTGACAAAACGCCTGGTACTCCTTTATGCTGCGCTGATGATACAAGCTGCTACATATTCGATCCCATTGTTCCTTCCAGTCATTCAGCACAGGTTCCATCTCCCGCATCAAACGCATCCAAGCAGCAATACGAATCTCTCTCTCCCTCTCACCAGCCCGGATCTGTTCTATTCTTCTGGCAAATCGTCCAGCTGCTGTCCGAGAAAGATAACGCTGGGAAAGCCTTTTTGCCCACTGTCGTCTTCTTTGTTCAGAATAAGGATATCCTGCTTTTTGAATCTTATTCCAATGCCGCTGAAAATCATGGGCCAGCACCAGCATCATTGCTAGCCGCTGCCGCCATTCTATCGATCGATCCTTAATCAGGCAGACCATCGTCTGACGCAATTCTTCCAGATCCTCCACCAAATCCGTTGCCGGCTCGTCCCCTTCTTTTGCTCTCTGTTCTTCTGCAATTACCATCCGCTCTTTTTCTCTCCACATTCCCTGCGTTTCATCACTCAAAATCAGTCGTGCTGCTTCCGGGCAGGAAAGGGAAAGCATCACTTCCTGCAATTGTCCATAATCCTCTCGGTGTCTCGGATATTCCCGGCAGCTTTTACACATTCCTTTTCGCCCCAGCTCTTTATAAATATCACAAAAACCCGCCCTATTTAAAAAAGTACATACACTACCTCTCATTCGAAAGCATCGTTTTTTATGTTCAATTCCTCGAAAAAGGCGTCTCCCGAAAGCTCCTTTTACCCGCAGGTATCTCTGATAGCTTTTTTTGTCAATCGGGATACACCATCCTTTACAGCAAGTATCCTCACACTCTGCTCCTGTGCAAATAAATTGATTAAAACATGCCTGTACATGGTATTTCATTTCTTATATCCTTTCTCTGATATAAAAGAAGTTGCCGCAAAGTCAATGTCATTTCGATAAGAAAGCAAAAAACACAGCCAAAAAAGGGAAGAGACCAGATAAAACACAAGATTATAGAAACAATACCATTTAAATGATAAAATGAGAAAATCAGCCAAGGAAGAAGGGAGAGAAGCAAGGGGAAATCGTCTGTGATAGTTTGACTTTGCAGAGATTTAGAAGTCCTTAAATCTCTGAATTTGGCGTTGAAACGAAAATATACATTAAATGACTTCTCCCCTCTTCCTTGATGTACCTCTTGTCGCCACTTATCTAAATGACATTGGATATAGAAATAGCAAACAGCTCATTTTGCGACACTTCCTACCCCCAGCTTTTTGCATACATCTGCCAGACAACAACGCTCACAATAAGGTTTTGTTCTAGCCGTACAGATTTCCCGTCCATGATACACCAGTCGGTGACAAAAATCACTTCCCTCTTCTGGCGGTATCAATTTCCACAAAGCCATCTCCACCTTTTTTGGTTCCTTAATTCCGTCCACCAGTCCCATCCGGTTTACCAGACGGATACAATGTGTATCGGTTACAATCGCCGGCTTTCCAAATACGTCTCCCATAATTAAGTTGGCACTCTTTCTCCCTACTCCTGGAAGCTTCAAAATCGCGTCAAAATCCTCCGGAATCTTTCCTCCATACTCATCCCGCAACATTTTCATACAGGCACTGATATCCCTTGCTTTGCTATGTCCCAGACCACAGGGGCGGACAATCTCCTCAATCTCCTCCACAGACGCCTCTGCCAAAGCATCCACATCCGGGTATTTCTTATATAACCCTTCCACTACCACATTAACTCTCGCATCGGTACATTGCGCCGCCAAACGTACACTCACTAGCAATTTCCATGCCTGATCATAATCCAGGGTACAGCCGGCATCCGGATATTCTTTCTTTAGTCTCTCAATAATCTCCAGAGCTCGTTGTTTCTTTGTCATTTTTTCTCTTGCCCCTTTTCTTTTGTCCGCTCGTCTTCTTATCTTTTCGACTCCAGATAAGCTTCTGATTTCTCATTCTCCTTTGCGTAGCTTTCCGATCTCTTCTATTAAAAGTCGCACGTTCTCAATCAAAGAATCAAACATTCCATATTCATACAGACGCATTCCCAAAATCCCCAGAGGAACCGCCAAAATCATTCCCGAGATCCCCCGTACCTTAAATCCCAGATACAGAAAAAATAATGTCCATAATGGTGGCAGCCCCATGGAATCTCCCACAAGCTTTGGCTGCAGCATCTGTCTGGCCACCTGACTGACCACATATAGTAACGCCAATCCTGTCGCCAACATATATTCCCCCGACAAAAGCTTCACCACTGCCCAAGGCAGCAACACGGTCCCTGTACCAAAAAACGGCAAAAAATCCAGTATTGCTATTAATAACGCCAACAAAAGCCCATACCGGATCCCCAATACAAAAAAACCTGCCAGAAGAATCAGCGCTACCATAAACATAATTTTAAATTGCGCTAAAAAGTATCCACTTATCAGCTGTCGCAGATCTCTTTGCAGTTTCTGATAATAACGACTCCCTCCTTTTGGCAGATACCTTCGCCAAAATTCCAGAATCTTTTCTCGCTCTGCCAGAAAAAAATAAGAAGAAAGTATGGTTACCACCACATTGACCATGGCATTCGGAATCTTCATAGCTACATTCCCTGCCACCTCCACAGTAGGAGACGCCATTTTTTGCAAAAGCAGGCCGATCATCTGCCCTACATTACCGGAAAAATCTCTCCATGCCTGTGTCACATGAGAAGGCAAAAAGCGATAAATCTCATCAAAACGCTGAAAAAACTCCTCAAGTACCGTAGAAACTGTGGTATACATTTCCGGGAGATCCTTTACCAGGCCAAAAGCCTGACTCAGAAGACGAGACACCAAAAAATATCCCAACCCCATCACCAACGCCAGCGCCATCACCACAATCAATACGGAACCATGCTTCCGGACCAGCTTTACCCTTCTCTCTAAAAAACGCACCAGTGGATTGGCCAACATTGCAATCAGCCATCCCACAACAAAAGGCATAAAATATCCCAGCACTTTCGGAACCACTCCGCACACCAGCAATATCCCTGCCAAGGGGAGTAGAATATTCAAAAGAATTCTCGCATATTTTTTTATGCTTTCCATCGGTCAAGATATTCCTCCAAAAATGCAAATAATTCCTCCATCTCTTCTTCTGTACCTATCGAAATACGCAAGTAATTATCCAGCCGTGG
Organism: Lachnospiraceae bacterium; assembly: GCA_022799175.1. Taxonomy (GTDB): domain Bacteria; phylum Bacillota; class Clostridia; order Lachnospirales; family Lachnospiraceae; genus Brotaphodocola. The sequence continues at coordinate 15,251 of JAAWNY010000007.1, read as the reverse complement.
CTGGTCAAAATAGCGAACATAGATCTGCCTTTTACGCAATGCCTCAAATAATTCCTTTGCTGGCACCTGCCTATGTGCAGCAAAAATAAAATTGGACATAGAATCCGGATAAGAAAATCCCAATTTACGCAGACGCACCTTTGCCTTCTCTCTGGTCGCAATGATTTTTTTCAAAGTATTTTGAAAATATTCCTCATCTCTTACCGCCTCCACCCCCAAAACCAAAGAAGGCATATTCATGGTGTACGAATTATAGGAATATTTTACATCATTTAATGCCTGAATCAATGTAGGACTGCCAATTCCAAAACCAATCCGTAAACCAGCCAGGGAACGGGCTTTACTGAAAGTCTGTACCACCAGCAAATTCTCATACTGTTCTAAAAGGGATAATGCCGATATTCCACCAAAATCAATATATGCTTCATCTACAATGACAATTACGTCCGAATTATAACGAAGAATTTCTTCCACTTGCCCAAGCGAAAGTAAAAGCCCAGTAGGTGCATTGGGATTGGGGAAAATCACCCCTCCATTCTCCTTTAAATAGTCCTGAGGGCGAATACAAAAATTCTCGTCCAAAGCCAATGTCTCATAAGGGATATCAAACAAATCTGCCCATACTTTATAGAAAGAATAACTGACATCTGGAAACAGAACCGGTTTATCCGAATTAAAGAAAGTCAAAAATGCCATTGCCAACACATCATCCGAACCAACCCCCACAAACACCTGATCCCGTCCTACTCCATAATAATCTGCCAGGCAATCGGTCAATACTAAAGCCGCCGGATCTGGATACTTCCTCAGTCTATCATAATCCATCTCCTGCAATACCCGCCTCACTCCCGGCGCCGGAGGATACGGATTCTCATTTGTATTTAATTTAATCAATCGTTCTCCCTTTGGCTGATCTCCGGGCACATAGGGAACTACCCGCCTGATATTTGCCTCCCATGCTTTCATGTCTTATCCTCCCATCAGTCCATATTCTTTTGCCAGACTCTGAAATGCTGTCATTGACCGTTCTATCTGCTCATAAGATACACAATAAGCAATGCGAACATATCCCGGACAGGCAAAAGAGCTTCCCGATACCAACAATAGCCGATGTTTTGCTGCTTGATTACAAAATTCTTTTTCATCAGCAATCGGCGACTTCATAAAAAGATAAAAGGCTCCCTCCGGACGAACGCAAAAAAATCCACAAGCCTTTAATCCTTCATATAATAAATTACGATTGCGATCATAAGCTGCCAGATTCACCGTAGCTCCTTTTTCGATGCAACGTTTAATCACTCTTTGCATCAAGGAAGGAGCATTCACACTGCCCAAAACCCGGTTGGCAATGGTCGCTGCCGTAAATACTTCTTTACTGTCCTTACATTCATCCGGAATCACTAGATATCCAATCCGTTCTCCTGGAAGCGATAGAGACTTACTATAGGAATAACAAATCACTGTATTTTCATAATATTGGGTCACATAAGGAACCTCCACTCCGTCATAGGCCAGCTCCCGATATGGCTCATCAGAAATCAGTACAATATCTCGCTGGAATTCCTTCTCCTTCTGCCGGAGAATTTCTGCCATTTGTTTCAACGTTTCCCCTGAGTAGACAACTCCGGTAGGATTGTTCGGTGTGTTGATCAACACTGCCTTGGTTTTGGCCGTAATTTTCTTTGCCAATTCTTCAAGATTCGGCTGAAAATCTACGGTATTCGGCGGGATCACCACCAATTTTCCATCATAATTATGCACATAATTTCCATACTCCACAAAATAAGGTGCAAATGTAATTACTTCGTCTTCTGGTTCCAGAATTGTTTTTAAAATAACATTCAATCCACTGGCCGCTCCCACTGTCATCAGAATATTATTGACTCCAAAAGATGTGCCAAAGCGTACATTCAGAGAATCCGCAATTGTCTCTCTTACATCCTCATAACCAGCATTACTCATATAACCGTGAACAAAGGTAGACTCTTCTTTCTCCAAAATCTCCAAAATCGACTCTTTTACCGCTTCTGGCGCCGGAACATTGGGATTTCCCAGACTAAAATCATAAACATTCTCGGATCCGTAAATAGCAGCAAGACGCTTTCCTTCTTCAAACATCTCTCGAATCACAGAATTATTTTCCACCAATGGTTTCATTTTTGTTGAAATCATATCAATCTCCTCCATTTTTCAATCAAAACACTTTCTGTCATCGACGATGCTCATTAAAATAATAGTATACTGCCATCAAGCCAGTAAGAATCAGATAAAACCAGGTGGTAGGATTGCTGAACCAAGTGGTGAAAAAGGAGAGTATCAGATAAGCGCCCATCTGAGCATAGAGAAGATATCCCATCGGATTACGCATCTCCCGCAACTTGAGCACTAACAGATAAGCTACCAACCCAAGCACACAGGAAAACACCAACACTCCCAACCAACCAAAATCATAATAAGCATCATAAAACAAGGTCAAAGTAGTCAATTCTTTCTTGTCCACGTAAATTGGAAAATTGATCAATTGTGGAAAAACAAATTTTAAACCCGTCAGTGCCCATAGAGGGTATAATCCCCGCAATCCAAAGGTATGACGCGGAAGTGCTTCTACCAAGCAATTGAAATTATCATAATTATTGGCAATATACATATAAGGCTGGGTAATAAAAATCGGCATTCCTGTATATTTCATTTCAAAGATTCCATTCAAATATTCCACATCATGACTTCTAGCCACTGTCAAAATCAGATATACTGGCAAAATCACTACCAATAGTCCCAACAGATACAGAGGCTGAAAACGTTTCTGCAGAGAAATATAAGTAAAACCAGCCAATATTACCGCAAATACAAATTGAAAACGTGATACACACAGAATGGGAAGAATCAGAGAGATCCCTGTCATAATGGCCGCCACCAGCATTCTCCTCTCGCTTCCTCTTCCCCGCTCCATATGAAAATACAACACTGCCAGAGAGGGTACCAAAACGCAGGAGACCGTAATATAGTGAATGCCAGTCAGATGAAACTCTGAATAGGCATGGGGCACTCCCCGTACAAACAACGGTATATATCCCAACACCACCGCTTCTGTCAGAAAGGCCAGCAAAGAGACTGCAGTCAATATACATACCATCTGAAACACCGGTTTGGGATTGCCAGCAAAGCTCCGCCAACGACTATGGCTATCATATCCCGTACCATACAGCCGGCTCAAAATCTCAAAAACGATCCAGAACCCCATAAATGCCAATGCCATACAAATCCATGTCATCAACATCCAGTCCTGCTGCAGACGGCTCAACTTCAGACATGCTAACCCCTGTCCGCCTACCCAGAACAAGGAAAACAATCCCCGAAGATGAATCAAATTTTTAAAACGCCGATAATCCTTCAGATATAACCATAAAGCAGCCAAAAGAAGCAAAAGTCCTGATAGATAATAATACTCTCCCTGTGCTAAAAAATAACTGCCTATATAAGCGATCAGATAAACTATCATAGATCCACCCATCCTATCCTTATGTCTCTTTTTGTTGCGGTTGTCTTTCGCTTCCCTCCTGCGGAAATGGCTGCTGAACGCCAAAGCGCACAGCAGCCATAACGTCTATCCTCGTGAAAGCAAGCATCAAAGTCCTGCAACAAACTCACGCATATAGTCTTCTACTTCTTTCGTAGTCGCAAAGCTCATCGCTTTCTCTGCTACACTTTGCAATTCTTCTGTACTCAGGCTGGTAATCAGCTTTCTGGAATACAAAATAGCGGAAGCACTCATACTGAACTCATTCAGACCGAATGCTAACAGCAACGGAATCATCATTGGATCGCTGGCGGCCTCGCCACACATCCCCACCATAATTCCCGCTTCCCGAGCACAGGTGATAATCCGCCTGATGCTGCGCAATACCGCTGGATTGAAGGTAGAATACAAATAAGAAATCTTATCATTTCCTCTGTCTACAGACATCGTATATTGTGTCAAATCATTTGTTCCAATACTAAAGAAATCCACTTCCTTGGCAAAGATATCCGCAATCAGAGAAGCTGCCGCTGTCTCTACCATGATCCCCACCTGAATATCTTTATTGTAAGCAATTCCCTGCCGATCCAACTCTAGTTTTAGTTCATCAATCACCATTTTTGCTTCTCGATACTCATCGATACAGGTCACCAATGGAATCATAATCTTGATATTGCCATAAGCGCTGGCTCGTAGCAAAGCCCGCAACTGTGGTTTGTAGATATCCTCTTTCCGATCCAGACAAAGACGAATCGCCCGATATCCCAGGAATGGATTCTCGTCTTTCTCCAATCCCATATACGGAATCTCCTTATCTCCGCCGATATCCAGAGTACGAATAATCACTGGTTTGCCGGATAGAGCCTCTGCCACCTTCTTATAAGCCTCAAACTGCTCATCTTCCGTAGGCATGGAATTACGATCCATAAACAGAAATTCTGTACGGAACAGGCCCACGCCCTCACCATCGTATTGCAATACCTTTTCCACATCTTTTGGTTTACCAATATTGGCTACCAACTCTACAGTCACGCCATCTTTCGTGATAGTCGGCTTACCAATATATTGTTCCAACTCTTTTTTCTCTGCCAAAAAAGCATCCCTTTTAACAGAATACTCCGTCCCAATCTCCGTATCCGGATTCACATAAACAATACCAGTATCGCCATCCAGAATCACAGAATCTCCATTCTTCACCTGTGTCAGAAAATCACTTACTGCCACTACTGCCGGGATTTCCAGCGCCCGAGCCAAAATTGCACTGTGAGAAGTCTTTCCTCCCAGTTCTGTCACAATACCAGCCACATTTTGCGGGTTGATACCTGCAGTCATTGACGGAGTCAAATCCTTCGCCACAAGAATGCTGCCTTCTGGAAGAGAAGCAATATCCACGGATTCCACATTCAACAATACTCTCTGCATCCGAGTCTTGATATCCCGCATATCAGTGGCACGCTGCTGCATCAGTTCGTCATCCATTCCTGCAAATACATTGGCATACATCGTACACACCATCTCAACAGCAAATTCACTGCAGATGTGCTCCCCCCTTATGGTGTTTTCAATCTCTCCCGTCAGCGCCGGATCCATCAAAAGCATCAAATGCCCCTGCAGAATCTCCGCCTCTTTCTCCCCTACGCGAGTAGCCAGATCTGCTGCTAATGCTTCTGTGTCCTTCATCGTCTTGTCCAGCGCCCCCTTAAAGCGCGTGACCTCAGTTTCCACATCAGCGATTGTCTTCTTCTCAATCGCTAGCTCTGCTTCCTCTACAATCACGGCAGTCCCAATACCGATACCGGAAGAAGCATTCGTTCCCTTAAACATAGCAAACTCCTCCTTATTAATTATTATGTAACCATTTGGCCGTGCTTTCTGTCCTCGATTGCTCAAAAGATACACTGCCAAATTGTTGCCTTATGAAAAATTTATTACAGAAAAGCCTCACTCCCCCAAACCGCTTTCCACCAACCGAATCATCGCCGCCAGCGCTTCCTCTTCATCTGGCCCTTCGCAGATAAACTCGATTTCATCTCCACATTTGATGCAAGCACCCAGCACACTCAATACGCTTTTCGCATTAGTCAAAGTGTTACGAGACATAAACTTAACCGATGACTGATATTTGATTGCCTCATTGCACAACATACCGGTTGGACGCAGATGCAAACCAGATGCGTTTTTTATTATAATGTTTCTGCTAACCACTTTATCCCTCTTTTCGTTATCTGAATGCTCTACTCGGATGTCCTGGATTCTTCTGTTGTTCCCTGAACCACCGTACCAGAACCTCCTCCGGCCTCTATTGCTGCTTCCGTATAACCTGGTCCTAAAGCAGAAGACGGCTTCGTTTCCGCACTCTCCGCCTCCGTAGTCTCCGCTGTGGTCTCCGAAGGCTCTGTTCCCACCTCTGTCACATTGCTACGAGATATCACCTCGATCTCAGCAGTCGGCTGAGAAATCACCATAAATCGATCGCTCTGTTCAAAATCCAGATTTAGAATATGATTTCCGCTGCTCAAACCAGCAAGATTTAGGGATGCTCCCAAATCTTCTCCGGATAACGGTTCTAGTTCTTCTTCCAGCCCACGAATCTTTACCTCAATCCGCTCAGGAACCAGACGATATTCCAGATCCTCACTCCCTCCGATCATCTTGATATTACTTTGAGTCAATTCCAGGGTTTTTGTCGTCAATGCCTCTACACACAGACGAATCTCCACATTGGGTTCCTCTGTCCTAGCAAGCAATACTCCCTCTGGCAAAAATTCTCGAATATCTACTGTCACGATCTGATCCTGAGAGGCTCCGTCAATATTCAAAACAGATGCTGGTATCCTGACCGTATTGACAGCCGCCATACCCGAATGCGCTCCTGTCACTGATACACTGCGCCGAGAACATTCTACACCTGTATAACGATACCCCTCTGCCACCTCTCCCGATACCTCGAAATCTAAAGATAGCTCCTTAATCTTATCTACGGATACTTGATAGCCAACCCCAGTCTCATCCACATCAGTACGAACCCGATCGTCCACCTCAAGCTCATTGCCATTGGCATCGTAAAACACGAGATTGGTATGTCCGTCAAAATCCGTGTTTGGATTCTCTGCCTGAATCCTTACTCCGATCTGGCTAATCAGACCCACCTGAGATATCGGACCCTCTACCGTTACAATATCTGGCGTAAGGGTAACCTTACCCAAAACATAACCACTGGCGGCCTCTCCTCGCAGATCCGTCTGCAGCTCAAAAGGTTTGCTCTGCAGTTCTTCTGTCGTCACTCGTACCACTCCTGGACGTGGAACGACATTTTCATAGATATCGCTATTATTCAGCACCTCAACCTTCACTGGCACAGAACCCGTCACATCATAAAGTTCAGAAAGATCGATATATGCTCGAAAATCAGAAAGACGAATTTTGTATTCGTCTCTGGTATGGATATCAAAACTCACTGTTACCGTATTTTTGCCACTGATCTCATAAGCTCTCCTGGCCGCTGTCAACACTTCGCTATTCTCAATCTCCAGTGTCAGCTCTCTGCGACGGTTTACCAGTGGATTGGAGACATTTACCACTACCAGCCAAATGATAAATGCTAAAAAGAGAGAAAGAATCTTCAATCCCAGATTATTACTTATCAGCCTTTCTTTCATTCTTCTTAATTCCCTTCCATATCTTAAAACGATTTCCTCCGCTCTCCTCCTGTCTCTCCATCTGTTCTAGAGACTTACGCAGCGTCTCAGCATCGCTGATACGGCGCAACATGCCACCCTCCACCAAAGAGACACGCCCGGTCTCTTCCGATACCACAATCGTCAAGCTGTCTGTAACTTCACTGATTCCTACTGCTGCCCGATGACGAGTTCCCAAATCCTTGCTGATCATCATATTATCCGAGAGTGGCAAATAACAGGTGGCAGCGGTTACTCGGTTTCCACGAATCACCACTGCGCCGTCATGAAGAGGCGTGTTATGTTCAAAAATATTGATCAAAAGCTGACTACTGACTAATCCGTTAATCTCAATTCCGGTACGTTCCGTTTCCTTCAATGGCATATTCCGCTCGAGAACGATCAGTGCTCCTGTCTTAACCTTCGCCATCTCAAAAACGGCTTTCACAATCTCATTCGCTGTTCGCGCCGTAAATGCCGTAGCCTCTTTTCCATCGTCAAAATCCAAAATTCCAGAAAGCAGATTCTGACTTCCTAACTGTTCCAACGCCTTTCGAAGTTCTGGTTGAAAAATAATCACCAGCGCTGTCACGGCGATCGTGGTAGTCTTCTCCAACAGCCACAAAATCGTATTCAATTTTAAAATCGCCGCCATCGCCGCAAACAATCCGATCACCAACAGACCCTTTAAGAGTGTCCAGGCGCGGGTATTCATAATCCAGAATAAAATTTCGTATACCAAAAAAGCAATAATAATAATCTCAAATATATTGGAAAGGGTTATTCTCGGAAGGAAAGAAAACCAGGCTTGTATATTCCGCCCTATATCCTCCAGCTGAAAAACACCAGTCATAATCTGGCCTCACTTTCCCTGCGTCCGCTGCGTCGTGCCTTTTGCGGATTATTGATCCGCTGAACGCGGACATCCGGTCGGGACACCACCACTTTCGGCACAGCTTTGACATAATACACATAATCGTCATCTTCAAACTGAGTATATTCCGTCCTGCTATAATCCACAGCAAACACAAAGAAATGATAAATTCCTGCTATCAGAAGGGAAATTAATGTCCCTACAAGCAATTCCTGCAATGGCATCTGTACGCCAAACAGATAATCTCCTGCAAACACCATGGCCATCTGGCTTACAGAGCCAAATACAATGGCCAGAATCCAGGCATAATCCACAGAAAGCAAGCGAATCAAATACACCACCAAAATCCCCAATGCACAAACCGCTATCATCACCATCATCGTTTGGTTGGATACCAAACCACGAATCAACTGTACATATTTTTCTGTGATATCCACTGCAGCATCATTCGTCAGCACCCCTGCATTCTGTTTGACATAAAGCATAATATAATACACTGCCACACCACAACATACGGGAATCACCCCTACCAGGCTACCAGATAATCCTGCCAGCAACGGAATGACAAACGGAACCCGCAACGCAAAAGCAATGGGAGTCAAAATCAGCCAATAACCGTCTCTAGGCTGCAATCCGTAATATAATAATGCTATCAATACCAAAAATACTCCTGCCAGAAGGGCGAACTCTATCGATACCGTATAAATATGTCCCAATAACACGGCACCTAAAAGAAAACTAATCGCACCATAAGGCACAAACGCACATACTGCCGCTAACCCAAGCATAATCAACGGATTCTTGAGTTTCACCAAATATCCCAAGTTTCCATTCATCAAAATCAATGCTGCCAAACTTACTGCAAACTTCATCAGCGCATCCATCAGCGCCGCGAATCTTCCATAAAATGATTTCAATCTTTCCTTAATTTCGAGAAGTACGATCATGGCGGCCGCCCTCCTTTGACAATTCTCTAGCACGATTCTGAAACTCGTACCGCTTCTCCAGGCGTTTCAGCTTCGCCATATAGACTTTCATGCCCCGTTTCGAATATTCATATCTTCTGCGATATACCAGCCAGGTAATTATCAGATACAAAAACAACCCTGCGCCATATAGAAAAGCCGCATACTTCCCCGCTTCTATCAATTCACCAATATCCAACGTGTTCAAGAGCTGTTCCATGTGATACAAAACCCAAATCAACGCACATAATAGGTAACAAATCGTATAGGAAAAAAACGAACGGAACATATATCTACTGATATAATCACTCCGGAAATAACGATTAACCGGAAAAATCCGTTTTCCCTCTCTTTTTTCAAACATTGCAATTCCGGTCATCAACTTAATCTTGTCCTCGTTCAGCATATTCTTTCCCCATCTGTCATTTAATTCCGTCATATTAAAAGCATATAACCCTTCATGTTCGTGGATAGTATACCATATTTTGTTTTATTCGGCTATACTTCCTCGTATATTTTTTGCAAATGTGCCATATCATTTATTGCAATTGTGATTTTTTCCAGGCAGGGATTCCTGATATGTATGATGATCACATCTGAATTCTTTCCGTTTAAGTATATCACAAAACGTTCGCCATGTAAAACATGGCGAACGCAAAATTATCGTCAAAATTCTCGTTTTGTTCGTTATTACAACTAATATCTTTTCGTTGATTTGTTTATTCATCTACACTGTAATTCGGCGCTTCCTTTGTAATATGGATATCATGGGGGTGACTTTCTTTCAATGCGGCCGCTGATATTCTCACAAACTTTCCGGTATCCTGTAGAGTCTTAATATTGTTGGCCCCGCAATATCCCATACCGGCACGCAGGCCACCTAACATCTGAAATACGGTATCCTCCACCAATCCTTTATAGGCCACCCGTCCTTCCACTCCTTCCGGAACCAGTTTTTTGGCATCGGACTGAAAGTAACGATCTTTGCTGCCATTCTCCATAGCCGCAATGGAACCCATTCCCCGGTATACCTTATATTTTCTTCCCTGATACAGTTCAAAAGTTCCCGGACTCTCGTCACAACCAGCGAACATACTTCCCATCATACATACATTTGCTCCTGCCGCGATAGCCTTGGTAATATCTCCAGAATATTTGATACCGCCATCCGCAATAACTGGAATTCCATATTCTTTCGCCGCCTCATAACAGTTCATCACTGCAGTGATCTGCGGCACACCAATCCCAGCTACCACACGAGTCGTACAGATAGAGCCCGGACCGATCCCTACCTTAACCGCGTCTACCCCAGCCTCAATCAATGCCTTTGTCGCCTCACCGGTCGCCACATTGCCAGCAATCACTGGCAACTGAGGATAAGCTTCTTTGATCATCCGCACACAGTGAATCACATTTTCTGAATGTCCGTGAGCAGAATCCAAAACTACCACATCTACTTTCGCCTTTACCAAAGCCGATACCCGCTCCAGAGCATTAGCCGTAATACCGATAGCGGCTCCGCAAAGCAACCGTCCCTGTGCATCTTTAGCAGACAACGGATATCGAATCTGCTTCTCGATATCTTTGATGGTAATCAATCCTTTCAGATTGAAATCATCATCTACAATCGGAAGCTTCTCCACTCTTGCTTTGGCAAGAATCTTTTTTGCCTCCATCAGCGTAATGCCTTCCTTTGCCGTAACCAAATGCTCAGAAGTCATACATTCTTTAATCTTTTTTGTAAAATCCTCTTCAAATTTCAGATCCCGATTGGTAATAATCCCTACCAGCTTACGCCCTTCCGTGATTGGAACTCCGGAAATCCGGAACTTTCCCATCAATTCGTCTGCATCCTTCAGCGTATGTTCCGGTGAAAGAAAGAACGGGTCAGTAATCACGCCATTCTCCGATCGCTTTACCTTATCCACTTCCTCTGCTTGCGCTTCAATCGACATGTTCTTGTGGATAATTCCGATTCCGCCCTGCCGTGCCATGGCAATCGCCATGCGATGCTCCGTAACGGTGTCCATCCCCGCACTCATCAGCGGGATATTTAGTTTGATGTCCTTGGTCAGATACGTGGTCAGATCCACCTGGTTGGGAATAACCTGCGAAAATGCCGGGATCAAAAGCACATCGTCAAAGGTAATACCGTCGCCAATAATCGTACCCATTCTTTTTCCCTCTCTTTCTTTGGTTTGTATGATATTTTTATATTGTTTCCACTTATTAGTATCATAGTGTAGCAAATTTCTGTACGCTTGTCAAATACATTTTTCCCAAAAATCCGTGAACGAAAATACATGGATTTTCTTGTCCCGATAACGTCTAGATACACCTCTTTTTTTCCATTCTGCTACCGACAAATGCGGATACAAAAACTGCGGCAAAAAAAATTGCCGCAGTTTTTGTGAACATTTTTTATTGTACCATAATGCTTTCCTACTGAACTATCTTTCTTGGAGCTGTCTGACGAAAGCACTGAAGCATCTTATCATCTGGCTCAAAAATAATTTGGATTGTCTCGGATCCGGTGCGGACTATTGCCGTATACGTCTTCGCCCCTGGAATCTGAGAAGAAAAATCCATAGCTTTGGAATTGGAAGACGCATAGTCCTTGAGCACATGAGAATCTGACGGCGCAATCACCTGAATATCATCCATCTTTCCTTCCCACGCTTTTTTGCGTTTTGATTTTCCAAAAATCTTGTCTACCGACAATGTCTTTTCCACATAAAGGTACTCAAACTCCACCCGAGAATTGCGATATAAAATATAACATGCAAATCCAGACGCAAACATCAGTATGATTCCAATTATGTTGGTTGTGAGTGCCAAAAAAACACAAAAAGCAGTAACGACTCCCGTAACAATATTGACAATATTAGAATAAAATGGGATACGGCGTCTTACCAGACATTCGGCGTATGATTCATTCATAAGTGTTTGCTCCTTCTTCTTTGGAAGATAATATCGTTGCTCGCCAGACCAGAAATCTAACTTCTCCCCAGCCAAACAGACGTTAATACTGTCTGTTTGGCTGGGGAATCCAATAGGTTCCGGCAGAGTGTGACGATAACCGCCACACGCAACAATCGCTCGATTCCGCTACGTTACATCATTCCCATTCCGCCGGCTCCGGCTGGCATTGCGGGGGTTTCTTCCTTAATATTAGCTACTACAGACTCTGTGGTCAGCAGAGTGGAAGCTACACTCGTAGCATTCTGCAGAGCGCTTCTGGTTACTTTGGCAGGATCCAGAATGCCAGCTTTGATCATGTCTACATATTCCTCTTTGTATGCGTCAAAGCCCATACCTACTTCCGACTCTTTTACCTTATTAATGATCACAGAACCTTCCAGTCCCGCATTGGCTACAATATGGAACATCGGAGACTCCAAAGCCTTTAAGATTATCTTGGCACCGGTCTTCTCATCGCCATCCAAGCAATCCACAACACTCTGTACATCCTTACAAGCATGTACATAAGCGCTTCCGCCACCAGCAATAATCCCTTCCTCTACAGCGGCTCTAGTCGCCGCTAAAGCATCTTCCATACGAAGTTTGGCTTCCTTCATCTCTGTCTCAGTAGCTGCACCTACACGAATCACTGCTACACCGCCAGCCAGTTTTGCCAGTCTCTCCTGCAGTTTCTCCTTATCAAAATCTGAAGTAGTCTCCTCGATCTGAGCACGAATCTGAGATACTCTAGCGCTGATCTCCGCTTTATCTCCACATCCATCTACGATGATGGTATTCTCTTTCTGTACCTTCACAGATTTTGCACGGCCCAACTGTGCCATGGTAGCTTCCTTCAGATCAAGACCCAATTCCTCAGAAATTACCGTTCCACCAGTCAGAATAGCAATATCTTTGAGCATCTCTTTTCTTCTGTCACCGTAACCCGGCGCTTTCACACCAACAACAGAGAAAGTACCTCTCAGCTTATTCACAATCAAGGTGGTCAATGCCTCGCCTTCAATATCTTCGGCAATAATCAACAACTTGGCGCCGGATTGCACAATCTGTTCCAAAATCGGCAGAATTTCCTGAATATTGGCAATCTTCTTATCTGTAATCAAAATGTAGGGATCGTCCAGGTTGGCTTCCATCTTATCCATATCGGTGCACATATAAGCAGATACATAACCACGGTCAAACTGCATACCTTCAACCAGATCCAGCTCCGTTTTCATCGTCTTGGACTCCTCAATGGTGATAACACCATCATTGGAAACCTTCTCCATTGCATCTGCAACCAATTCGCCCACCTCATCATCGGATGCGGAAATAGCAGCAACTCTGGCAATCTGGGCTTTTCCTTCGATCGGCTGACTCATCTTGGCAATCGCTTCTACTGCAGCCTCGGTTGCTTTCTTCATTCCTTTGCGCAGCACAATCGGATTCGCTCCTGCTGCCAGATTCTTCATACCTTCATTAATCATAGACTGAGCGAGCACCGTAGCCGTAGTGGTTCCGTCACCAGCAACATCATTCGTCTTGGTAGCCACTTCTTTTACCAACTGGGCGCCCATGTTCTCAAAAGCATCCTCCAGCTCAATCTCTTTAGCAATGGTCACACCATCATTGGTGATCAGCGGAGCTCCAAAAGATTTATCCAGAACTACGTTTCTTCCCTTCGGCCCTAATGTCACTCTTACGGTATCTGCCAGCTGATTTACCCCTGACTCCAATGCTTTTCTGGCTTCCACGCCATATTTGATCTGCTTTGCCATTGTCTTGTTCCTCCTGAAATGTTCTGTTCTTTAAATAATTATCAAGTTATTCAATTACTGCCAAAATATCATTCTGCTTCACTACCACATATTTCTCCTCGTCCACTTCCACCTCGGTTCCGGAATACTTAGAGAAAATAACCTTATCGCCTACCTTAACCTGCATCGTGATATCCTTGCCATCCACAACTCCACCCGGACCCACAGCGATGACTTCTGCCTGCTGAGGCTTTTCCTTTGCCTGACCCGGCAGTACGATTCCCGACTTGGTGGTTTCCTCTGCTACCAGCTGTTTCAACACAACCCGATCAAATAACGGTACTAATTTCATGGATGATTCCTCCTTATTCGATTCTTTTTTGTTTCTATCTTTTCCTGATATTGGGACCTGGTAAAAGGTTCCTTTTTAATGTACATTACCATTTATACCACGAGTTGTTAGCACTGTCAATAGTCGAGTGCTAATTTTATAATTTTTTTACAGTTCCCCTCTTTCCTTTTTCTGATTTTCGGGTTACAATAATTTCATAGACAACCGTCAACATAATCTTCTCCCATTTTAGGGAAAATATAACTTTGTTGACAGAAAGGAGTGCTGATATGGCAAAAAAAGCTGGTAAGATTCTTGCATTGGCCGTCGTTACAGGCGCTGCTGCTGCCGGAATCTCCTATTTCAGGAAATACCGCTCCTTTAGCAAAGAGCTGGATGAAGATTTCCGTGATTTTGAGGAGGATGAAGAAGATTCTCCGATTCCGGACAGTACGATGAACCGCAATTATGTTTCTTTGCATGCAGACAAAGATGAATTTCTGGTTGCTGCTGGCGACGTATTTCATGCAGTCAAAGATGCTGCTGGTGCCGCCAAAAATGTGGTTAAAGATGCTGCCGCTATCGTGACAGATACTGCCAAAGATGCCCTAAATGCCGCCAGTGAAACTGCTTCCGCCGCCAAATCAACGCTGACCGGTGCTGCCACTCATACCACGGAAATGGCAGAAGAGATATCTGATGACATCGCGTCTTTTGTTGACGAGACCGCCGATACGGCTAAAGATTTCGTGGAAGAAGCCGCCGATACGGCCACCATTATCACAGAAGAAGAGATCGAGCCGGACAATCATTAATTTCACTTAACCATTGGGATTGTCTGCACGGTTATGATCTCATGCTCTTTTCATCGGACAAGGCTGCCACGCAGATTTTGTTCTCAGCGTGACAGCCCCTTGTTTCTGTTTGTATCTATCTTCCTTTTCCAATTGGTATTATTCAAGACCACTTCGCAAAATCGTCCCTCAAAACATTGAAAACAGAGATTGCCTATACCAATGTCATTTAGAATAAGTAATAGCAAAGGGTACGCCAAGGAAGAGGGGAGAGGCGTAGCGGAAAATCGTCTGCGATATTTTGACTTTGCTACCTATACGGACAGTTTCCCGCTAAACTCGAATTTGAATTTATCTGCTATATTCTGCTTTCAAAGG
>JAAWNY010000057.1 GCA_022799175.1 Lachnospiraceae bacterium | reverse complement strand
GACCGGATTTTCCACCGGTCTAATTGTCGTGGGAAAAATTCATATTAAAAATTTATAAAAAACCTGCCAAAAAGTCTTGACTTTTGTTAGCAGGTTTCTTGATTTCTGAGCAAGTAACAAGTATAATGGAAAATGGTGTGCTTTGATAAAAGGCCCGCGAGAGTACAGATGCGATTGAACTTTTGCAAAAAGGGAGAGAAACAAAGTGACCGGGACGAAGAGGTAAGAGGAACAGGAGTGTATACAAAATTATGGACAATAATAATCACCGGCCGCCAGAGAATAGTGGTAACAACAATAAAAATCAGGGTCCCCAGAGCCAGATTGTTGTTATGTTAGTGGCGGCAATCATTACATTGGTAGCCGTGTACATGATGCGCAATATCATGGTAACGGAAGGACGGGAAGAAGTCAGCTATAATCAGTTTGTAGAAGAAGTGGAGTCTGGACTGGTAGAGTCTGTGCTGGTGAAAAGTTCCGTGCTGGACATCACCTACAAAGAAACGGTGAATGAAAAAAATCCGGCAAAGCAATATTATGTCATTCGTTTAAGCTCGGACTGGGATTTTTCCAGCAGGCTTTTGGAGCATGGGGTGGAGATTAAACAGGAACTCCAGGATAGCAGTGTACTTTTGGAGAGTATTTTAAGCTTTGTGATTCCGTTTGCTATCATCGTGATTTTTATGAATTTCATGATGAAACGTATGGGTGGCGGCATCATGGGTGTGGGCAAAAGTACGGCTAAAATGTATATGCAAAAAGATACCGGGATCACGTTTGCTGATGTGGCCGGTGAGGATGAGGCGAAAGAATCCTTGGTAGAGCTGGTGGATTTTTTACAGAATCCTGGGAAATATACGCATATCGGGGCCCGTCTGCCGAAAGGAGCTTTGTTAGTGGGGCCGCCAGGAACGGGAAAGACACTGCTGGCAAGGGCAGTAGCTGGCGAGGCGAAAGTGCCTTTCTATTTTCTTTCAGGTTCCGATTTTATGGAAATGTATGTAGGCGTGGGAGCATCCCGGGTGCGGGATCTCTTTAAGCAGGCCCAACAGACCTCGCCCTGTATTATCTTTATTGATGAGGTGGATTCGATTGGTCGCAGCCGCAGCAATTATGGCGGCGGCGGGGAATCCGAACAGCAACAAACTCTGAATCAGTTGCTTTCCGAGATGGATGGTGTGGATTCGTCCAAAGGTCTTTTGATTCTGGCAGCAACCAACCGACCGGAGATTTTGGATCCGGCGCTTTTGCGTCCAGGGCGTTTTGACCGGCGTATTATCGTTGACAAACCGGATTTGAAAGGTCGGGTGGAGATTTTAAAGGTTCATGCCAAGAACGTTTCTTTAGATGATACGGTGGATTTGGATGCTATTGCGCTGGCGACCTCCGGGGCAGTGGGTTCGGATCTGGCCAATATGATCAATGAAGCGGCAATTCTTGCCGTCAAACATCAGCGGAATGCCGTGTGCCAAAAGGATCTGTTTGAAGCCGTGGAAGTAGTGCTGGTGGGTAAGGAGAAAAAGGATCGGGTGCTGAGTAAGGAAGAGCGGCGGATTGTGTCTTATCATGA
Source organism: Lachnospiraceae bacterium (assembly GCA_022799175.1). Taxonomy (GTDB): domain Bacteria; phylum Bacillota; class Clostridia; order Lachnospirales; family Lachnospiraceae; genus Brotaphodocola. The sequence goes on along the minus strand of JAAWNY010000057.1, from coordinate 18,064 downwards.
GGTAGGACATGCGCTTTTGAGTGCGCTGCAGAAGGATGCGGAGCCGGTACAAAAGATTACCATTGTACCTCGTACGATGGGCGCTTTAGGATATGTGATGCACGTTCCAGAAGAAGAGAAATATTTGAACAGTCAAAAAGAAATTCAGGCTATGCTGGTGGGATATCTGGGCGGACGTGCAGCAGAAGAGATCGTATTTCATTCGGTGACGACCGGTGCGGCGAATGATATCGAACAGGCGACTCGTCTGGCGCGGGCAATGGTAACACAATATGGGATGTCGGAGAAATTCGGATTGATTGGGTTGGCTACGAAGCAAGATCAATATCTGAGCGGACGGACGGTTATGAACTGCGGGGAAGCTACGGCGGCTGAGGTGGACAATGAGGTGATGCGGATTTTGAAGGAGTCGTATGAAGAGGCAAAACGGCTGTTAAACGAAAACCGGGAAGTGATGGATGAGATTGCCGAGTTCTTGATTGAGAAAGAGACGATTACTGGCAAGGAGTTCATGGAGATTTTCCGGCGCTGTAAAGGAATACCGGATCCGGAAGAGAAGAAAGATAAGAGTGGGGAGACCGGTGAAGATAAGGAAACATCTGAAAAAGACGAGCCATCTGGGCAGACGAGAGCAACTGACGAGGCGGCTGAGAGCTCTGCGCAAGCTACGGCGGCAGAAGACAACAAAAATCAGACAGAAGAGGAAAAAGGAAAGGAAAACACCGGGATACAGGACAATACGGAAGGAGAAAGCGGCTGGGAAAGCCAGAACAGCCAAAAAGATCCAAAGGATACCGCAGGCTGGACAGAAGTAAAATGAAAACGTTGGATTTGACAAAAGGAAATATTACAAAAACTTTGTTGCAGTTTGCATTGCCCATGATTATGGGCAATCTGCTGCAACAAATGTATAATGTGACCGACACTTTGATTGTGGGCCGGTATATTGGGAGAGAAGCGCTGGCAGCGGTAGGTTCCGCCTATACGTTGATGACGTTTCTCAATTCTATTTTATTGGGATTTTGTATGGGAAGCGGAGTGATGTTCTCTGTCTGCTATGGCAGACAGGACTTGGACCGGATGAAACAGGGGATGTTTCTGTCTTTTGTGATGATTGGAGCGCTTACTCTGGTGATGAACGGAGCTGTGTTTTTGGGACTAGACGGGATTCTGGTATTTTTGCAGGTGCCAGAGGAAGTTTATGGAATGATGCGGCAGTATTTGTGGATTATCTTCTGGGGAATCACGGCGATATTTGTCTATAATTATTTTGCGTCTCTTTTGCGGGCTGTGGGAAATTCTATCATACCTCTGATATTTCTGGGAGTGTCAGCAGTCTCTAATATTGTGCTCGATTTAGTATTTGTACTGGTGTTTCACCGAGGAATTGCAGGGGCGGCAGAGGCTACCGTGTTAGCACAGATTTTTTCAGGTGTGGGCATTTGTTTATATACTTTTGTGTGTTTTCCGGAATTTCGTCCGGGTTTGCAATGGATGAAATGGGATTTAGGAGTGATGAAAGAGATTTTTCATCTGTCGTTTCTGACTAGTGTGCAACAATCGGTAATGAATTTTGGCATATTGATGGTTCAGGGCCTGGTCAATAGTTTTGGACCGGTGGTAATGGCGGCTTTCGCGGCGGCGGTGAAGATTGATTCTTTCGCTTATATGCCAGTGCAGGATTTTGGCAATGCTTTTTCTACTTTTGTAGCTCAGAATTTTGGAGCAGACGAGCGCGAGCGGATCCGTAAGGGGATTCGCAGTGCGGGTCTTTGTACGCTTTTCTTTTGTCTGGTGATTACGGCCGGTGTTTGTCTGTTTGCCAGAGAACTTTTGCTGATTTTTATTCGTCCAGAGGAGACAGAAGTTCTGGCAGTCGGAGTAGAATATTTGCGGATAGAGGGCGCTTTTTATTGTCTGATCGGATTTTTGTTTCTGTTTTATGGGTACTTTCGTGCCATGAGAAGGCCAGGAATGTCGGTTGTGCTGACGATCCTTTCGCTGGGAACCCGAGTGATATTGGCTTATACACTGTCGGCAATCCCCTGGATTGGCGTGAAGGGGATCTGGGCATCCGTGCCGATCGGATGGCTTTTGGCAGATGTGGTGGGACTTTGGGCAGCGAGAAGAAAAGAAAAAATAAAAACCTGCTGATGAGAATTCAGCAGGTTTTTATCATATCCGTTTATTCTGCCGCTGCTTTCTTTAATGCTCGCTCAATCGCCTGCAGAAGCACCTGGGAGGTATAGCGGCTTTCTTCCGGATAGGTCAGGTTGCTGGTGGACTGGGTGTCACAGATTTGCTGGGTCAGATTCTGCAGCGATGGTTGTACCAGGGGATACATGGTGGCAACGGAATCACTTAAAGACACCATGGTAATGGAATTGATGCGGTCGGCATCCACAGCGACTTCTACATTGACCTCTTGGGAACCGAGTTTTAATGAGGCGGAGTAGACGCCGGGTATGTAGAGCACCTGATCGGTAGAGACTGGTGCGTCGTCTCCTTTTCCTGGCCGGAACATGATAAAAAGTAACATGACCAGCAAAATGCCCAGGCCGATGAAGATAGCAGTGTATATGATCTCTTTCATTCGCAGGACGACGATTTTGGTTCTTGAACTCATAGATTGCCCTCCGGGATAGGTTTGATATAATCTATTCCTGACAGGGGGGAATTATGAACAAATAAGAGATCTTCCCTCTTCCTCAATGTCATTTAGATAAGGAAACGAGAAGCATAAGCAAGGAAATGAGGCGGGAACCAACGCCAAACCGTCTGCTCCTTTTTCCGGTTTCGAGATTAAGAATTCCTAAAATCCCTGCCTTTTGCTAAAAACGAAACGAAAATATACAAACTCACTCCGTTCAAACAATGTATATTTTCGTTTCAACGCCAAATTCAGGAATTTAAGGACTTCGAAATCTCTGCAAAGTCAAAATTCCGCAGACGGTTTGGCGTTGGTTCTCGCCTCATTTCCTTGCTCATTTTCTGAAGGCAGATGTTTTTTCTATTGTGTTGAAAAAGAGGCGGTTAGATGGTAAAATTTTAGACAAAGCGAAAATACAGGGGGAATGATATGGCGTTACAATTGATTTTGGGTGGTTCTGGTTCGGGAAAGACCAGATATTTATATGATACAATAATTCGGGATTCGCTAGAGCATCCGGAGCAACGGTATTTTATCCTTGTACCGGAACAGTTTACCATGCAGACACAGAAGGATATTGTGACTCTTCATCCGAATCATGGAACAATGAATATTGATATTGTCAGCTTTCAGAGGTTGGCGTACCGGGTGTTTGAAGAACTGGCGGTGGAGAATCTGCAGGTTCTGGATGATATGGGCAAGTCGATGGTGTTGCGGAAGGTAGCGGCGCAAAAACGCCGGGAGCTGATATTGTTTCAGGGACATTTGAACCAGAATGGTTTTGTGAATCAGTTAAAATCAATGTTGTCGGAGTTTTACCAATATGGCATTACGCCGCAGATTTTGCGGGAGATGGCAGAGTTGGCAAAAACCCCACTTTTTCAGCAGAAGCTTAAAGATTTTGCGGTGATGTTTGAGGGCTTTCAGGAATATATAGCTGGGCATTATATTACTACGGAAGAAGTGCTGGATGTTCTGTGCCGGGTATTGCCGCGCTCGGAAATTGTAAAGAACAGTGTGATTGCGCTGGATGGGTATACGGGATTTACGCCGGTACAGTACCGGCTTTTGGAACTTTGTCTGCTTTATGCGCGCCGAGTGATGGTGACGGTGACTGCGGATCGGGAAGTATCCGTATATGAGGCGGCCGGAATACAGAACCTTTTCCATATGAGTAATCAGATGGTGGGGCGACTGACTGCGCTGGCAGAGAAGTGTAAGATAGAAAAACTTACAGATGTGTGGCCGGAGAGTGGGGGGCAGGCAGGTTATCGTATTTCACGCTTTGTGAAGAGTCCGGAGCTTGGCTGGCTGGAGAGGAATTTGTTTCGCTATCGGAGAAACCGCTATGAGGGTGAGAATACGGGAAGTCTGGAATTGTATCAGGGGAATAATCCTTCAGGGGAGATCGCTCATGTAGTACACCGGATCCAGGAGTTGATTCGTGAGAAGGGGCTGCGTTATCGGGATCTGGCGGTAGTGACCGGAGATCTGGCGGGATACGGCAAAGAGATTGCCCATCAGTTTGAACAGAATCAGATTCCCTTTTTTATGGATGATAAGAAGAATGTGCTGGATAATCCGCTGGTGGAGTTGATTCGGGGAGCGCTGGAAGCGATTCAAAAAGATTTTTCGTATGAAAGTGTGTTTCGTTATTTGCGGACCGGCTTGGTGAGCGAAGATCGCAAAATGCTGGATCGGATGGAGAATTATGTGATTGCCATGGGGATTCGTGGGCGGAAGCGTTGGAGTGAGCCATGGGAATGGACGTATCGGGAAGCAGCGAATCTGAATCTGGTAGAGTTGAATGCGTTTCGGGCTCAAGTGATGGAGCCTTTATTTCTCCTCAGGGAGGCATTTGCGAAAAAGCCAATTTCTGTGGCGGACATGGTACAGGCGTTAGGCATGTTTTTGGAGAAATGTCAGGTTAAAGAAAAGCTGGAGGCATATCAGGAGTATTTTTTGGCGTTGCAGGAGTACCGGCTGGCGAAAGAATATGGACAAGTATATGAGCGGGTGGCGGAACTTTTGGCACGGCTGGCGGACTTGCTGGGGGAGGAGCAAGTGAGCCGGAAGGAGTTTATGGAGATTTTGGATGCCGGTTTCGGCGAAATCTCTGTGGGGGTGATTCCGGCAACGGTTGACCGGGTGGTGGTGGGAGATATCACTCGTACCCGATTGGCACATGTGAAGGTGTTGTTTTTTGTGGGGGTTAATGATGGAATCGTGCCAATGAAAAAGGATAGCGGAAGCCTGCTTTCCGATCAGGAGCGGGAGTTTTTTGGCAGACATCGGTTGGAGCTGGCGCCAACGGCGAGAGAAGACAGCTTTCGCCAACGATTTTATTTGTATCTGATGATGACGAAGCCTTCTCGGATGTTGATTCTTTCTTATGCCAATGTGGGGGGAGATGGGAAAAGCCGGAGACCATCTTATCTGATTGGGGAGATTGGGAAAATGTTTCCGGCGCTGAAATGCCAAAGTCTGGATAGCAATAATCCAGAGGAAATCTACTCGGTGGAGGAGGCCAGACAACAGCTGGTAGCCGGGTTACGACGCTATCGGGATAGGCCGGGAAAGGTGGCTGTGCCTGGAACGGAGGTAAGGCAGGAAAGAGCAAAAGAGCAGGAGGAGATAAAAGAACCGGAAGGGACAAAAAAAATGGCAGAGCCGGCAGAGCTGGTGAGCGATGAGGAAACGTTGAAATTTCTGGAACTGTTTCGCTGGTTTCTACAGTCGGAGGAGTATCAAAAAGAGGCCATGTGTCTGGTAGAAGCGGCGTTTATGTGCTATGAAAATCAGGGGATCGGTCATGCGGTGGCGCGTGCTTTATATGGAAATATTTTGAGTGGCAGTGTGACAAGGCTGGAACAGTATGCCGCTTGCGCCTATGCCCATTTTCTGCAATATGGCCTGGAGCTGATGGAACGGCGACGACATGAACTGGCGGCAGCAGACATTGGTAATCTGTTTCATGATTCGATCGATCTTTGTTTTCGGAAGATGAAGGAGGAAGGAAGGGATTGGCATACCATCACGGAGGAAGAGCGGACAGGGCTGGTGCGAGCCTGTGTGGGACAGGTGACGGAGGAATACGGCAATACCATTCTCAAGAGCACAGCACGGAATGCTTATCTGGCCCGGCGGGTGGAGCATATCACACAGCGGACGGTGTGGGCGCTTCAACAGCAGATAATACGGGGAGATTTTTCGCCGGTGGGATTTGAGGTGAGTTTCTCGGCGGCAGATAATCTGGCAGCGATGAAGATTCCGTTGTCAGCAGATGAGGCGCTGCATCTGCGGGGGCGGATCGATCGTCTGGATCAGTGTGAGGATGGCGAGAAGGTTTATGTAAAGATTATTGACTATAAGTCCGGCAACACCAGTTTTGACTTAGCAGCGATTTATTATGGCTTGCAGCTGCAGCTGGTGGTTTATATGGATGCAGTGATGGAGATGACTAAGCGGAAATATCCAGAAAAAGAGGTAATTCCGGCCGGAATTCTCTACTACAATATTTCCGATCCATTGGTGGAGAAGAAGGGGGAACCGGATGAGGAGGAGATCAATGCCGAGATTCTGCGTCAGCTGCGGATGAACGGATTGATCAACAGTGAGTGGGAGGCGATTCATCATCTGGACCATACCATAGAAAAAGAGTCGGATATCATTCCGGTGGTATTAAAGAACGGGGCAGTGCAGGAAGGCAAATCTTCGGTGGCGAATCGCGAACGTTTCGAACGGCTGCGCCAGTATGTGCATGAAAAAGTAAAGGGTGCAGGAAGAGAGATTCTGGATGGTGAGATTGGCATAGAGCCGTATAAGAGTGGACCGCGAACAGCTTGTGATTACTGTCCGTATCATGCGGTGTGTGGATTTGATAAGAAGACTTCTGGCTATGAGTATCGGAGATTAAAAGGAAAGAAGGCAGAAGAGATCTGGGAGGAGTTATGTCGGTAAATTGGACGAAAGAACAAATGCAGGTGATTGAAAGCCGAGGGAGCAATCTGTTAGTCAGCGCGGCAGCCGGAAGCGGTAAGACTGCGGTGCTCGTGGAGCGGATTATCCGTATGGTCACTGAGGGAGAGCATCCTTTGGATATTGATCGTCTGCTGGTAATGACCTTTACGAATGCGGCGGCGGCGGAGATGCGGGAACGAATCGGGGTGGCTATCGAACAAAAGCTAGATGAGCGGCCGCAAGATGAGCATCTGCAGATGCAGGCAGCGCTGGTACATCATGCGCGGATCACGACGATTGACAGTTTTTGTCTGGATTTGATCCGCAATCACTTCAATTTGCTAGATCTGGATCCGGCGTTTCGGATTGGCGACGAGGGGGAGTTGTTGTTGTTGCGCGGCGATGTGATGCAGGAGCTGCTGGAAGACTATTATAGGAATGGTGGAGAGCGGTTTGTGCGATTTGTGGAAACCTATGCGCGCGGAAAGAGTGACGCGGGGATTGAAGATATCATTTTACAAGTATATACATTTTCGCAGAGCAATCCATATCCGCAGGAATGGTTTTTACAGTGTCGGCAGGAGTTTGGGAATGCGGACGGCGAGATAAGGAGAGAAGAGGAGAAAACGGCAGACAAAGGGGAGGAGACAGGGGAAACCACAGAATCAAAGAGATGGGATCTTATAGAGAATTTTGCTTGGATGCAGTTTTTGATAACCGATATTCGAAGGCAGGCAGGGGAATTGAAGCAGCAGATTTGCGAGGCGCTTCTTGTGTGTCGTGAGGATGAATTTCTAGGAGTTTATGCACCGATGTTGGAGCAGGATATCAGGCAGCTGGAGGAAATCTGTCTGGCAGAGAATTTTATGGAAATTTATACATGCCTTTCAGCGATTGCTTGGGCCCGTTTGGCATCTGTGCGCAGCAAGGAGGTAGACCCGGAAAAGAAAGCGTTGGTGACAGAATGTCGAGACCGGGTGAAGAAGGCAGTCACAAAAATGCGAGAGATGATCGGTTTTGCACAGCCAGATGAGATGCTGTCAGAGTTGGCGGCAACGCGGGAGCCGGTGGAGATGCTGCTAGAGCTGGCAGAAGAATTCGCCCGGCGATATCAGGAAAAGAAGCGGGAGCGCAACTTGGTAGATTTTCAGGATCTGGAGCATGAGGCATTGAAAGTGCTGATTCGGCTGGAAGATGGGAAAATGGTATATACAGAAGCGGCGGATGAGCTTAGCCGTCAGTTTGAGGAGGTGTTGGTGGATGAGTACCAGGACAGCAATTTGGTGCAGGAGGCACTTTTGCTGGCTGTGTCACAGGAACGGTTTGGCAGACCTAATGTGTTTATGGTGGGGGATGTCAAACAGAGCATCTATAAATTCCGCCTGGCAAGACCAGAATTGTTCCTGAAAAAGTATCATACCTATGAGATTTATGATCAGGCGTCTGGCACAAACAAAAAGATCGAGTTGCATCAGAATTTCCGGAGTCGGGATCGGGTATTGGCCGGAATCAATGACGTATTTTTCCGAGTGATGACAGAGAATCTGGGGAATATCCGCTATACGGAGGAAACCGCGTTGCATCCGGGAGCTGTATTTCCAGATATTGACGACAGGGGAGATCAGGGCAAATCTGAAGGAGAGGAAAGTCAGAAAGAATTGCTTGCCAGTTTTCCTGAGCTACTGGTGATGGACACTGGCGCGGAGGCATTGTCTGGACTGGATGAGGAGGCGGCAGATTTTACGGCAAAGGAGCTGGAAGCAAAGCTGATTGCCGGGAAGATCCGATCGCTGACAGACCCACACAAGGGGTTGCAGATCTGGGATAAAAAGTTAAATGGAACCGGTGGATACCGGACCGCACAGTATCGGGATATCGTGATTTTGCTGCGGAGTACGGCGGGTTGGACGGAGAATTTTCTTTCTGTATTGATGAATGAGGGGATTCCGGCCTGCGCGGATTCACGGATGGGATATTTTGCTACCACAGAGGTAGAGGTGGTGCTGAGTCTGCTGGCGGTGATTGATAATCCGATGCAGGATATTCCTTTGGCAGCCGTGCTGAAATCTCCGGTGGCGGGAGTGACGGATCCGGAGCTGGCGCGATTAATGGCTTGTTATCGAAGAAATGCCAAAAAAGAACAGGATCGCGGAATCTATGCAGCGGTCGTGTGTTTTATGGAGGAAGATCGTACATTTGCGGAGGAAGAGAAAATAAAAGAGCATAACACAGATCAAGAACTGCGAAAAAAGCTGCAGCATTTCCTTACTTTGCTCCGGCGTTTTCGGACAGAAAGCACATATTTGCCGATACATGAGCTGATCTATCGGGTATATGAGGAGACGGGATATTATCATTATGTGTCAGCGATGCCGGCTGGGGAGACGCGCAGGGCCAATCTGGATATGTTGGTGGAGAAAGCGGCAGATTATGAGAAGACTAGCTACAAGGGGCTGTTTCATTTTATCCGTTATATCGAGAATCTGAAACGATATCATTCGGATTTTGGGGAGGCGTCTGTTATCGGAGAAGAGGACGATACTGTGCGGATCATGAGCATCCATAAGAGCAAAGGTCTGGAATTTCCGGTAGTGTTTTTGGCTGGAATGGGAAAGAAATTTAATAAACAGGACGTCTATGGTAGGATCCTGATTGATCCGGAATTGGGAATCGCCACGGACTATCTGGATTGGGAGCACAGGCTTAAGCTGACAACTCTCAAAAAAAATGCGCTGCGTCGTAAGATGGATCTGGATAATCTGGGCGAGGAACTGCGGGTTCTTTATGTGGCAATGACGCGAGCAAGAGAACAACTGATCATGACAGGTACGAGTCGGAGTCTGGCAAAAAGTCTGGAAAAATATGCGCATGTACCGCTGGTGGATGGGCAGATTCCCTATACGATCCTTTCGGCTGCCGGCTCTTATCTGGACTGGATGTTGATGAGTATCAGTGATGGTATAGCGCGGGTACATCTGACAGAAATTCCGCTAGCCGGAGTAGTGGGAGAGGAGTTGATTCGTCAGGTAAGAAATCAGAATTCCAGAGAGCGTTTACTGCAAATGAATATGGAACAGGAATATCAGAAAGAATATCGGGAAATTCTGGTCAATCATCTGAATTATCAGTATCCCTATGAGACAGATATTCGGCTTCACACGAAAATGACAGTGTCAGAACTCAAAAAACAGGGGCAGACATTGGAGGGAGAAGAAGAGAGTGTGATGTTGATAAAACCAGAAGAACCAAGTGAGAGAGAGCTCTTGGATTTGGAACATTTTTTGGAAAATATGTCCCGAAAGAAGGGGGCTGGGGCCACGCGGGGGACCGCTTATCACCGGGCGTTGGAACTGATCCCATTTGCGCATATAGAGAGCAGAGAGGATATCGAACAGTATCTACAAGAACAGATCCGACAGGAACGTTTGGGAAAGGAGAGTTTGGCCCTGATTAATTGTGAAGTGATTTGGCGTTTTTTACAGTCAGGGCTGGGCAGAAGGATGAGTCTGGCTGAAAAGGAAGGGCGGCTTTACAAAGAGCAACAGTTTGTTATCGGGATTCCAGCACGAGAGATGGGGGCGGGAGATTCCAATGAGCTGGTGGTGGTTCAGGGAATTATTGATGCCTATATCGAGGAGGAGGATGGACTAGTGGTAGTGGATTATAAGACTGACCGGATCTATCATTCCCATTTGCTAGTAGAGCAGTATAAAACGCAGCTGGATTATTACCGTCGTGCGCTGGCCCAGATGACAGGAAAACCAGTAAAGGGGGCAGTAATTTACTCGCTGGCAATGCAGCAGGAGGTTTGGGTGTAAGAATGGAGATGAATACGCATTGTATATTTAATGCCCTGTTGCTTGTGGTGGAATATTTGACTGCCATTGCCAGGCATCTCCCCGCTCTGATACCAGCGAAAAGCCTGCCGCATTCACTTGTTTTTCAAGACAACTAAGGCATTCGGCGGCTTCCTCGCCGGTACAGATCTTATCATCATATAGCTCGTATTGTTTCCGATTTTTGAGTGGAGACAGATTGGGCATGATGACATTTGCTCCGGCCATCAATCCTTTTTCCCGTCCGGAGGGGTCGAGGGTTCCCAAAGCAGTAGTGGCGGGAAGCAGCACTTCTGGCAGGAGTATCCGGACTAGGGTGAGCAGATAGAGTGTCAAATCCACACTGCCAGCGGGTTCTTTCGCAAAGCAGGTATCATGATGAGGGATAAAAGGTCCAAGGCCGACCATCTGAGGCTTAAGCTCTTGCAGAAACAGCAAGTCTTCTGCTAATGTCTGGACACTCTGGCCAGGACTTCCCACCATCATGCCAGCGCCGACTTGATAGCCCAGAGATTTCAGGTCCCAAAGGCAGCGTTTCCGGTTTTTAAGACTCATATTGTCCGGATGAAGCCGTCGGTAATGCGCATCGTTTGCTGTTTCATGGCGCAGCAAGTAGCGGTCAGCTCCCGCTTCTCGAAATAATTGGTAACTTTTCCGGGATTTCTCTCCGATGGAAAGCGTCAGAGCACAATCGGGGTAGCGCTGTTTGATTTCCTGGATGATCGCAGTCATTTTTTCGTCCGTATAGAAAGGATCCTCCCCGCCCTGTAGCACAAAAGTACGAAATCCCAGCCGATAGCCTTTCTGACAGCAGGTAAGAATTTCTTCTTGGCTCAGCCGATAGCGGATACTATTGGGATTAGCGCCTCGGATACCACAATAGTAGCAATTGTTTTTACAATAATTCGTGAACTCTATCAGTCCGCGGGTAAATACCCGATTGCCATAATATTGTTTTCTCAGCTGTAGAGCTTCCTCTCTTAACAACTCCCGAATTTCTGGATTGTTATAATAGCCGAGCAGTTCGATGAAATCTTCCCTGACCATCGTCTGCCGGCCGATTAGTTTATCTGCTGCATTTTTATGAATCATTCGGTTCCTCCAAAGCAATTGCTTAAGCAACATCCGTTTTTTTAGAATGCTTTCAGACTTGCCAGTTGGAAATTTTATGCAAGTCTGAAAGTCTTTCCATTGCAAGCCGGAATCTTGATAAAACATTTATGTTCGATCTGTCAGTAGATTTTTCGTGTTTCAGACACTAAGATTCACATACCGCCCTTTTTCTACGGGCGTTTCCTCTACAACTGGCGCACTGCGAAAGGTAGTGCGCGTAGTGCCGCCGGCCATATAGATTCTGCCGCATTCGGGGCAGACGCCAGTGCGATAACTGACCGATTGAGAAACGATTTCCTGATCTTCTTTTTGAGCTTTGACCCGGGCATGGGCGACATGTTCAGCCTCATGGGCACGGATAGCAAAAGCAGCTCTCTCCGGGCTGAGTCTGGTAGGTGTTTTGAAAGATACGCTGGGATCCTGGGAACCATCCTGATACTTGCGGTTTTTGCAGGTCTCACATTCATAAGAGTCCCTATCCGGTTGTCCAGGTATCTTGGGTTTTTTGGAATCCTGAAGTTTGGTCTGTTCCGGTAGAGTTGCCTGGCTGGAAGCTTCTATCGGATTGGCGGAATTTGCCTGTTGAGATAGACCATCTTGGCCAGATACCGGAACCATTGGGGAATTTTGCCCTATGTTTCCGGAAAAAGATGCCGAAGTATAAAGGGAAAAATCACTAAATGCGGATAAATCGGTTATCATAATTTGCCTCCCTTTTAGGAAAAGAGCAGGCTGTCGGACAGTCTGCTCCCTTCGGAATGGTATAAACTGACAGTACCCAGTTTATACGGTTTGGTGTTTTGCCACATACACCGGGAAGCTGTCACTGCCTTTTAGCTCTTTGCCGGCAGTAAAGGATACATTCTTATCAGAAATAATATATTCCAAATTTGCGCCTTCTTCCACTAGAGTATCTTGCATCAACACGCAATTTTTAACCTTTGCACCTTTGGCAATTCGGACGCCACGGAATAATACGCAATTTTCTACCTCGCCCTCGATCACGCAACCATCAGCGGCCATCGTATTTTTCACCTTGACCTCACCGATATAACGAGTGGGATTATCATCACGGATCTTGGTGTAGATGGAATCCCGGGCGAACAGACCATCTAAGTTTGTTTCATCTAGCAGCTTCATATTTTCATCGAAATAACTCTTTAAATCACAGATTCGTGCCAGATAGCCCTCAAATTTATAAGCCTGTACGTTCAGTTTATCCAGTTGCGGAGCCAGAATATCGCGCTCAAAGTAAGAATATCCATGCAGATAAGCCGTGCTGATTTGCTCAATTAATAGTTCGCGATCCATGATGTAGATGTTCATGGAAAAGTTCTGAAAGCCGCTTTCCTGAGAACAGATATCCAAGCGTACCACCCGGCCATCTTCGATGCCGAAAGAATAATACATATTGGTGCCGATATCGTTCTTTTTCATAGCACCTGCCGGAAGTTCGCTCTCACTGTAAGCCACGGTTACATCAGCGCCACTAGCGATGTGGGCGTCCATAAATTTCTTGAAGTCAAAATTCACAGCAATGTTTGCATCGGACATTACTACATATTTTTCTTTCTGATCTTTTAAGAATTCTAGGATACTAGCTAACGCTTCCACCCGCCCAGTATACATTTTGATGTTTTTTTGTGCAAATGGAGGAACAATGTTCAGGCCACCGTTTTTGCGGGTCAGATCCCATTCACGACCAGCTCCTAAATGATCCATCAGCGAATGATAGTTTTTGCGGACGATCAGAGATACATTGCCGATGCCGCTGTTGACCATGCTAGAGAGGATAAAATCAACCATCCGGTAACGTCCTGCAAAGGGAATGGAAGCCATCAGCCGCTCACTGACTAATTCTGGAATCAGACTGTCATAGGTATTTGGGAAAATGATGCCCAGAGCATCTGCATTGGAATTTACCATTGTTCTTCACCGCCTTTCACATTGCTGTTGACCATAGCGTTGGGCCCGATCTTGGCGCCGTCACCGATATAGACACCGGAACCGACGGTAGCCACACCCTTTTCGCTGTCGGTAGGCATAGCGCCAACCACAGCATTTTCACCGATCACTACATTTTCCGCCACGATACAGTGTTTTACACAAGCGCCCGTTTTGATGGTAGTACCGCCCATGACAACGGCATCTTCCACCACGGCACCTGGCTCCACCGTAACGCCAGCAAAAAGAATGGAATGCTTTACGGAACCAGATACCCGGCATCCGTCTGTGATCATGCAATTGTCTACCACGGCTTCGCTGCTGATGCGATGTCCGGTCATACCGCTGTTACGACTGTAAATCTTCCAGTTCTCATCGAATAAGTTGATGCCACTGTGTTCCGGATCTAACACTTCCATATTGGCTTCCCAGAGAGAAGAGATGGTTCCTACATCTTTCCAGTAGCCGCTGAAATGATACGCATACATTTGGCGTCCGTCACGCAACAGATTGGGGATAATATTATTGCCGAAATCATTTTCGGAGTTGGGATCGGCTTCATCCTCGATGAGATACTTTTTCAGGACGTCCCAATTGAAAATGTAGATGCCCATGGAAGCTAAGTTGGACTTGGGCTCTTTTGGTTTTTCCTGGAATTCGGTGATCTTATCATTATCATCGGCAACCATCAGACCAAAACGGGACGCCTCTTCCCACGGTACTTCCATGACAGCCACACTGAACTCAGCGCCTTTTTCTTTGTGGAAACGAAGGAAATCGCTGTAGTCCTGTTTGCAAATCTGATCACCAGAAAGGATGATCACATATTGTGGATTATAACGCTCGATGAACGAAATGTTCTGGTAGATGGCATTGGCGGTTCCCTTATACCAGTCGGAGCCGGACGCCTGCTGATAAGGAGGAAGCACATGTACACCACCATGCAGACGGTCTAGATCCCACGGTTGACCATTACCGATATATTCGTTCAGGACCAGTGGCTGATACTGGGTCAGGATACCCACGGTATCGATGCCGGAGTTGACGCAGTTTGACAGCGGAAAATCGATGATGCGATATTTACCGCCAAAAGGAACTGCAGGTTTTGCCAGCTTCTGAGTCAGTGCATACAGACGTGAACCCTGTCCGCCGGCAAGAAGCATTGCAATCATTTCTTTTGCCATATTAATCTCCCCCTGATTATTTGATTTCCGCGGACAATGAGTCGAGCGCCGTCTTGCACGGACAAGTGACAAATGCCGCGAGGGCCAAATACTCTGTGACTTACACGGGGTATTTGACTGGTGAAGAGTTACAAAATTTGGAGTGTCAGAAATGTATACTCGTTTTTTGTACCTTCACCAACCAGGGAAACCCGTAGAGCAGGTTTCCTGGCTGTGATATTAAAATTGTACCACAAAACAGAAGAAACGGGTAGTGCTTTGTGGGAAAAAATTGATAATTTGGGAATATTTTGACAAACCAGACCGGTTTGCCGAAAAAAATCGCGGTAAACCGGTCGAATTATTGTGAAAAATGATGAAAAAAGGGGAAGAGAAATGGTTTTCTGGTAAAAGAAAATCAGGAAAGCGTTTCAGAAATTCTCAAGAAACTGTTCGAGAATTCCGGCGGCATCGGCTGCTAGGTCAGCGCAGGGACGTTTTTTATAATATTCCGTGGTACGAGCCGAGGGAGTGGGATCGTCCGAGTGGCGCTCCAGACCTAAAAGTTCCCGGCAGATAATGCTTCCATGTTGTTTTTGAAAGGTGTGAGATAGTTGTTGCACTTGCATGTAAAGGCATTTTTTTCCCTCCAGATCCTTGGGATCGTGATAGCCTTTTAGCAGTCCTAAAACAAGGAACATTCCACTGACTGTGCCACAGACCTCTCGCAGGCGGCCCATACCACCGCCAAAGGCGGAAGCCATGGAAGCGGCGGTTTCTTTGTCGAAGCCCAGTTCCTCATGGAAGGCCAGAACAACAGCTTGGGCACAGTTGTAGCCTTCAAGAAAGTAAGATTTGGCAAGTTCTTTGTGATTATTCATAAACGTTTCCTTTTCATGTAGAGATGGGGGGAATTCATTATTTTTAAAAACAATTTTATAAAACAAAATAATTATAGTAGAAATTTTATGACCTGTCCAGAGAATACTTTATATTGTTAAGAATACGATCCTGTGATATAATGTCACCAACGGAAGCGAAGCGGATGCTGGTGTCCAGTGTAGAGGCATCAGAGCGGTGTTTTTCGAGCTTCATGTGAGTCATATCAGAGATTTTTATTTGTCCAAAATCAGAAAAATCTTCAAAATTCCATAAAAAATCATCCATTCGGCATTATGCTGGGTGGGGAAGGAAAGGATCAAAAAGATGGAAAAGGAAAAAACAATATCAGAAGCAACAGAAAAGGAAGTGATTTCCAGAAATTTTATTGAGCAGGAGATTGAAAAGGACTTAGCGGATGGCGTCTATGATCATGTTCAGACTCGTTTCCCTCCAGAACCTAATGGCTATCTTCATATTGGACATGCCAAATCGATTCTGCTGAATTACGGATTGGCTCAAAAATACAACGGCAAATTTAATATGCGTTTTGATGACACCAATCCGACAAAGGAAAAGACGGAATTTGTTCAGTCAATTCTGGATGATATTCACTGGCTGGGGGCTGACTATGAGGATCGTTTGTTTTTTGCTTCCAATTATTTCGAGCAGATGTATGAATGTGCGGTGTTGCTGATCCAAAAAGGTAAGGCATTCGTCTGCGATTTGAGTGCCGAGGAGATCCGCGAATATCGTGGAGACTTTAAAACTCCAGGTAAGGAAAGCCCTTATCGAAATCGCTCAATAGAAGAGAATTTACAGCTTTTTCAGGAGATGCGCGCCGGCAAATACCAGGATGGTGAAAAAGTACTGCGGGCCCGGATCGACATGGCTAGCCCGAATATCAATATGAGAGATCCGGTTATTTATCGAGTAGCCCGAATGAGTCACCACAATACGGGGGATCAATGGTGTATCTATCCAATGTATGATTTTGCCCATCCGATTGAGGATGCGATTGAGCATATCACACATTCTATTTGTACACTGGAGTTTGAGGATCATCGTCCGTTGTATGACTGGGTGGTGAGAGAGTGTGAGTTTGAGAACCCGCCGCGTCAGATTGAGTTTGCTAAACTGTATCTGACCAACGTGGTTACTGGTAAGCGATATATCAAAAAACTGGTAGAAGACGGGATTGTAGATGGTTGGGATGATCCGCGCCTAGTATCCATTGCCGCTCTGCGCCGTCGAGGTTATACACCAGAATCCATCCGGATGTTTGTGGAACTGGTGGGTGTGGCAAAGGCCAATAGTTCAGTGGATTATGCCATGCTGGAATACTGTATTCGTGAAGATTTAAAGCTGAAAAAACCGCGGATGATGGCGGTTTTGGATCCGGTGAAGTTGGTGATTGACAACTATCCGGAAGGACAGACAGAGCTCCTTGAGGTACCAAATAATCTGGAGAATCCCGATTTAGGTTCTCGCATGGTACCATTTGGCAGAGAATTGTATATTGAGCGGGAGGATTTTATGGAAGAGCCGCCAAAGAAATATTTCCGGCTGTTCCCAGGCAATGAAGTTCGCCTGATGAGTGCATATTTTGTGACTTGTACTGGGTATGAAAAGGATGAGTCTGGTAATGTTACCGTGATTCATGCCACTTATGATCCTGCGACGAAGAGTGGTTCTGGTTTTTGTGAGCGAAAGGTTAAGGGAACGATTCACTGGGTGTTGGCAGAGACGGCGAAAACGGTGGAATGCCGGCTGTATGAAAATATTGTCGATGAGGAGAAAGGAAAATTGAACGAAGATGGGACGCTCAACCTGAATCCGAATTCATTGACCGTGTTGAAAAATTGCTATGTGGAGCCAGCGTTAATAGAGGCTAAGGCGTATGACAGTTTCCAATTCGTGCGCAACGGATTTTTCTGTGCGGACTGTAAGGATAGTGTGCCGAATGCTCCCGTGTTTAACCGGATTGTATCACTGAAGAGTTCGTTTAAGTTGCCGAAGTAAGAAAGAGATCATTTTAGAAACAAATTAGTTTCGATATTATAACCAAAAGGATGAATCGCAATTGGGGGAGAGATTAAAATGGCTGAAAATAATATGGAATCCAAAGAAAAAACTCTTCATGACGGCGTTTCCTCCATATATGTTCCGGAGGGAGACGAAGAAGAGGTATTTCAATCGCTTTGGAAGTATCTCATTCCACCATATGGGAAAGCGCAAACGGCGCAAGGGGAGATCCTCCGAATCGCAGGCAGGGTACAGCATGAGGTTTTAAATAACGGCTGTATCAACTGGGATGAGGACTTTCAAAAAATGTTAGATGCCTTTTTGAGCTATCTTCAATTGGGCAATGGCTTTGACGAGAAAGATTTGCAAGCCGCCGAAGTTTTGGTTCATCTTCTAAAGGAAAATGGAGATAAAGGCTTTATCGATGACCGACTGACCACGGTTCTTTGTAGTTGTGCAATAGCTTGGATCAAACAGAATCCAGAGGTCATAGC
>JAAWNY010000056.1 GCA_022799175.1 Lachnospiraceae bacterium | reverse complement strand
AATTGGGGCTTGAGAAGGAGCAGGCAAGACTTTTACAGATGTCTTTCCAAGTCAATTATGACGCTGCGAGGAAAGAATATATCGATCGGGGCTATTGGGTGGATGTGGATACGGGGGAGATTTCTTGTACATACAATTATCGTCCGGTGAAGGCATTAAAATATGTGAAGCAGGAAGATTCTTGCTTTGAGGTAGCCAGAATAGGCCGGCTTTATTATTATCCGGGCAGTGGCAACCGAAGAGTTCGCTGGGATGCGGCAACGTTTGAGCCGGTGACGCCGGAGGTATTAGCGGCGGTGAAGGGACACGCGCAAAAGGAGATTCGTGCGGCGGTCAAGCTGGCAAAGAATGAGATGAAGAACCTTCTTTCTGAGGATTACTGCGGGATGCTGCTTTCTTTTGTGCGGATTGGCGTCATAAAGACGGAACAGGGGAATTGCTGGGTTTTGGAGGACAGTACCGGCGAGCGAATCGAGCTGGCTGTGCGGGACGGCTGGGAGAATAGCATGGAAGCGATGTCACGGATTCCCCAGCCCGAGGTGTTGCAGAATCAGGCCCTTTTTGGTTTCTTATATTATGATCGGGAGAAGCGGCAGATTCGGATGTATCCCTGCAGCATTGTGACGGATAAAGGGATTGTACGTCTGTTGTATTAACTACAAAAGGTAACGGTTGTTACAAAACAAATAAGGAGTATGGTTTTATGAATTGGGATGTTGTTTATGAATTGCGAGAACGTTTGGAGGCGGCAGCGATTGCTGGTGTAAATTTGATTGTGGAAGATTTTCGTCTAAAGCGGGCGGTACAGCAGATGGAACCTTTGGCAAAGGCTTCGCCAGTATTTCAGAAAATTGTTGCCATGGCAGAGAAGATAGTGCAGGCGGAGTGCGAAGATCGGGCCGGCTTGCTTTTGGATACGCTGGGGCTTTTGGACGCTGTTCTTTGTACGCAGGCGGCACATCAGGTGGAAGGAGAACTTACGTCGCCAGAGAGCAGTGGATATTCGGGAGATATCTACCGGAAGATTTCTTATGGACGGCTGGCCGCGGTGCTGGAGGCGTTTCGGGGAACCGGGGGCGGACGCTATGCTGTGATTGAGGAGGCACATCGGGAGGACCCAGAGATTTTTGAGGATTACCGGATGAAATACTGGATGGTACAGGCGTTGGGTGACAGCTATGCGGAGCTGGCGGAGATGGTGGCTGGCTGGCTGGAGCGTGAAGGGGATGCAATCATTCCGCTTTTAAAAAAGGGATTTGTGGCGGATGGCAAACGCGAGATGGCGCGGCGGATACAGGTATTAGACAGGATTGCTGGTGGAAGGGAAAATGAATTTTATCGTATGGCAGCTAGTGAGGGAAGTAAAGAGGTGCGAGAACCGGCGCTGTTTGCGATGCGGCATGATATGTCAAATTTGTCTCTGCTTCTGGATTATCAGAAAACGGAGAAAGGAAAATGTAAAGAGGCAGCGATGCAGGCGTTGTCCTATATGGAAGGGGAAAAGGCGGCAGAATTCTGGAAAGAGCGGATGGCAAAGAAACCGGAAGAAACCGCTGGCTATTTAATGTCATCGGATCAGGATTGGGCTGGCGATTTGATAGCAGAAGTATTAGAACAATGGATTGCCCGCGGCGTTCCCTCAGAAGATGAGACGGAGGAAAAGCCAAAAGGCAAGGAGACAAAAGAAGAACGGGCGAAAGAACGGGCCAAGGAAAGAGCGGAACGGGATCAATACCGGCAACGATTGGAACTTTTATGGAAAGCAGCAGCGGGAAAGCATTCAAAGAAGATCTGTGATTGCTATGAGATCATGTATCAGATTTTACCGAAGGAGGTGCCAGCAGTACTGAGTCAGTCAGTGATTCGCAGCTGCCATCCTTCCCTGTGCCGGTTGGCGGAGGAAATGTATGACAAGTATGGCGATGCGTTTTTGGAACCGGTATTTTTGGCTTCCGTTTTGACGTCCACGGCAGAAGAGACCTATGAACGCTTCCATGAGTTTTTGAGTCCGGATGGCCTTTTGCGGAAGCTGACCGGAAAGAAGCAGGATGCCACAGGGGTACTATATGGGTTTGCCAAGATTGTCTATCGGGAACAGGAAGGAAAATATGGAATTACATTGGAGGAGCTGAATAGCCCGTTGCGGGAGCGCCAAGTGTGCCGGTGGATTTCAGCGGGGCTGGATCTGCGATGGTATCCGCTTCTGCTGCATTACCCAGGGCGTTTTGCCACGGGAAGACGCAACAGTTACAGCATGTATCGGAATTATTATGACTGGATGCTGGCAAAGCTGTACCGACCAGATGTGGAGGAGCTGCAAGAGCCATATGGAGAATTTTTTTATAAGGGCGCGCTGCGTCTGACGCCGACGACGGAAGGCATTCAGATGATGAAACGGTGCGGCTGGAAAAAATACGACGGGTTGCTAGCTTCGTGTGTAAAAGATGGCAATTCTATCCCGTCATATCTTTTGCGGCAGCTTCTTAGCGAGCTTCCGTTGACGAATGAAGAACTAGCAAGCGAGCTGGATGAGATTATTCGGCATCGGAACGGAAAGCGAGATAATGGGATTGCAATTTTAGAGCACTGGCGAGATGGGCTGTGGAGCGGGGTTTCGGCGGAAAAGCTATAAGGTGCGGCATTTGCAGAACGTTTGCAGAAATAAAAAAGGAGAGTGGCGGAAATGGAACAGAATATGCAAAGGCTGCCAGCAGAGCAGTTGTTTCAGCGAGAGATTGAGGCATTGATTGCCAATGAGAAGTATTCGGTACCAACCGGGTGGCAGATGTCCCCCAAATCGGTGCTGACTTATATTTGCGGGGGGAGAGCCGGGGATGTGGAAATCAGCCCGAAGTATATCGGGCACAAGAGACTGGTAGAAATTGCGATCGCAACGTTGGTGACAGATCGGGCGCTGCTCTTGATCGGAGAGCCGGGAACAGCGAAGTCTTGGTTATCAGAGCACCTGACAGCCGCCATCAATGGGGATTCGACCCGGGTAATCCAGGGAACGGCCGGTACGACGGAGGAACAAATCCGCTATTCGTGGAATTATGCGATGCTGATTGCCAATGGTCCGTCAAAGGAGGCGATGATTCCCAGTCCGATCTATCGCGCCATGGAGCAGGGGAAGATCGCCCGCGTGGAGGAGATTTCTCGATGTGCATCGGAAGTGCAGGATGCGTTGATTTCCATTCTGTCGGAGAAACGAATCTCCGTGCCAGAGTTGGGAGTGGAGATTCCGGCCAGGAAAGGATTTTCCGTGATTGCCACAGCTAATACCCGGGATAAAGGGGTCAATGAAATGTCAGCGGCGCTTAAGAGACGGTTTAATATTGTGGTGTTGCCGACACCGGACAGCTTGGAGGCCGAGATGGATATTGTGCAGACACGGATGGAACAGCTTTCCGGGAGCTTGGATCTCAACGCACGTCTGCCGGAGGCAGAAGTGGTAGAAAAGGTATGCACGATTTTCCGGGAATTGCGGAAAGGAGCTACCTTGGATGGAAAGCAGAAGCTGAAAGCAACTTCCGGAGTGCTGTCCACGGCAGAGGCGATCTCTCTGTTAGCCAATAGTATGGCGTTAGCAGGAAGCTTCGGTGACGGAGTGATCACGGACTATGATCTGGCAGCCGGATTACAAGGCGCGATAGTCAAGGAAGACGAAAAAGATGGAAAAGCCTGGGAGGAATATCTGGAAAATATTATGAAAAAGAGAGGGTCGCGATGGCTGTCTCTATATCAGGAGTGTAAGGAGCTGAACCGTTGATGGAAGGCGGAGAAAAGAAAAAAGAGCAGACAGGCAAACGGAGCGGAAAGGTAAAAAAGGGGATGCCGCATGTGTTCGGGATTCGTCATCTGTCGCCAGCAGGGGCTTACTATGTCCGGGAATATCTGGATCGGATATGTCCGGATCTGGTATTGATTGAGGGGCCAGCAGATTTTACGGAATTGCTCAAAGATTTGGGATCAGAAGAGGTACGGCCACCCGTGGCGGTGATGGCTTATACGCAAAAGCTGCCAATCCGGACGATCCTTTATCCGTTTGCCCTGTATTCTCCGGAGTATCAGGCGATTTTGTGGGCGAAGGAGCACGGTTGCAGATGTCAGTTTTGCGATTTGCCGTCGGAGGTGTTTCTTGGGTTGGAGGAACAGCGGCAAGAGAGATGGCGACAGGCGATGGCGACAATCCAGGAGGAAGCGAATAGCCCGGAAGATGTTCCAAAGAGTGAGGGAATCTTGCAGGAAGAAGACAAAGAGAGCCGCACGACTTATGTATACCGCCGGCTGGATGAATTGTCCGAAGACGGAGATCAGGAGACGTTTTGGGAGAGGACGATGGAACATGCCCGAAATGAGGAAGGATATCGCAAAGGATCGGCAGAATTTGGACGATCGCTGAGGGAATTTGCATTGGGAACCGGAGATGCGTCTGGCAAAGAAAATGCGGAAAATCTGCTTCGAGAAGCCTATATGCAAAGGGTGGTTGCCCAGGCAGTGAAGGAGGGAACTGCGCCGGAAAAAATCGTGATAGTTACCGGAGCTTTTCATGTGGAAGGATTTTTGGGGAGTGGGAAGGCGATGACGGAAAGGGAATGGAAAAAGCTTCCCCGACTGGAAGCGAATAAGACGTTGATGCCTTATTCCTATTTCCGTCTTTCGGAACGTTCCGGCTATGGGGCAGGAAATCGTGCTCCTGCTTACTATGAGCTTTTATGGGACGGCTTTTGCCGGGAGGAGCCGGATTATGCGGCACGTCGTTATCTGACGGTTTTGGCGGCATATCAGAGAGAGCATGGCAATCTGGTATCGTCGGCAGAGATCATCGAGGCGATGCGTCTGGCATTTTCTTTGGCAAAGTTGCATGGCGGCAACTTACCAGTTCTGCGGGATCTTCGCGACGCGGCGATAACCTGCATGGGACACGGCAATTTTTCAGAGATTGCGTTGGCGGTGGCGGATACGGAGATTGGCACAAGAATTGGTAGCTTGCCAGAGGGCGTCAGTCAGACCTCCATTCAGTCCGATTTTTATCGGCGTCTGGGTGAGTTGCGTCTGGAAAAATATAAGTCGGTGACGGCACAAGATTTGTCTCTGGATTTGCGAGAAAAGCTGACAGTAAAATCGCAGAAATCCGCATTTTTAGATCTGGAACGATCTTTTTTCCTACATCGTTTGCGCGTGTTGGGGATATCCTTTGCCACAATACAAAAGGTGAACCAAGAGCGTGCTACTTGGGCGGAACTATGGCAACTTCGATGGACACCAGAGGCCGAGATTCAGATCGTGGAGGCTGTGCTGAAAGGAGATACCGTAGAGCAGGCGGCGTCTTTTGAGCTGAGAGAGCGCACGATGAACCATACGGGAATTGCCAAGATTGCGGCCGTGATTGAGGATGCATACGCGTGTGGGATGCCGACATCCATGGAATATGCCATTGGAGCGCTTCAGAGTACGGCGGTAGATGCGGTAGCAGTGACGGAGATTGCTGAGACGGCGGGAAGATTATCTGTTGTGTTGCAGTATGGCGATATCCGTCGTTTAAACCGGGAGCCACTAATCCCGATTCTCTCTCAACTTTTTTTGCGTGCCTGCCTGATTCTGGCAGGGGAATGTATCTGTGATGATGGGGCGGCGAAAATGATTGCTCAGGCAATGACTACTTTGCATGAAGTAGCGGTGAATCATGATTTCCTGGACGGGGAGCGATGGGGGCAAGTACTTTCTGAGATTGCTGCACGCGACGACCTCAATACGCGGCTGTCGGGACTGGCGGCGGCGATTCTTTTAGAAGCCGGACAGATGGACGGGGAAAAACTGGGATGCGAGGTGCAACGGCGCCTTTCGAAAGGAATTCCGGCAGAGTTGGGGGCGGGCTGGTTTGCGGGGCTGTCGATGAAGAATCATTATGCATTGATTGCCCGGTTGAATTTGTGGGAAAAGCTGAGTGAATATTTGGTGACTCTGGATGATGAGGAATTTAAACGGGCACTGGTATTTCTGCGACGAGCGTTTGCCGATTTTACCTCAGAGGAGAAAAACCAGATTGCGGAAAATTTAGGCGAGATCTGGCAGGTAAACCCGTCTCAGGTCAGTGAAGCGTTGAATGGGCCGGTCACAGGAGAAGACCTGGATATGTTGTCAGGGCTGGATGATTTTGACTTCGGGGATATTTGAGTTTTCATTTGGCTCATAATTTCAACAGGAAAGGAAACAGGGAGGATGGAGATCAGGGAGCAGATGAAGCGCTGGCGGCTGATTTTAGGAGAGGAGAGCCAGGAACAATTTGATACGATGGACGGCGCTGATGAGGCGCTGCTTTCCCAGGAGCAGTGGCTGATGGATCAGGCTTTGGCAGCTATATATAACAAGAGTTCTGCCGGGGGCTTCGGCAGTTTTGGATCAGGCCAAAGAGGAGCTGGAAAAGGGCCCTCCAATCCGCAGATTACCCGCTGGCTGGGCGATGTACGCACCTTGTTTGACAAGGAGCTGGTAAAAATCGTACAGGCAGATGCTATGGAACGATGTGGGTTAAAACAGTTGATCTTTGAGCCGGAGCTTTTGGAACAAATGGAGCCGGATATGAATCTGGCAACAACCATTCTGCTTTTGAAGGATCAGGTACCCAAAAGGAGCAAGGACAGCGTACGAGAATTTATGGCAAAGATTGTGGAAGAGATCAATAAGCTTTTGGAGAGCGATATCCGCAGGGCGGTAACGGCAGCGGTCAACCGGCGGCAGCATTCACCGATTCCCTCAGCAGCAGCGCTTGATTTTCCCACCACGATTCGCCGGGGGATCAAAAATTATAACCGGGAGCTGGGAAAGATCATTCCGGAACATTATTATTTCTTTGATCGTACGACAAAGACGGCCGCCAATAAATATACGGTGATTTTGGATGTGGATCAGAGCGGTTCCATGGGAGAATCCGTGATTTATTCATCGATTATGAGCTGTATTCTGGCTAGTATGGCAGCGCTTCGCACCCGGATCGTGGCTTTTGACACACAGGTGGTGGATTTGACGGAGAAATGCGAAGATCCAGTGGATTTGCTGTTTGGTTTTCAGCTAGGCGGTGGCACGGATATCAACAAATCGATTCAGTACTGTCGGCAATTTGTAGAAAACCCCAAAAAAACATTGTTCTTTCTGATCAGTGATTTGATGGAAGGCGGCAATCGCGCAGGGATGCTGCGAAATTTGGAGGAGATGAAAGAATCTGGAGCGACCGTAGTCTGTCTGCTGGCAATTGCGGACGGGGGCAAGCCTTATTATGACGCTCAGATGGCGCAGCGGATTGCCTCGACAGGAATTCCCTGTTTTGCATGCAGCCCGCAGAGACTGCCGGCATTGCTAGAGAGGGCGCTTAAGGGGCAGGATTTGATGGCATTTCAGAAAGAGTTTGAGGGAAAGTAGAGACAGAAAAATGAAAATCAAAATACGAGAGTATCAGCCGCAGGATGTGGAAGCAATGATTGCGATATGGAATGAGATAGTAAAAGAGGGCAATGCCTTTCCCCAGGAGGAATATCTGACAAAAGAGTCAGGAACAGACTTTTTCGCGGCGCAAAGCTATTGTGGTGTGGCCGAACAAGAGGGATCCGAAACGCTCTTGGGACTTTATATTCTGCATCCCAATCATATAGGGCGGTGCGGCCACATCAGCAATGCAAGTTATGCCGTATCCTCAAAAAGCAGGGGAATGCATATCGGAGAAAAGCTGGTGAAAGACAGCATCCGACAGGCAAAGAGTCTGGGATTTGGGATTTTACAGTTTAATGCGGTGGTTGCCACCAATATCCATGCCAGACATCTGTATGAAAAGATTGGTTTTTGCCAACTGGGAACCATCCCGAAGGGATTTCGCCTGAAAAATGGCAGTTACGAAGATATTTGCCCTTATTATATTGAACTTTGAATGTAAATATTTGGAATTTATCAGCAGAAAAAGGGATAGAATGGCGATTTTTGGCCGTTTTGTCCTTTTTTTGTCGCTTTATCTGAAACATGTCAATAAAATCCACTTTTTTCTCGGTATTTTTAGTTAACTTGACCAGAAAAATATAGGATAATAAGAAAGGTGAAAGGGGGACAAGATTATGATAATTGCCACAACAGGAAGTTTGCAAGCGGGACCAAATGCACCCATTGTTTATCGTGGAAGTTATGAGGAGATTTTTCCTATGATGGCGGAAGACGGATATCGCGGAGTAGAGTTGCATATCCGGGACTCTAGGGAAATAGATCGGAAAAGGCTGGGAGAACAACTCAAACAAAATCTTCTGACTTTGACATCGATTGGTACAGGAGCCGCTTATGGGGCATGGCATTGGAATCTTGGCGATCATGACAAAGAGATTCGAAGAAAAGCAATGGCATGTTTGAAAGAACATATGATCACAGCATCTCCTCATCATGCATTGATTATTATCGGTTCCATGCAAGGAAGATTTCGGGATGCCGTATCGGAAGAAGAATTTATAAATAATATTGAAGAAAGCCTGTATCATCTGGATCGACTTGCCGAACAATATGATGTTTCTATTGGTTATGAGATCATGAATCATTATGAAAGTGATTTCCTTTTTTCCATAAAAGATGGCGTTCGTTTTATGGAAGAGCATTCTTTTAAACGGATTGGTCTTCATATTGATACCGTTCATATGAATATTGATGAAAGTGATTTGGGAAATGGGATTCGGATGGCAGGGCCCTGGATCCGACATGTCCATATTGCTGATAATGATCGATATTATCCTGGACATGGACATATGAATTTTCGGGAAATTATTCAGGGACTCAAGGATATTGATTATGACGGAGCACTGGCTCTGGAGACATTTTGCAAACCGACAAGCAGAATCTGCGGAAAGAAATCTCTGGAATATCTGAAGTTTATCTTAGAGGAGGTTTATGGCAAAGATCAAATATAAAAAATTTATCAGCATCGGCCAGAAAATTATTTTTGAAGTTACATGGTTAATGATTTTGTTTGTTGTCGTGTTTTCTCTGTATGTATATTTATCTATGCAGAGGAATGCAATGAATCGATATGAACAGCAGATTATTATCAACACGGAAGTTTCTGCAAGGAATATTGACCACTATATCAGCAGTATGATTACGGCTACCCGGTCTGTCTATATTAACCATATGTTAATGGAGTTTTTGAAAAACAATCATGGCCGGAAAGAGCTGGAATATAATGAAGCCCGTATTACGGAGTATTTCAAGTCTGTGTATTATGCTTCTGCTGTGGCAACCCAGATCTATCTGGTGATGCCTTATGAAAATTTTTCGATCTTATATGAGCCCAAACAGCTGAAATTTTCGGTTGCCGGAATTGATAAAAGAATTAAGATTCCCCAAATGCAGGATCACAGAGAGGTTTATGTAGAACCGACCCATATAAAAACCGATTACGGCCATAATATTCCGGTGATAGAGCGATATCCGGCAGATGAACAGGTAATCACAGTATGGTTGCCAATTGCCAATTTACCGGCAGATTCCAAGCCCATTGCATATATGGCGATTGATCTGCCGATCTCTTTTATTACGGATAATTGCAGTGTGATTGATACAGAAGAAGAGACGGTATATGTGGTTGATGAAGCCAATATGATCATAGCATCCAGCAATACGGACGCTCAAATGAAAAATCTTATGGAGTATTATCCCTGGTATCGCAGGACGGATCAGAATTCTATTTTTTCACAATATCGGGATCAATTGCTCGCGGAAACCCAGATTGACTCTCAATATTTTAACTGGAGTATTGTCAAGGCAGCGTCAATAAGAAGTGTTTATGCGTTGACGACGACTCAGATGGTATCTATGCTGATGCTTTTTGGAGTATTGGCTTCTTTATTTTTGGTAGTGACGTCTGCCGGAATTCTCAAATATGTGAAATCTCTGCGGCAGATTACGAGTTATATGGAGAAAGAGCGGGAAAGTCGGAGCTGGGATCAAGAAAGAAAAATCAGCGATTATATCCAATATTACGCCAATGATGAGATTGGCTCTATGATGGATTCGTTTCAACACCTGATGGATTCGTTAAAGGAGCATGCAATTCAAAAATATGAGTTGAAGCTGGCATATACAAAATCGGAGTTGAGGACAATGCAGGCGCAGATCAATCCCCATTTTATTTATAATGTGATTCAGTGTTTTGCAACCAATGCCTTAAAAGATCACAATCTGAAACAATATCAGATGATTTCTTCTTTTGGACAAATGCTGCATTATGCAATGGTTCTGGAGCCTTCTATGGTATCTGCGGATAAGGAAATAGAATACATTGAGCGGTATATTGATTTGCAACAGATGCGTTTTGAGCAACATTTGATTATGATTTATGAAATTGAGCCGACCAGCGCGGATTTTAAAATTCCCAAAATGTCTATTCAGCCGTTAATTGAAAATTCGATTATTCATGGCGATTTGATGAGAAAAAGCGAAGGCATGATCCAACTGAAAACAGAGATTCGACAAGAGCAATTCCATTTACTGCTTAAGGATAACGGAATTCCGGTATCAGAAAAAACAACTCGTCAAATTCAATGCAAAATAGATCAAATCCGCGAAAAGCTGCTATATCAAAATAACTCTGTAGAGAGAAAACGGGCGGCAGCATTAAAATATTCGGTTAGAGAAGATGAAAATCATAATCATTTTATTGGCATTGAAAATGTATTTTCGCGGCTTTTGCTGAGTTTTGGTTCTTGTGATTTCCGGATATATGCTAATGATTGGAAGGGAACCAGTGTGGAATTTGCAGTTCCGCTGAAAGCAAAGCCTTTTCAGGAGGTTAAGGAATGAAAGTTTTGATAGTGGATGATGAAAGCCATGTCAGAGATGCCATACAATTACTACTTCCCTGGGAAGATCTGGGTTTTGATACGATCTTGACAGCAGAAAGCGTCAGAGAAGCGATTTTGGTTCTTCAAGAGGAGAGACCAGAATTGGCAATTGTTGACGTGGTGATCGGCTCGGTTCTCGGTATGGATATTATGAATTATATCAATGATCAGAAATGGAATACCAAGGTGATCGTTATCTCGGGGCATGATGATTTCCAATATGTGCGAGCTATGTTTATTTTGGGAGCGCTGGAATATTTGCTAAAGCCGATTGAGCAGGATAAACTTCAGGAGGCAGTATTGAAAGCAGCTTGTCAAATGCAGGAAGTATCGGAGGGAGAGGAGGAGTTCGCCGTGGATAAGCAGTTTAAATGGCTTTCTCCCGATTATCAGCATGGACTTTTACGAAAATTATTCCGCCCGGAACTTTCTGCAAAGGCATATGAAGAGCTGACTCGGATCTCAAGACACTTTCAGTCCGTAGACAGCTGTAGGATTCTGCATTGTACCGGCAGCACGCTGCCGGTACATGAGGATGGATATATGCTGAAACTGAGCCGTTTTATCAATCGTATGCAGGAAAAACTGGAGTTGGAGGGAAAAGGAACGGTTTTTCAAAATATGAAGCCTTCCATGGATATTGTGATATTAATTTATGGAACCAGGACAATGGATTTTGATAAGGAGATTCTTGCTTTGAAAAAGATGGCAGTCAGTGAAAACTGCATGCTTAATCTGGGCTGCAGCCGGATACATGATTTTCCGGATAGCCTGGACAGTGCCTGGGAAGAGGCAAGAATAGCCGCAGACCACATTGCCGGTACGGGTATATTCTTTTTGCAGGAATACCAGCTGGGAATGCATAGAATTCATCTGAAAGGGAACCTTCAACTAGAAAATGCTCTGCGTTCGTCCGTGATACTGGGCAATATTTTGCTGGTAGAAGAACGTCTGCGTATTTGGGGAGAGGCGGTTATGGATGGCCAGATTCGCACGATTGGACTTTTTCGCAACCTCTGGGAGGGCTTTTTTCAAATGTACAGGAAGTGGGAGAGCGCTGTGGAAATCACGGATGAGGGATTGTTTTTCAATGGAACTGCCAAAAATTTTGGTGATATCCTGACGGGATCTTGGGAGGGCACATTAAATCGTATGTATCAGTATTTTTTAAAAAGTACTGCGGAATTGATAGAAAGCCGAAAACAGATTCAGAATGTTTCTGGGATGATGCCGAAGGTCGTGGATTTTCTTGAGCTTAATTATATGAGAAAGATTTCTCAACAGGAATGTGCAGATTATTTTCATTTGAATAAAGATTATCTGAGCAGAGCATTCAAAAAGCATACGGGAGTAGGAATGGCGAAATACCTCAATAATATTCGGATTCGCAAAGCAAAGGAATTGCTAAAATCCACCGATCTACAGGTAATGGAAATTGCCGATCAGGTAGGATATTTCGATGCCAAATATTTTTCCCGGCAGTTTAAACTGGTGACGGGTATGACGCCGGCACAATATCGCCAGGACATGTGAAAAAGGTCAAAATAATCCCCTTTCAAGTCAAAATTGTATGTACGAATATAAATATAAGAATGGTAAACTATCACTATAAAAAAGAGAAATATCCATATAAGTTAGGCATAATGACAGTGATGAAGGGGGAATACCGTAAGATGAACAAAAAAATATCTGGAAGACGAAGGGTAAAACCAGGAGATGTTGGCAATTATATGCTGTTTGTCGGACCCACGATGCTGCTGTTTTCCCTGTTGTTTCTTTTTCCTTTGGTGAGTGAAATTTTCTATTCTTTTACCAACTGGAACGGTATCGATCCTACATTTAAAATAATAGGAATCAAAAATTATTTAAGAGCCGTTAAGGATGGAACCTATTGGACTTCTTTTTGGTTTACGATCAAATTTTCTGTGTTTGTAGTGGTGATTTCCAATTTGATTGGATTTGCATGGGCCTATGTGCTTTCTGGAGATATTCCATATAAAAATTTTTGGAGGGCATTGATTTATGCTCCGAGAATTATCGGTGGAGTGGTATTGGGATTTTTGTGGAGGTTTATTTTTCAGAATGTGTTTGTCCAGTTTGGAACTTGGACTGGAATCCGTTGGTTTTCTCAGCAATGGTTCACCACGCCGGAATCTTCTTTCTGGGCATTGGTTATTGTTATGACATGGTCGCTTTCTGGATATTTAATGATTATTTATAATTCGGGTCTGGCTGCTATCTCCAAAGATTATTATGAGGCGGCGACTGTGGACGGAGCGTCAAAATGGACAACTCTGAAATCGATTACCCTTCCGCTGTTAAAAGGGACAACGACAAGATGCCTGTTCATTGCAATCAACTGGGCCATGCTTCTCTATGATACAAACATTTCGCTGACAAACGGCAATCCTTACCGGACATCGGAAGGAGTAATGATGAATATTTACGCCACAGCCTTTAGGAGCAACCAGATTTCTTATGGGGCGGCGAAATCGGTATTGTTCATATTGGTATTGTTGATGGTATCTTTCGGTCAGATGAAATTAACTTCCAGAAATGAGGTGAGTCTGTAATGAAACGAAATAAAAGAGTGAGAACATTTCTGGCTCTGATATTTATTGTATTCAGTTGTACGCTGGTGTTAATTCCTTTGTATTTTACAGTATTGAATTCCTTTAAGCCATATCCGGAGATTGCCGCGAACATTGCCGCGTTTCCTCAGAAGGCTACTTTGAATAATATCAAGGAAGCATGGACGAGACTGAATTATCCTCTGGTACTTTCTAATACGTTGATTGTCACGGTTTTTTCAGCGATCGGAACTGTCGTTTTAAGTGGAATGACGGGATACTGGTTAGCCAGACATCAGAACTGGTTTACCAAGCTTTGCTACGTATTGATTCTCTGTGGTATGAGCGTGCCATTTCAGTGCATCATGATTACTTTTGCTAAGATGATTGGCCTTATGAATCTGGGGAACCGTTATTTGGGCGTTATCATGAGCAACTGGACTTTTTCTCTGCCAATGTCGGTATTTTTAGTTACCGGTGCAGTGAAATCCTTGCCGATTGAGATCGAGGAATCGGCAGTGATTGACGGATGTTCACCGGTGAATCTGTACTGGAAGATCGTATTTCCTCTTACCAAGGGAACCATGTTTACCATTGTGTCTTTAGAGGTTCTGAAATATTGGAATAATTACCTGATGACACAATTTATTTTGACAAAACCACAGAGAAGAACTATTCAGATTGCAATGATGTCGCTGTTTAATGAAGCTCTGTTTTCCTGGGATGTTGCGGTGGCAGCAGTTACACTGTCGATATTGCCGTTGTTTATTTTCTTTGTCATTGCTCAGAAACAGGTATTGAGCAGCGCTACGATGGGAGCGGTAAAAGGGTGAGAACTATAGATTTGAGTAATCAAATTTATAAATAAATGAGGATTTACAGGAAAGGAGAAAAGGTTATGAAAAGAAGAAAAATGGTAGTTTGGTTGATGGTGGCGGCTATGACAATGTCGGGGATGGCTGGATGTGGTGGCTCCTCAAACAGCAAAACGGAGACGACAGCAGCAAAGGCGGACAACACGACAACAGCAGCAGGTGAGGAAAAAGCGCCAGAGAGCGAGGCGACAAAAGAAGCAATAGATGTGAAAAGTCTTCCGGCCGGCTCTGTGGATCTTTCCATTATGTTGCCACTTGGACAATGGACAGATAATTTTGATACTCTGATTGAGGCATATAAAGCAGAACATCCGGAGATTGGAGAAATTACAGCTACCTTCCCTAGCTCTGACAAGTATGATGATTTGTTGGTATCCGCTCTTTCGGCCGGTGATCTCCCGAATATTATTAATCTGGGATATGGAATTCGGAGACAGGATTGGTGGCAGTATTGTGAGGATCTCAGCACGGGATGCGCGGCTTATGACATGCTGACAGAAGAACAGATAGCCAATGGCACAAACGGCGAATATGGAATGCTAGTAATGCCGATGGTACTAGAGGGGACAGGAATCCTTTATAATACTCGGATTTTGGAGGAGGCAGGCTGGGATCATACGCCACAGACCAGAGACGAACTGCTTCAGTATTGTAAGGATTTACAAGCTAAAGGAATTCAGCCTTTCATGCTTCCCTGGGCAGAGACCTATCTGAACTTGTTTAATAATGTGGGAAACTACTGGCTGCTCAACAAGCCGGATGGCGGCAAGGCCACATTGGAACGGCTTATGGCAGGAGAAGATGTAGATCTGGCCAACGATCCAGAGATGACAGAGCTTTTGGATACTTACGAAGAGATTTTGATTCCTTTTGCCCAGGAAGGCGCTGTTTCTGCGGATAAGTGGACTTGCCGAAATGCGTTTTTTGCGGAAGAGTGTGCCATGTTAGTGGGAGAAGGTTCTTATGAGACGCCTAATATCCAGAATGCTAACCCGGCTATGCTGGAATATGTAAAACAGGATATTCTTCCGGTATCAAATGATGCAAATAAGAATAAAATGGCAATTGCCTCGATCTCTGCCAGTGTAACTAAGAATGAGGATCCGAATCAAGTAGCTTGTGCTAAAGATTTTGTCAGCTTTTTGGTATCTTCGGATACGGCGAGAATCTGGCATCAGGAAACCATGGGCAGCCCCACGGCAATTCAGGGTCTGGAAGTATCGGATAATCTGCCGACGATTGCCAAGGATGTAATTGATTGCAATAAAGCAGGAAAAGGCGTTGAAAATATTTTTGTTTATATGCCCTCCTCCATCTACACAGATATGCAGGAAAACTGGGCAAAATATGTGGCGGGGGCCGCTACAAGAGAAGAATTTCTGGAAAGATATCAACAGATTTTTAAAGATTACAACGACGGCATTTACGGTTGATTGCAGTGTCAGAACTATCGTTTAAGAGAGGCGAAGGCGTTATAAACCAGTGCGACAGAGAGGTAAAACAAATGGACAAATTTTATATTGCAAGGGCGGATGAAATAGAAAAGATCTATGATGAAAAAGGATTTGCCATCACAGAGCTTCTGGAAGGCAGCCACGATGGCAGTATTCACAATTATAAAGGTTTTTTGAAAGCGGGATCAGAGATCCGTCCAGAATTATTTCCGGATAAGATTGTGATCTATATGTTTGGAAAAGGGAGGGGCTATGTTGCCGATCAAAACGGCGTCAATGATATCGTGGAAGAGGTCAGTTTCTACTTCCCGGATTTTGACAAAAATCCTTATAAAATACATGCCTTTGAGGATATGGAGTTTATTAAATCTGTAGTGAATATGGAGGATTATGACTGGGATGATTATCAAAGCTCTCATGTGCGTTTGCCCTATTTCCGGCCTCTCAGCAAATGTCCTCGCTATGATCAGGACTGTAAAGGCGCCCATACGACATCCTGGCATGTATTAAATCCCAAACAACTGGGACATGTCATTTTGGGAGTGGTAAGAGCAGTAGGGGAAGGAACGGATGAAAAGGGGCATCCGGCTGTTCATCAGTGGAATTACTGTCTGGGAAATTCGGATTTTGATTTGACGGTGGATGGTGAAACTACGCGCACGCAGGCCGGCGACTGGAGCTTTATTCCGGCGGGGCCGGATCACAGTCTGATTGCCCAACCGGGAAAAGAAGTGTTTTATGTGTGGTACGAACAGTATACCAGGGGAGCCGGTGATTACATTGTGAAACTGGCGAAGGACGAGAAGGAACAGGGGTAAAGGAGAGATTATGAGTAAATATTTTATTGCAAGGAATGAAGATATTACCATAAAGTATAAGGAAGACGGCTTCTTTATGACAGAAGTGCTGGCCGGGAGTTATGATGGAGGTATTCGAAATTACAAATGCTTTCTGAGAGCTGGAAGCGAGATTCGCCCTGCTTTGTACCGGGAGGAAACCGTGGTATATATGTTCGGCAAGGGACGTGGGTATATAACGGATACGAAAGAAGCTCATAATATTACAGAATTATCTTTTTATCTTCCGAACTTTGACCAGGATCCCTTTACGATCCATGCGATAGAGGATATGGAATTTATCATGAGCGTGGTAGAAATGAATCCCTGGGATAAGGAGCGGTTTGCTCACAGTCATATTCATCTTCCGTTTTTCCTCAAATATACAGACGGACAGATCTATGATCAAGATTGCAAGGGACCAAATACTACGTCCTGGCTGGTAATTGGACCAGGACAGATGGGCCGGATATTGATGGGAGTTGTGCGGGCAACGGGAGAAGGAACGGATGAAAAGGGACATCCTGCGGTGGCTCAATGGAATTACAGTGTGGGGGATTCGGATTTTCACCTCTGTGTGGATCATCAGCCTTCGATTGTTCAGAAGAGCGGCGATTTCAGTTTTGTACCGGCAGGACCCGATCATAGTCTGGTAGCAGATCCGGGAAAAGAAGTGTTCTATGTATGGTATGAACATTATACAAGGGAACGAGATTTCATGCTTACTTTGGCAAAGGGAGATAAGCTGGAAGACAAATTAAAACATTGAATTTCTACGAAGTAAAGGAGATATCAAAATGGAACGAGAGTATCCGAAGAATTTTTATGTGGAAAAGGCGGGGGATATTGCAGCCAGAGCACAGTTTGACGAAAATGGTTTTGCAAAAGTGGAACTGTTGCCAGGAGTATATAACGGTGGTATCAAGAGTTATAAGTGCTTTTTGAAAGCAGGGAAAAAGATTGCGCCAAAACTTTATGAAGATAAGTCCGTAGTTCTTTTCTTTGGAAAGGGCGAGGGGGAACTGACCGATTGCGACGGAGTACATAAAATCACGGAAGTGGCTTTTTATGTTCCATTTATGAATAAGGAGGCATATGAGATTCACGCGATTGAGGACATGGAATTTATCTATAATGTTATTGAGATGAATTCGTGGGATAAGGCGGCTTTTGAACGATGGCACATTCGCCTTCCCTACTTCCGTCTCCACAGCGAATGTGTACAGTATATCCAAGACTGCAAGGGACCGAACACGGAAGCGCGCATGATTCTTTGCCCGAAGTGGCATGGAAGAATCATTCTCGGCACGACCAGAGCCATTGGTGAGGGAACGGTGGAGCAAGGTCATCCGAAAGTTCATCAATGGAACTACTGCCTAGGAGATTCCAATTTTCATATGAGTGTCGGCTATAAGGCGGAGAATCATATGGAAGTGGTAGAACATCATACGGGAGACTGGAGCTTTATTCCGGCAGGTGCGGATCATGACTTAGTGGCAGATCCAGGAAAAGAAGTGTATTATATTTGGTTTGAACATTATACGGACGAGCAGGCGATGGCCAAGATGTAAAGAAATATCATGATTACGAAGTATCCGGCAAAATGCGAAAGATTAGTGGCGCGTTTTGCC
The DNA here is from genome assembly GCA_022799175.1 of Lachnospiraceae bacterium. Taxonomy (GTDB): domain Bacteria; phylum Bacillota; class Clostridia; order Lachnospirales; family Lachnospiraceae; genus Brotaphodocola. Next base: position 1,676 of record JAAWNY010000056.1, on the reverse strand, counting down.
GGATTTTCTGGAAAAGCAGGTAGAAAATAATGAATATGGCAAAGCAGAAGAAAATTCAGAATGCGAATATGCTTAAGGGGAGTCCTGTCAGGCTGGTGATAGAATTCTCAATTCCACTGGTTTTTGGCAATATTTTTCAACAGATGTATTATATTGTGGATGCGGTGATTGTAGGAAAGTTTATCAGCATTCAGGCGCTGGCAGCAGTGAACAGCTGTTCCTGGCTTACTTGGCTTTTGAATGCAGTAGCCAGGGATTTTTCCAATACGGTGAGCATTCTGGCGTCTTATAGCGTAGGAGAAAAGGATTCGGAGAAACTCAAGAAGATCGTGGGGAATGCCTGCAGCATCGCGATTGGTCTGGCAGTTCTTCTGACATTTTTGACAGAGTACAACCGAGAGGGAATTTTTCGACTGTTCCAGGTACAAGATGATATTATAAGAATGACCAGAGAGTACTTTTCGGTGGTTCTACTTGGGATACCATTTGTCTTGATTTATCATGTTGCGGCGGCGCTTTTAAGGGCAGCGGGAAACAGTAAAATTACCTTTTATGCGGTTTCTATCTCCACAGTGATTAACATTGTGCTAGATCTTTTGTTTGTTGTGGGATTTGGCTGGGGAGTAAAGGGTGGTGCGCTGGCCACGGTTATCGCGCAGTTTGTTGCCATGTTGATTACCGTGTGGCCTCTTGGGAAAAGTGAGATGTTTACCACGGATCTCTCATACTGGAAACTGGATAAAAGGCTAATGGGACAGATGTTTAGCCTTTGGTTTCCGATGTTTGTAAATAGTGCTGTGATATCAGCTGGAGGCAGTTTTGTATCGAGAAATGTGAATATCGTCGGCCCCTTTTTTACTGCCGGAATTTCTTCGGCCACCAAAATATTTACGATGATGGAATCGGTAATCATGGCTATTCAGACGGGGCTATCTGTATTCATTGGCCAGAATCTTGGGGCAGATAAGATTGAGCGGATCAAAAAAGGGCAGTGTCAGATCGTACGATTTGCTTTGGCGCTTTCATTGTTGTTGAATCTTGTAGTACAGGGCTGGGCGTCGCAGCTGGCTAGTCTTTTTTTATCTCGCAGCGATCCTTTGTACGTTCAGACGTTGCATGTGGCGGTGACAGATATACGGGTGCTCACGCTGGGGATGTTCATTATGGCGCCTATGTATCTTTACCGGATTGGAATTCAGACGTTAGGGCATCCACGATATCCGATGTATGCAGGATTTTTACAGTTGGTGGCGCGGGTGGTTTCTGTGTCTCTTCTGCCGCCGTTTATAGGAGAATATGCTTACTATTTAGCTACCATTTTGGCATGGTGCGTTACGCTGCCGATAGTGGTGATTCCTTTTTATCAATCGGTGCATTTATTGGAAAGAGGGAAAGATACTTGATTGAATAGAATAAAATCAAAGAGAAGGATTGAGCCAACGTCATGTCATTTGGATAAATAGTGATAAAAGGTACGCTAAGGAAGAGGGGAGTGAAGTAACGGGAAATCGTCTGTGGATATTTTGACTTTGCAGAGATTTAGAAGTCCTTAAATCCCTGAATTTGGCGGTGAAACGAAAATATACATTGTCTGAACGGAGTGAGTTTGTATATTTTCGTTTCGTTTTTAGCAAAAGTCAGGGGTTTTAGGAATTCTTAATCTCGAAACCGGAAAA
>JAAWNY010000055.1 GCA_022799175.1 Lachnospiraceae bacterium | reverse complement strand
TCCTGGGCTGTCTTCTTTTCTTTAAATCCATTTTCCTTATACAAAAACGGAGTCTGAAAATATTTAGACCCTTCCACACTCTTCCATTCTGCGTCAAAGGTCATCTTCTGGGATTCAAAGGTTCCTGTCACCCTGTAAAACGGAGTCTTCACAAACTCCCTGATCTCCCGTTCTCTGCGTACCACCATTCCAAGCACACAGGTCATCACTCTTCCTACGGAAACCACGGTCCTGTCCTTCTTCAGATAGCCGGATACCGTATTTCCATATTTCAGCGTAAGCAGACGGGAAAAATTAATTCCCATGAGATAATCCTCTTTTGCCCGGAGATAAGCGGAGGCAGACAGATTGTCATACTCACTCCAATCCTTTGCCTCCCTGATTCCCCGCAGAATCTCTTCTTCTGTCTGAGAGTCAATCCAGACCCTCTTCCTCACCTTGCCCTTTACGCCGGCCATCTGATCCACCAGACGGTAAATATATTCCCCTTCCCGTCCGGAGTCAGTGCAGATATAGATCACTTCCACATCCCCGCGGTTTAAAAGACCGCTGACAATTTTAAACTGTTTTGAGACACCTTCAATCACCTGATATTTAAATTCTTTTGGTAAGAATGGCAAGGTCTGCAGACTCCACCGTTTATATTGGGGATCGTATGCCTCTGGATAGCTCATGGTAACCAAATGTCCCACACACCAGGTTACAATAGCAGAATCTGCCTCAATATAGCCATCTCCCCGTTTGCCAGAAAGCTTTAGCGCCGTTGCAAACTGCTGGGCCACGCTCGGCTTTTCCGCGATGTATAATGATTTTCCCATATAATCCGGGATTCCTTTCCTTATTAGAAGCATCCGACACAATCCACAAACTGTCAGACTGCATCATTCTGCATATAACTGATATACATTTGTGTCGTCGTCAAATCTGCATGTCCCAACATTGCCTTAACTTCCTGAAGATCGGCTCCTCCCCGAATCCGATGTACGGCAAAAGAATGGCGTAAGGAGTGAGGCGTGATATCGGTCTGAATTCCTGCCTTTTCTCCATAATTTTTCACAAGCTTCCAAAAGCCTTGTCGGGACATTGGTTTTCCATTACAGTTTGTGAACAACCAGAGAGATTCGTTTCCTCGAAGAAGAAACGCTCTGGCCTGATTCAGATATTCCCGTAGGGATTGGTTTGTTGTTCTGCCAAAAGGAATCACCCGTTCCTTTTGGCCATCCCGGCAAGTAATAAATCCCACCTGTAGATTTAAATCAGAAACTTGCAGATTTACAAGTTCCGACGCCCGAATTCCCGTGGCATATAAAAGCTCTAGCATTGCTTTGTCACGAAGTTCTTTCGGCGTATTACCTACCGGTTGATGCAAAAAACGCTCTACCTCCTCCACCGTCAAAATCACTGGCGGTTTCTTTTCAATTCTGGGGGGCTTTAATGCCTCGGAGGGATCTCGACGAAGATGCTTCTTGCTGACTTCATAATGAAAAAAGGCTTTCATAGATGCCATCATTCGGGAAATACTAGTAGCCGCCTTTCCCTTTCCTTCCAGGTATAGCACATAAGAATTCAGGCTCGTCCGAGTTACCTTTGCTGGTTCCGTAATCCCCTGACTTTCCAGATAAGCAGCAAGCTGCAGAAGATCTCGTCGATAAGAAAGCACGGTATTCCTGGATGCCTTTTTAATATTTTCCAGATACTGAATGAACTCCTCGATGGCCGTCTGCATTGCTCTTATTCCCCCTTTTTCTGAAACCATATTTTTACATTATATCCCATTTTTAGTAAAAATCAAAGACTATTTTTCTGTTCTTCCCCCACTTTTAACCTAAAAAAGCATAGAAAGAAGCCATGCATTGACATGAACCTCCATCAGGATACCAAATAGCAAAAGTGCTATTACTGCTCCCCAAAAACGCCGCCGCCGTGCTTCATAGCCAGACAAACATTTAAAAATAAGAATCCCCCAGGCGATTCCATAAAAAATCTGATGTGGAAAATGGGAAACCAAAAAAACTACCAGACCAAATCCTCCCCGATACCAAGTCATCAATACCAGAGAAAAACCTGCACTACAACCAGCCCAGATCAACAACAAGGGAACGGAAAATTTGTGCAGTCGGTTTCGACACAGAAACTCTATGGCTGCTGTCTGCAACGAACGTACCAGAAGGATTCGCAACAGACATTTCCAATCCTTCGCTAACATATTCTGCCAACCTTGTTGCAAATATTGGTATAAAATCCGATAGTCAACCAGTCCTGAGGCAAAGAGTCGATTTCCTGCGATGGTTGCCAACAACATTCCCAGACCAATCCAGAATAACAGATATATCCCCTGGCTTCTTCTTCTCATGTCCGATCACCGTTTTCTTTCAGTTTACGCGGGAAACGGGATCCTTATGACTCCCTATCAGGCATTTCTGTATTTCCGGGCATATGCCAAAATCGCCGCCACCGTTTTGGCATCCGTCATTTTACCAGAATAAATCAGTTCTTCCAGATCTTCTAATGTCCATTCTTCTACATAAATGAGTTCATCTTCATCCAAATGTTGATGAGAAGGAATCAAATCTCGTGCCAAAAAAATATCAATTGCTTCATCACAAAAGGCTACGGTTGTATTCATACTCATCAGGTATTCCAAATTTTCGCAGCGATAGCCCGTCTCCTCCTCAAGCTCCCGATATGCACATTGAATCTTTGGTTCATTGGGATCATCCAGTTTTCCTGCTGGAATTTCCAATGTTTCCCGATTCAGCGCATTGCGGAACTGTCGTACCATGAGAAGCTTTCCTTCCTCTGTGACGGCAACTACAGCCGCTGCCCCGTCATGATGGATAAAATCCCAATGCGCCTCATGTCCATTGGCAAGCACGGTGTCTTCATATATTTTTAGAATCGTTCCTGTGTATTTCAGTTGCCGATCCAAACGGATCACAGGTTCCACATGATTGGTTTCCATAGTTTTTATGTCTCCTTTAAATTTTTACATTTCTTATAGCAGGCATCACAAGCCTTCAGGATCGCATTGCGTAATCCTTGTTCTTCTAATGCCGCCACCGCCTCAATCGTTGTTCCTCCCGGTGAACAGACTTGATCTTTTAATCGTCCTGGATGCTCCCCTGTCTCCAATAGCATCTTTGCACTTCCCAAAACTGCCTGAGCCACCATTTCATACGCCACATTCCGGGGCAAACCATATCGGACTCCGCTGTCTGCTAAAGCCTCCATAAACAAATAGACATAAGCTGGTGAACTGCCACTGACACATACTACCGCATCCATCAGTCTTTCTTCCACCATCACCATTCTGCCGAAAGATACAAAAAAATTTCGGATTGTCTCCTGCTCTTCCTTTGAAAACCGGGTTTCGTCATAACAGACTCCCGTCATCCCTTCTCCTACTAGCGCTGGCGTATTTGGCATGGCACGCACCACACGGCAATCCTTGCCTGTCCATTCCTTCAATTCGGCAATGGAAACACCAGGAGCGATGGAAACAAGAATCTGTTCACTAGAAATACCTTCCCGGATTTCTGCAACTACTTTCTTAAGCTGCTGGGGTTTCACTGCTAAAATAATATATTGCGAAGAAAAAGCGCAGCTAAGGCCATTCTTTGCCATCTCTACTCCTGTACAGGCAGTCACATCTTCTGCCCGTTGAGCATTTTTCTCATAAAAAGTAATCTGCTCCGAAGAAAAAGTTTTTAGCAGCCCTTTCATAATGGCAAACCCCATATTTCCGGTTCCGATAAAACCAAATCGATACGAAAAATTCATGTTATACTCCTCTCTTCCCTTATTCGGTTCTATCCTAGACGGTTATAACTGACATTCATGGCATCTAGTGTTACCTTCATAATTTCTTTAATCTCATCAACTGTCATCTTCATCTTTTCCGCCAACTCTTCCACGGTAGCTTCCCGGCCAAGTTCCTCTGCCATCATTTGAGAAATGTCTTTTAACACATTCACCCGGGCCGCCATCTCTTCCTCTGCCTGCTTTTCCTGGTTCTGCATCTGAATGGCCATTTGAATCCGTTCTATAGACAGCTCTTTTACCTGCTCCCGAAAATTTCCGCCCTCATAGCTTTCCAAAGCCAGCAGCAGAGCCATATTGGCTTCCTGTACCAGATCACCCATTGTCAATCCATGACTTTTGTACTTCCCTGCTAATTCTAGCACATAATGGAGCATACCTTCTAACAATCGCTGCCTTGCTGTCCGATCTCCGGCCTGCGCCAGTCCAGGAAGCTCCTCCTCTTCTTTGAGCGTACAGGCCGGAATTCTTTTTACCTCTTCCAGATACATCTGATAGACATCATCATGCATGATAATCTTCTCTCCCTCAATCTTTTGGATAAATCATCTGGCATTCCTGAATACCTTCTAAAGTCTCTTCCAGAAAATATCCGGCCAGATATTTGGCCATCGGCAAATTCATATCCAGATAATTACCACAATCCCGTGCTGCTGCACCTGGCACCTCGCCTTCAAAATCCCGAATAAATGTAAACATATCTGTCATAAGAGGCAGGATATCTTTCGACTCATAATCTCCGGCCAGCAGCAAATAAAAGCCTGTCCGACACCCCATCGGTCCAAAATATAATACCTGTTCCGAAAAATCCTCCTGATTTCGCAGATAAGTGGCGCCCAGATGCTCAATGGTATGCACCTCCGCCGTATTCATAACCGGTTCATAATTCGGACGTGTCATACGGATATCAAAAGTCGTCACAACCGTATCGCCTGCCTTGTCCTTTCGTGACACATAAATTCCCGGAAGCAGCTTTAAATGGTTGATGGTAAAACTGGTGATTTTTTGCATAATACGTTCCTTTCCTATCATTAAATATGATATATAACATAATGTATATTTTCGTTTCAACGCCAAATTTCGGGTTTTAAGGACTTCTAAATCTAAATGACATTGGGAGTACAATAACTATTTTGGCTTACTGTAAAATAGCTACGAATATAAGAATACCGCACCTAAAGTGCGGTATTCGATAGTTGTGTTTCCATATAATGAATGGAGATAGTGGGATTCGAACCCATGACCTCTTGAATGCCATTCAAGCGCTCTCCCAACTGAGCTATACCCCCATGTCAATCACAAATGGTATTATAGCACATCCTTCCAGTTCTGTGAATCCCCTATTTTGATTTCTAATATTTATCTAATTTTTTATCTGTTTTTATATTATTTTTATTCAATACGCACAATTTCCCTTCATTCGTGCAGTCTTTCTATCATTTTAAAGATAATGGTTCCTTCCATCACCAGAGGGGCACTATGAGCAAAAAATATAATTCCGTCTGTTGGAGACAAGATCCGTCCCAACACTTCTCCTTCCAAAGGATCGATCACAGAAGCCAGGATCTGTCCGCGATGGATCTCTTCTCCCGGTTTGACATATCGCTGATAGATTCCGGCGTGTTCCGTTCTCATATTAAACAACTCTTCTTCCTGAATCACGCTGGCCAGGTATCCACTATGGCTGGTATAGCGCAAAATCCCCATTCGCTTCAAAAAACGCAATACCGAGGCTACTGCTTGTCTGGCCGACCCCTCATCGATTCGATCGGTAGCACTGGTATATAAGGAAAAAGCATTGGTATTCCAGATCTGCCAGTTATAATTTAAGGTGGTAGTATCAATCGGTTTTGGCTTACGAATCACCACATATGGCATACCGAAATGATCTGCCAGATTGGGATTTTGAAATCCCGTTTCCATCATCCGTACATGAGGTACAAAATCCCCCGGAAGATAAAAACTGGGAAATTGTATTCCATAATGATAACCCTGAATCACTTCAAATAGCCCGGCGGCAATCCGCTGCGTAGTCTCTCCGGCATTGTATCCGGGAAACATCCGATTGATATCCGTATTATCAGTGGCCCAGAAACGTTTGTTGATGTTCATGGAACTATGATTGACCGAAGGAATCACCAAGATTTCATTTTGCCCTATGATTGCTCCATTTTCTTCCAAGCGCTTTAACGACTTTACCAACTGAGAACAGATATAAAGCTGCTGTACCTCGTTGCCTCGGATGCTGCCTACAATACAGGCCGCCTTCTCCCCTTTTCCAAATCGATATCCATAGATGTTCAAATCATCCCGATATTGCTTTTTTAGGGTATATAAGCATTCTTTCTTCATGCAAAATCACCTCCTAGTACCCGGGCAATCAGCGAACCACAGGAAACTACCGGATACTCTCGCAGAGTAAATAACATACCGTGGATCGGCGCGCGAACTTCCTGTTCCACCGTGCCATCTAAAGAGTTGAGAATCTTGCCAATTCTCTGTCCCTGTTGCACATTCCGCCAATGTTCTACACAAGGCACAAAAATCCCCGGAGCCTCGGCATTGACAAAGCCAACCTCCCCGTCTTGGGAAACAATCGGCCTCTTCGGCTCTATCGTCTCGCCATCCCAAACTCCTATATCTTTCATCACACAGAGAATCCCTTCCGTCAACTGATGACAAAATTCTTCGGTAATCCGCATTCCTACCCCCATCTCCACTACTACCGTAGGTACCCCTATGCTGTTTAGACTATGCGCCAACGTAGATTCCAACACCGTCGCTGCCCCATGGATCCATACGAAATCCAAATTCAGCCGTCTGGCAAAAGGCAGCAGCTCTTTTGCCATATTCACATTGATCCGGGCCTGTGGAATTTCCCGCAGAAAAATATTACTGGCATGAATATCCACACACAAATCCGCACCTTTTATGTCGGTAATAATTCGCGATGCCACATGTTCTGCCACAGCGCCGTTCTCATCTCCGGGAAAAATCCGGTTCATATCCAGATCAAACATGGGAATTCCCCGAGAAATAGAATCTACTCCTAAGGGATTTAATGCCGGATATATCTCCACAATTCCTTTCAGACAATCTTGATGTGCTTGAAGAATCCGATTCAGTTCATAGCATACATACTGTCCTTCCAGCTCATCTCCATGAGTTCCCGTTACAATACAAACCCTCTTTTCATTCCCCGTCAAACGTTCTGGCTGCAATACATTTTTTTTGACACGCAGACATTCGTCTACTGCCAGTCCGACAGAAACCACCTCTTTTATCATACCATTTCTTCCACCTTTACACGGATTTCCTGACTCTGATTGGCAAATCCCAAAAAACGGCCCCGGTTAATGGTACCGTCTCCAAAATCCCGCCCATGAGTCAGCTTAATATAAGTCTCATCCACCAGACGATTGTTCGTTGGATCCATCCCCAGCCAAGTATCCTTCATCCATACTTCGACCCAGGCATGGCTGGCACCCTCTCCCAGCATCATTCCTGCCGCATACCGGGCTGGCACTCCTGCCAGACGACACAGGCTGATAAAAACATGAGCATAATCCTGACATACTCCCTTTCCCAGAGCCAGCGCTTCGACCGCCGTGGTTGCCACGGTTGTGGCTCCCGGCGCATAAACAAACCGTCTATACAGACGGTTCATCATATATTCCAAATCATTCTGGGCCATAGGCGGATATTCTTTTTCCCGCATATGACATGATTTTATTGCGAAATCAGCCGCATTCCTCGCTGGCCATCCCAATTCCAGCCAAGTCTCTCTCAGAAACTTATCCATACTCTCGTCAGGCATCGTAAAAGCTGACGGAAACCGATACATGGGATGGAATGGCTCTGTACGGCCGGAAACATTCACCTGTACCATCCCCTCAGCTTTCACTGACAAGTAGTCATGCGGAGCACGCATGGACCCCATATAGCCCTCGTTTCCAAAACCATCGATCCCTTCACTGATGAAATCTGCCGGTTCTATCTTGATAGTCATGTCTTCTCTGTGTTGACGACCATTCTCCATGGGACGGCAACGGATCAGAAAGTGATGATCTTTCACCCTTTGATCCCATTTTAAGCTCATCTCATAGCAGAAATGCAGTCTTTTCAATTTGCATCACCTCTAAAAAATATTCCACAATGCATTGAGGGCATCTTGCTGCCTGACAATCCATCCTTCTTTCAGGTTCATCACTTCTGTAAGCTTATCTGCCTCTTTTCGATTATATCCAATTCGGATTTTATACAAGCGGTTTAAAAACTTATTAAACTCTTTTTCGATATAAAAATACGGAAAATCCAGTCTCATATACAAATCCAGCCGCTCCAGATATTTCCCGCATTTAATGATATTCCGGCCTTCTTCATCCTCCACGTTATCATCCAGACACCCCCAGAATGCATATAGATAATCCTTCACCGGCTGGAGATCATAGGCCAGTGCATTCCCATGAAGCTTCGCATGTTCGATACCATCCAGCGCCATCTGAATATAAGATAAGGTATCGCTGCTCAGCTCGTCCCGCAAAATCACGGCATTATCAAATGCCCGCATCATATTGCTGTAGACAGAATTGGGATCTTCCAGAGAAAACAGATATTTATCAATAAAATCATCCATATTTTCATAGATAACCGGAATGGTCAACTTTCCACAAAACGTCTGATAAGCTTTCTCATCCATATCCAGCATCCGATCAAAATATTTAAAAAATGTCTGCAGCGTAGTAAACACCCGCTCCGTATACCTGCCCAGCCAGAACAAATGATCTGCTTTTTCTATTGAGATAATACCCATGTATCCTTAAACCCTCCCCCCTGCGATGAATTCACGACAAACGAATCTGGATTTCTAGAAAAACGAGTCAGTCCGCTAGGCCACACCTTTGTCGTCCCACTGCTCAAGACAAATGCCCGTAAATCTGCTTTTCGGGGAACGCCCCCGTCCCCTTCCACAATATCCAGATCAATAAAATCTACAACCTCTTGAGCGATAAACCGTCTCGGTTCCCGAATAATAATCTGTCTCAGCTCCTCCCGCTTCTCTTTCGTTAAATCTTTTCCAAATATCACCCCATAACCGCCGGCCTCCGATACATCTTTCACGACTAACATTTCCAAATGCTCTAAGATCCACTTTCGATCCGATTCATAAAAGGCCAGATAGGTAGGCGCATTTTTCAAAATCGCTTCTTGATCCAGATAATATTTTACCATATGTGGTACAAAGTAATAAATCCCCTTATCGTCGGCAACCCCATTGCCCGGCGCGTTGACCAACGCCACATTCCCGCTGCGGTAAACATCCATAATTCCCGGCACGCCGATCAGAGATTCCGGCTCAAAACACAAAGGATCGAGATACTCATCCGACAAGCGACGGTATACCGTTCCCACCTGCAGCTGTCTGCCCTGATATTGACGATAATACAACCGGTTATTCTCCACATATAAATCCTGAGGCATCGCCAGAATCGCGCCAGAGCGCTCCGCCAGATAAGAATGCTCAAAAAATGCGGCATTATAGCGGCCTGGCGTCAATACTACATGGATTCCCCCCGTATTGACATGATCCATAACTTCCTTTAACATCCCCGCATAATCCCGGTTATCCACCACATGATTCCTCATAAAGGTCCGAGGCGACGCCTGTCTTGTCAACTCTCTGGCAATCATCGGGTAGGAGGCTCCGGAAGGAATCCGCAGATTGTCTTCCAGTATGTACCAGGTCCCCTCCTTGGCCTGCACCAGATCAATCCCTGAGATATGGCTGTAAATCTTTTTTGGCGGCATCATCCCTTCACATTGTGGCAGATAGCCCTTGGAAGAAAAGATAAAATCTTCAGGAATCACCCCATCCTTTACGATCTTCTTCTCGCCATAAATATCTGCCAAAAAACAGTTCAGGGCATCTACCCGCTGAATTAGCCCCTTCTCCAAATATCGAAATTCCGCTGCCGAAATCACCCGTGGCAGTGGATCAAACGGAAATAATTGTTCATGAAACTCCCGATTCTTGTAAATTCCAAACTTCACGCCATACCTGGCCATCAGCCGATTGATCCCCTCCATATGTTCTACCATATCCCTCATTGGCCGCCATCCCCTCTCTTCTTCACAACGATAAAACAAAGGGCGCCCGAAAATGACCGGAGCGCCTTTACTTCCTGCTTTTAATATTACAACAAAATACCATTTTTTTCAAGGAATTTCTCTTTGCCAACCACACACAATCCGGTAATATCTCCACTAAAATCGTCCATGTACAAAAATCCATCTCCTTTTACATGCTTTTAAGCAATTCCGAAAGCTTTTTCAATATTACCTCATCCGATTCCTGACGGCGAATAAACGAACTGTCCATACCATTTTTCCGAATCTGATCCATCCAGCGCAGGGCGGCCTCTCTGCTGATATTTTTCTCCAGCATTCCATAATAAATATACGCCAGTTCGTTCGATACATTCGTATTAAAGACGGCCGGATCATCGGAATTTACACATACGATGAGATTTTGTTCATCATGCATCTGGTTCATTTGATAAAACTGATTTTCCCCCGTCACATCCAAATCTGCAATCGCTATATTAGAAGAAGGATTCACCTCGATCACAATCCCCTTCCTTCCTAGCTTTTTCTTTAAAATTGTCTGGAGTTCTTCAATAATCATCAAATCCTGTTCCGTGATCGCATAATGAATGGGCTGTTCCATTTTCCTTATAAAATTCTTGCAGTGTCTGGCAATTGCCAAAAGTCCGGCATCCCAGTGAATTCTTTCTTTATTCCAGATTTTTTTGCAAAGATTTTCTTTCACCGTTTTTTGTTCTTTTTCTATCTCGTCTTCATCGTTTGTCTTCTCTCCCGAAAAGCTCCGGTGATAGCTGGCTATAAGCATTTCAATCGTGATTCCTCCGTGATTTTCCCCATAAATATCACTGGCCAGTTCATAGATTTTCTGTTCCATATAAGCCAGAATTGCTGCCTGGAAACCACTGTAATGTCGGCTCAGAGTATCGTACGCCCAGAGGTAATTTTCCAATGCCTCAATCTGCGGAATAATGACTACAGGATTCTGATTTTTCCATATCTGCGCAGATATTCCCAACGCAATCCCATGACCAATCCGGTCTCCCGCATGAAATTTCAAATGCTCAACCGCTTCATCCATCCTTCTAAGGCCAGACAAAATATGACGAAAATCCTCACCCGCATGGAAGGTAAAACCAAGGCTTTGGGTATAACCTCCAGTTCTCATATTTCTTCCTACCGCTTCCACTCTGCTGTCCCTGGCTTTTTCATAAATAGAACGAAATACCCAGGTAGGAGTGGAATTTTCCAGACTTGCCGCATCGATTCCTACCAGGTAGCGGCTCATCTCTCTGTTCTCTGACCGAAGCCGAACAAAAGCCTCAATCTGATTCTCATAGTCTTTCTGCAATTTTCCAAAATGAAAATAAGAACAGTCTTCCCGCCCATTCTGAAAGCATTTCTCAGGAATCGTTTCGTCCGGCCGTTTCAAAAAGTGAATTACCAGTCCAACCTGCGGCAACGGTTGCGCCGGAACATAATTTTTCCCGTCAAAATAACAGTAATCTTCTTTCAAAATTTTTTGATATGCTTCCAGAAATCGTTTTACATCTTTTTTGAAATCTTTATAAGAGCCCTTCATAGAAGAACGAAATTCAATCTTGCGCAAATCCCGGTTCTGTAACTGCTCCCGAATCGCACTTTCCCAAAAGTTTTCAATGTTGATACGATTTAATTTCGAATTTGCTCGGTAAATCTGTTGAAAATAGTCCAAACCTTTGACCGTCTTCTGCTGCACGCTGACATAAAAAAGATAGTTTCGGACGCGTAGATATTGCATAATAAACTTTTTTCTTCTTTTTTCTGCCGGATTCATAAGCATTTCCTGCAAGGCATGATACAAAAAAACATTTTCATCAAACGTATGAAGATTCTTCCCTCCTTCTAACACCCCCATGCAAAGCGGATGCAAAAAGGCATCCTCCGGTAAAAATCGCTCGAGAATTTCCCAGAGCCTTATGTAATAATCGATCATCACGTCGTCTTCTTGCGAATCCGCAAAACGTTCTCGGTAACGTTTCTCAAAATTTTCCCCATGGCAAAAATCTGCTTCCAGCTCCCGGATTTCCTGCAGTTCCCTATCGCTTTCTAAGCATTCCTTCTCATATGCCGATAGCCCGCTTTGCATAGAAAGAATCATCCATCCCCGAAGAAGTCCACATCCCAAAATATAAAATTGTATCTGCTTATTTTGTTCCCTGGTTCCACTCATAAACTGCTTTTTAGAAAACGCTTTTCCCCTTTCTACAGTCAGCGGCTCCATCAGAGAATCCCATATACTAGAAAACGTTCTGGAAACCCCTTTATGAAGATGATTTTCTGCTACTCCCTTTTCTAGAATCCGTGAAAGCTGTTGATCCGCCACCTCAATATTGCCATAAAAATAATCCAGGCATCGGATATCTGGCTCTCTTTGATTGCGGATCATATAGACGATTGCAATTACATCCATAGGAATATGGCAATTCAGGCTATGAAAAAGAATCACCTTATTGCTGCCGGCAAAACCGCCAAACAGCGCTTTATCATCCTTGTTCTCCCAGTATTTAAAAACCATCTGCCCATCTCTGTGAGATAACAAGGTAGAAGCCATTCTCTCCATAATGTGACTATAAAGCGCTAAAGCATCTTCATACATCTCTATATCATAGAGATAACTTCGTTCCAGATACAGATAAATCTCATCATAGGAATAGAGCGGATAGTTTTTTCGAATATATCCCACCAATTCATTTTGCAGACTCTCCCGTATCCTGGAGATTTCCTTTCTGTCCTTCTCTGGCTTCCGGCAGGCCGCCACATATTCCTGAATGCGATCCCGCCAAAAAGACTCCAGAGAAGCAAACGGATAGCACAACACGCCCAAAAAGCGGTTAATGGAATCGTTAATCATGATTCCTCCTCTATTTTTGATTTTTGGAAAACAGCTCTTCAAATTCATCGCTGTCGATTCTGTCCTCTGGATCTAGTACTTCATTCAGCTTGTCAATCAGCGTATCCAATACCTGCCTATCAGCCTTTCTGTGGGCAATGGACAAACTCTCTGTGATCTTTTTTAAGATTTCCGCTTCCTGATTTATCTGATCAGCAGAATCATTGGCCATTTTGCAATCGTAATAATAGGATAAATAGAAAATAAAATCATAATATTCTTTATACTTCTCCCATGCATGATCTCCACCCGCATCATCGCTCTCCTTTTTTACTGGCTCGGCGTATGCTTCCTGGAGACATTTCAACAAATCCTGCGCTTCTGCTCTGCCGTACCACACCCGATAGTTCCATGCCAGTTTTCGCAACTCGTCTATAATCTTTTCATACGTTTTATAGGAAATTCTATTCTTGTTTCTTTCGGTTTCTCCTGCTATAATCTCAAAAAGGTTTCTTTTGGTTTCTTTCGCTTTATTTGTGTAGGTAGTTCCGTCCGGAGAGCGGTAAAATTCATCCCATGTCTTTTGGGCATTACTGATATTTACGATCCATTCAGGGGGATTCGTATTCGCGTTTGCCGCCAAACCGGAGAAAATTCTTTTAAAATATTCACGAAGCTGATGAAGCAAATAATCTTCTACATTTTCTTTCACCACTTCTTCGCTCCAGAGATTATTTTTTCCGATTCCTTCTAATATTTTTTTCCTCTTTTCATCGCATCCCTCTCTGCCCTTTTTACTTAAAATTTCGGTATTCTCTCCTGCGGGAAGTTTTTTCCACGGTCCTTCTTCTTTCTCTTTGCCTTGCTTTGCCTTCGATTGCTGTTCTGCTATTGTATTTAACAAAATCCGCCGCACCAGCTGATGATCCGCATCATTGGTGTCTGGAACCGCCTTTTTACAATCTTCATCAAACAGACGATTGACAATATTCTGGATCGGTATTCCCGATATCTGATTTTCTATATAAATAAATTCTTTCGAAAAGACAGGATAATATTGCGCGATTTGTTCCACCACTTCTTTTTCATGAAGCTTGGCAAGAGAGGATACGGTCTGCCAGAATGAAAGAATAAGCCGTTGTTTCAAATCCATAGGGAACAATCTGTTTTCTATATTATGAGAATCCTGTCTTGTATCTTCTTGTTTCTGGTATAATGTCAGAATTCGCTCCAACGGAAGATTTTTATAATAGGTCAGATTAAAGACCAGATCGCCTGCCAGTAAAAATCCGGCATTCACATCGTACATTGTCATTTTCAATCGAATTTCCCTGTTCATATTGAAGGAGGGCTTATATAATCTCCAGTCGTAATCCTCCAGAGAACCCATGGCCTTTTCTGCGATGACCGGATTGAAAAAGAGATCTTCCATAGCTTTTTTCTTCAATGCCTGATAGTCTTCATTTGCATCTACTATTTTTTGATACTTTCTCTCATAAAAAATTCTGGCTGCAAAATCCACAAAAAGAAACAGAGAAAATCGATCCACCGGATTTTTTATATTATAAACCATAATATCCTGTTTGGCCGTCTTGCCTTTCGTATCTTCTTTTAATTCCTGCTTCTCTTCTCTATAGATGATGGCATAAGCGTTATCAAAAAAAACTTTTCCTTCTTTTTCGAATTCATTGATGCGAAACATCACCCCTTGTATCTTATCCCGATACTGATTATAAAGCTGTTTGGACGAAATAATGGTATCCAAAAGCTGTTTTTTTTCTTCCAGAAAACGTCCTTTTTCGTCTTCTTTCCGAAAATCCTTGGGTTCATTTTCTCGTTTCTTTTCTATCTCCCTCAGCAAGTTATAAATATTATTCAATCCGCGGGAAGTATTGTCAAATAAATGATAGGTATAAGGGATCACCTCATGCTTTTCTGTCTGGCGGTTCTTGTCGTCATGCTCCAGCCGGATATAACGAAAGAAGGCCGGATCGATCCACCCTCTTAAAGCCGTGGCAAGCAAATGAGATAATGTTTTTTCTTCCGGATTTTCCTCGTTTGAATCAAGAATACAGTAATTCCCCTTCTCGTCTAAAGACCATTCTTTAATATTATGACGGTAAACGGGAGGAAGAATTTTTTTCAAATACTCATAAGCCAACTGCTTTTTGCTCGCTAAAAGGGTTCTGGTTTCCAGATCCAGTCCGCTTCCGCTGATCATCATGGAGTGATCAATCATATTTTTGTCGAGGACATTTTCCTGTCTCAAAAAATCCAGCGTCAATGCTTCTTCAAAGGTAGACAGATCTCCGGAAAGCAACGTGACAATATTCTGATTGGATAAATAAGAAAGCAGTGTTCTCACCACATCTGCACAGCGATGCGTACTGAGATCAATATCGTCAATAAAAAGAAACAAAAGCGCATTTTGGGGTTGTTCCTCTCCGTTTAACAAGGCATCGAGCAGCTGATTAAATTTTGTTATAAATTCGACATCGGAGTTAAATACCTTCGTCGAACTCTTTACATAATCATTTTCAGTAGTGTATTCATGAATCAAAATATCCCGATATTCTTTCTGAATAAAGGTATACTGCTTTACCACCTCATTATAATCTTTCTCCAGCTTACTTTCCCCAATGCAATCATCGTATTTGCCATTTGTACGATTTTCTTTCATCTGTTTGGCACGCTCACGAACCGGCGCTTTCAGCATTCCTAAAATCGTAGCCATCAGAGTACTGGACTCGGACATATTTTCTGGAACAATGATTGGAAGAATGATATCCTGATCTGCTCCCGTCTGCTCCCCTTTCTTCTGCTTTTCTTCTAATTCTGCGCGAATGGTCTTCAAAACAGAAGTTTTTCCTGCTCCTCTGGCACCGATAATACCAATATTATTGGTTTTCTGATTCTCTGTTTGCCGGCTTTCTCTCTTTTCCTCCCGAAATTGTTCAATTTGCTTGGTAATCTGTTCATAAGTTGGCAGAATCAGCTTGACCTCCTGTGATGTCAGGCGCCTTGCTCCAATCCTATTTCTACTTCCTGTGCTTTCCATTTCGTTTCCTCCCCAACAGTGATTTTTTTAGATAAAGCCCTTCCTTAATCCCTGCTCTGTAAATAATAACGAATTTATCCTATCATAATATACACTTATTTTCAAGTAATCGACATCTCTACGATCTTTTCCTTTTAATCCTTCGAATTCAACCATTCTTTTCTCTTTACCCGCCCTGCTATCTATGTTACAATAAAATCACTACTTATAAGGAGCTCTAATTATGGATATCAATTATGAATTATACAAAGTCTTCTATCATGTAGCGAACACCTTAAGCTTTTCGGAAGCTTCCCGACAGCTTTTTATCTCTCAGTCTGCCGTCAGCCAGTCTATCAAGCTTTTAGAAAAAAAGCTGAACCAACCCTTATTTATCCGCAGTACCAAACGCGTGCAACTGACTCCCGAAGGAGAGATTTTGCTTAAACATATTGAACCGGCCATGAGCTTGATCCGTCGCGGAGAGAATCAGCTTTTAGAAGCCAATACTTTAGGCGGCGGTCAGCTCCGTATCGGAGCCAGTGACACCATCTGCCGCTATTATCTGGTTTCTTATTTAAAAGAATTCCATCGTCGCTATCCCAAGATTCATATCAAAGTCAACAACCAGACCTCGATTGCCTGTGCCAGACTATTAGAATCCGGCCAGGTGGATTTCTGCATTACCAATTATCCGAATTCTGGTCTCTCTAACACGCAAAATGTACGGATTATCCGGGAATTTCACGATGTATTTGTAGCCAATGAGGAATACTATCATTTGAAAAACCAGAAAATTCATCTAAGCCAGCTCCAGAATTGCCCGATTCTGATGCTGGATCGCAAAAGTACTACCAGTGAATTCCTCCATAGTTTGTTTCAGCGTCATCAGCTGGATCTGGTTCCTGAGATTGAACTCAGCAGCAACGATCTGTTGATTGATCTTGCCCGCATTGGACTTGGTATCGCCTTTGTTCCTGATTACTGTGTGCCGGGCAATCTCTCCAATCTGTTTGTTTTGGACTTACAAGAACCGATTCCTGCTCGTCAGCTGGTGGTTGCTTATAATGAACACCTGCCTCTGTCTCAAGCCGCAAAACAATTTATGGACATGCTTTAACACGGAAGCGATCTCATTCCAAAGTCTTCGTCGCCTCATCGTTCTGTTCCCACCTGTCCCAAAATCTTTTCAGCCATTCAAACACCGTATTCCGGGTAACCGGCGCGTATTCCGACCATTCCCTGGGGAACATTGCCTGTATCTCTGGCCGCAGAAAACGATCATCCAAAAGCAGGATGATTCCCCGATCCTCTCCGGTCCGGATTACCCGCCCGGCTGCCTGCAAAACTTTATTCATTCCCGGATATTGGTACGCATAATCATATCCGTTTTCCCGTTGTCCATCAAAATATTCCTTCAGGATTTTTTGTTCGGTGCAGACCATTGGCAGACCGGTCCCCACAATAATCACTCCCTCCAGCCGCTTTGCCTTCAAATCGATCCCTTCCGAAAATATCCCACCCAGCACACAAAATCCTACTAGGGATCGTTCCCGTCCCGTTTCAAAATCTGCCAAAAATGCTTCTCGTTCCTCTTCGCTCATGTGCACTCCCTGCATCTGCCAGGTAAATGAACCATCATCAAACAATTGCAGTTCCTTTTCCACTGCCTCCATATATCGATATGAGGGAAAAAACACCATGTAATTCCCTTTATGACTTCTGGCAACTGCACAGATATAAGCCACCACTTTACCGTATTCTCCCCGATTTCTCCGGGTATAGCGACTGCTGACATCCGTACCGATCAGCAGCATTCGATTTTCTTTCGGAAATGGTGACTGTGCATAGACCGCATAATCTTTTGGCTTACCCGAAAGAAGCTTTTTATAATACAATACCGGAAGCAAGGTGGCGGAAAAAAATATACTTCCGCATCCCTTTTCCAGGCAATTGGCCAAACAATGAGAAGGATCCATACAAAACAAATGCAAAGAAAAGCGTTCGTCTTGTCCTAGTTCCGTATAAATGCGGTAATGCTCATCCAAATTTTCATACATATTCAGAAAATGGCGTATTGCAAAATAGAAATTCAACACCACATCCCAGTCTGGAAGATTCCGAATGCCGTCTGGTTCCTCCATAACATTTTCCATTTCCCCAAAAAGTTCCATCAAATCCTTGGCAAAAAGATTCACCTCTTCTAAAACCTGGTATTCCTCACACTCCCGCTTCAGCTCTAAAAGTTTCCGATTACAACGCTCTAACAAACGTTCCACTTTTTTCGCATGTCCCTTCAAAACTTTTCTTACTGTCAGAAAATCTTCTTTTACCAATACCGCACTGAACATTTCCCGGGCACGATGCACCAGATTATGCGCCTCATCAATCAAAAACAGATACTCTCCCGATACTCCGTCCGAAAAATATCGTCTCAACCGGACATTCGGATCAAATACATAATTATAATCACAGATCACTCCGTCCACCCAGTTACTGATATCCAAACAAAATTCAAAAGGACAAACCTGGTATTTATCCGCATACTGCAATATCACCTCTCGGGTAATTCCAAATTCCTGATGGATGATATCAAATACCGCCAAGTTTACCCGATCGTAATGTCCTCTGGCCCGATTGCATGCTTCCGGATTGCAATCTGCCTTTTCCCATGGACAAAGCTTCTCTTTCGCTGTGATCGTGACCGTGCGAAAAAACAGACCATGTTCCCGAAGAAGCTGAAAACAATCTTCTGCTACATTTCGGGTAATCGTCTTCGCTGTCAGATAAAATAGCTTTCCTTCTTGTCCCTCTCCTAGTACTTTCAATGCCGGATATACGGTGGAAAGAGTCTTTCCGATTCCGGTAGGTGCCTGAATGAACAAATTCTGTTTTCTTTTCAAAGCGCGATATACAGAGATTGCCAGTTCCTTCTGTCCTTCTCGATAAGGATAGGGAAAAGAAAGTTGTTGTAGAGATTCCTCCCGAAGCAATCCGTGTTGATACTGATACTCCGCCCATTTCTCATACTCTTGAATAAGGTTTCCAAACCATTCTTTCAGCTTTGCTATGCTCTTGTTTTGCTGAAATCTCCGTATCTCTTCTGTCTCGATATTGCAATAAGTGAGCTGAATTCCCATTTGTTCCAGACTGTTCTGACTCGCATAAATATAGGCATAACAAAGGGCTTGTGCCAAATGGACTTCCTTGGGTTCTTCTAGACGGTTCACATCCAGATAGACTCCCTTGATCTCGTCAATCATGATTTCTTTCTCGTTTCGGATAATCCCATCTGCCCGGCCTTCGATTATAATCTGATAGTTCTCCCGCTCCCACACATATTTTAAAGCTACTTCTGCCTGATAATTCGCTCCCATTCGACGTTGAATTTTGCGATGGATCCGGCTGCCGGCCTGCATGGCATCCCGTTCGGCGCCTCCTGTTCTTCGATTATCAATATCTCCTCCCCGCATGACAAACTCTACCAGATTACGGACCGATATTTTAATCTTTTGTTTCTCTTGTTGTGCCATAACATTCCCCCAGATCCTTTTCTCCCTATTATAACAAAAAAACAGGCCGACACAATCTCTTTTGTGCCGCCTGCTTTTTAGCCATTATTTTCTATCACTTCTTTATGCGATTTTTTCATCTACTGGTGCAATTGTCTCCAGATATGTCTCGAATTCCTCGTCTTCTCCATGCAGTCTTACATTAAGAGTTTTGGTCAGATCCATACTCAGTACGCCCAGGATAGATTTCCCGTCGATGACCACACGGTTGTAGAAAACATCAACATCAAAATCGCACTTCATGGCTGCTGTCACAAACGTCTTCGCGTCTGCGATGCTCACTAACTTGATCTTTTTCTCTTTCATCATATCTAACTCCTTCTTGTTGAACACCACCATTGGCGTTATTCTCTTTATACCATGTTACTCTAAAAAAGTCAAATTCTGGCAATCCTTCGCATCCGTCTCTTTTCTGCACATTTCTTCTAATTTCATCCCGCCGCCTTTTTCCATTTTTATGTAAATTCCCACTTATGTATATTTTTCTCTTTGGCTGTTCGAGAAAAATGAAATTCTACACACGTGACAACCTCGTAAAAATTCACATTTTACAAGAAAAATATGCCTTTTTTTTGAAAAACAAGCCCACGTAAATTCAAACAAAAAAACAGTGAAAACCTTTTTAAATAAAGATCTTCACTGCTCTCATGCAACAGGGGAAGAGGGGCTCGAACCCCCATCTACGGTTTTGGAGACCGCCGCTCTACCATTGAACTATTCCCCTA